>JAYWAZ010000110.1:0-2179 GCA_043781975.1 Bacteroidota bacterium
TAACCAAGACAAAACAAAACGCATGAAAAAAGTAACTTTGAAACTAACTGCCTTAGTTATGTTACTGGGAGGAGCAATCACTGTATCTAATGCCCAGACTCAACCAATCAACGTGGTAACAACCGCTGTTCCGTTTTTACGTATATCACCTGATGCCCGTAGTGGCGGTATGGGAGATGTGAGTATTGCAACAAATGGAGATGCCAATTCCGCATTCGGCAATTTGGCCAGGACCCCATTTAATTCCAACAAGTGGTCAATTGGTATGAACTATGTTCCCTGGTTAAGGGACCTGTCAGTTAATGACGTATACCTGGCTTCTTTAGCAGGGTATTATAAAATCGATGACCAACAGGCAATATCCGGTTCTTTAAGATATTTCAGCCTGGGAAGCATCCAGTTTACCGACAACCTGGGAAATGACCTCCAGACATTCCGTCCAAAAGAATTTGCATTTGATGCAGGTTACTCCAGGAAATTAAACAGCAAAAACGGCCTGGGTATCGCTTTACGCTATATCAACTCAAACCTGGCCAGCGGAACCGTTAATGGCGTTTCCTATAAAGCCGGTTCATCAGTAGCTGCTGATTTGCATTATTACCATCATGGAGCAAAAGAGAACGGACAGGGACTCAACTGGGGTGCTACCTTAAGCAACCTGGGATCTAAAATATCTTATACGAGCGATGCCACTCAAAAGGATTTCATTCCTGCTAACCTGGGTCTTGGTGCTGCATACACTAAAGTGTTCGATGAGAACAATAAGATCACTTTCGCACTGGATGTACATAAGTTGCTTGTTCCAACACCTCCAAATATTGGTGATTCTGCCGCACTGGCAAAATATCGCGCCAAGGGAGTTGTTAGCAGCTGGTTCAGTTCATTCGGTGACGCTCCCGGTGGTGGATCAGAAGAAATAAAGGAGATCAATATACAGGCAGGTGCTGAATACTGGTATAATAACCAGTTCGCTTTCCGTGCAGGATATTTCTACGAGAATCCAGCAAAAGGAAATCGTAAGTATTTAACCGTTGGCGCAGGCTTGAAATATAATATCTTCGAATTGAATTTTGCTTATCTGTTTCCTTCAGGAAATGGTGTTAATCGTAACCCATTATCAAACACATGGCGTTTTGGTTTGGTCTTTAATTCAAAATAAATTTGATCTTTCAAAAAATTGCAGAAATGCGTCAGACCCTTGGTTTGACGCATTTTTGTTTTTAGTCCCGGCGGAATTGCAGATATTTGCAGGATAAAAAAAACGAATGGCTTATAGAATTGGTTCTGGCATTGATTTTCACCAGCTGGTTGCAGGAAGGGAGTTGTGGATCGGCGGGATAAGGATCCCGCATACAAAGGGTGCCCTGGGCCATAGTGATGCGGATGTATTGCTGCATGCCATCTGCGACGCCCTTTTGGGTGCCCTGGCCCTGGGCGATATCGGCAATCATTTTCCGGATACAGATGAAGTATATAAGAATATCGACAGTAAGATATTGTTGAGCCGCTGTTTGGAATTGATAACGGAAAAAGGCTACCGCATCATCAATATCGACTCCACCCTTTGCCTGCAGGCTCCCAAGGTCAGCCCTTATGTTTTACAAATGAGAGAGGTCATTGCATCCGTAACAGGCATTCCGGTGACCGATGTTTCAATAAAAGCAACCACGACCGAGCAAATGGGTTTCGTTGGCCGGGAAGAAGGCCTGGTGGCCTATGCAACGGTTTTACTTTGTGATGCATCTATTTAATAAAACCCGTTGACAAAACTAACCGCCACATATTTTTTTCTTTTCCTGTTGTGCTCTGCAACAGCCCAAAAACAAGCGAATACCTGGTATTTTGGTAACAAGGTGGGACTGGATTTCAATCAAACACCGCCAACGCCATTATATAACAGTGTTCAAAAATCGGAGGAAGGGAATACGGTGATATCCGACAGGAACGGGAAATTACTTTTTTATACCAACGGATTGGGCCTCTTGAACAGGAAACACCAGCCAATGAAAAACGGCAATGGCCTGATGGGAGATCTCAGCAGTACCGATAACGACATCATTATCCCAGCCCCCGGAAACGATAGCATCTATTATCTTTTTACCATTGGAGCGGCCTTTCAGCCTACAAAGGGATTCCGGTATAATATCATTAACATAAGGGGCGATTCGGGATACGGTGA
>JAYWAZ010000111.1:0-2177 GCA_043781975.1 Bacteroidota bacterium
TATTGGATGGATAAAGAAAAAATACCCCTGGAAAATACCCTTACGATTGTAGATGACCTGGCCTTACCATTGAGCAAGATACGGATGCGAGGCTCGGGCAGTGATGCGGGGCATAACGGGTTGAAGGATATTCAACTTACATTGGGAACGGATCAATATCCCAAACTACGTTTTGGTATAGGTAACGGTTTTCCGAAAGGGCAGCAGGTAGCATTTGTTTTGGGCAGATGGCTGCCTTCAGAAATACCTGTTGTAGAAAAGAAGATCGCCGATTGCGCTGCCATTATCGAATCTTTTGCTGCTATTGGGCTGGATAAGACCATGAATATGGCCAACAGCCTGAACTTTGAATAATAAAGCGACCCTTTTATAAGTTATAGGGTTGGTATTTAGATTGTATTTTAAATTGCATCAATATGAAAATTTTCTGTGTAGGCCGCAATTATGCCGACCATGCCAAAGAGCTGGGCAATGCTGTTCCGGAAGAGCCGGTCATTTTTATGAAGCCGAAGACAGCCTTGATGACATCGAACGCACCGTTCTATTATCCTGAATTTACCAATGAACTGCATTACGAAGCAGAGATCGTTTTGCGGGTAAGTAAGAACGGAAGGTATATTGGTGAAGCAGATGCAGAACTGTATTATGACGCATTTACCATCGGTATCGATTTTACAGCAAGGGATATACAGGCAGAATTGAAGAAGAAAGGCCTGCCATGGGAAAAAGCCAAAGCATGGGATAATTCTGCGGTGATTGGTAAGTGGGTGAATTTTACACCCGAAATACTGGGCAGCCCGATACATTTTTCATTGCAGAAAAATAAAGAAACGGTACAGGAGGGAACATCAGCGGATATGATCTTTCCATTCAATGAGATCGTATCGCATATCTCACAATATTTTTCAATCAATATCGGCGACCTCATCTATACCGGCACACCGGCCGGCGTGGGCGAATGTGTTACCGATGATATACTGGAAGGTTTTTACGGGAAAGAAAAAATGTTTTTCCTCGAGATCAAATAAATGGAAACACTCACTATTGCCAGGCATACGCCATCTATTGACCGGATGTTGACACCTGACCGTTTATGGCAGGCCTACCAACTGATGGTTACTGCTAAGTCGATGTCAGAAACCTATGATGCTAACCGGCAGGTTTGTAAATATGTACATTCCACTTCACGGGGGCATGAGGCGATACAAATAGCCACGGGGATACAATTATTACCCTGCGATTGGCTTAGCCCTTATTACCGCGATGATAGCCTGATGTTGGCTGCAGGTTTTACCCCATACGAATTAATGATGCAGCTACTCGCAAAAAGAGAAGATCCTTTTTCAGGCGGGCGTTCTTATTATTGCCATCCCAACAGCCGTGATGCGCACCGCCCTTCTATCATTCATCAAAGCAGTGCCACGGGAATGCAGGCCATACCCACCACAGGTATTGCACAAGGTATAAAGTTTCTGGAGCAGGCAGGGTCAGATCTTTTGCGAACAACAGCGGACGGCCTATTGCCGATCGTTATCTGTTCTTTAGGCGACGGAAGTGTAACGGAAGGTGAAGTAAGTGAGGCATTACAGTTTGCTGTATTAAAACAATTACCCATTATTTACCTGGTACAGGACAATGGCTGGAGCATCAGTGCCTCATCAGATGAAATAAGAACCGGCAATGCGTATGAATATGCAGCCGGTTTTAAAGGCCTGAAAAGGTTACAATGCGACGGCAGTGATTTTATACGCAGTTATGAAACCATGGAGCAGGCCATTGCGTATGCACGTATGGAACGCAGGCCGGTATTGGTTCATGCTAAAGTGCCCTTGCTGGGGCATCATACCAGCGGTGTACGAAAAGAATTTTACCGTAACCGCGAAGAGCTGTTGAAACATGGTTTATACGATCCGATACCCAAACTAAGGTTATTATTGAACGGGGTAGGATATAGTGAGCATTCGGTTAACCAACTGGAAGCCGATACATTGGAAAAGGTACTGGCTGATTTTGCATTGGCACAACAGGCGGCAGAACCGGATGCGGGCAGTGTGAGCGATCACGTGTTTGCGCCCACTCCGGTAAAAGAAGAGAACGGCCAGCGATCGCCCAAAAATGGGGAACGGGTAATGATGGTGGATGCCGCTTTGCATGCTGTGGAAGAATTGATGGATGAA
>JAYWAZ010000112.1:0-2173 GCA_043781975.1 Bacteroidota bacterium
CAGCGGCTGGATGCCAATCTCCAAGAGCAGCTCTGGATCTGGGCTGCACAAAACAAGCATGATGTGTGCAGTTACTATTGGCTGGTAAGCCAGTTGAAAGAATACCATGGAAGAATTTTTATTTTATACCTTAATAATCTTCCCTTCCTGAATGAGAAAGGGAATCTTTTTTATCC
Organism: Bacteroidota bacterium; assembly: GCA_043781975.1. Lineage (GTDB taxonomy): Bacteria > Bacteroidota > Bacteroidia > Chitinophagales > Chitinophagaceae > Ferruginibacter. The sequence goes on from JAYWAZ010000112.1 coordinate 177, forward strand.
TGTTAATCTATATGATATACCGCCAAAGGAATTCGTGAAAGCGAAAAAACTGGCGCGGGAGATCACGTTGAGTGAATTTGAAGTGGACCCGGACGAATGGACGAAGATCTGTAATGAAAATAAAGGCATTCGCTTACTGGAAGGCGGAAAAAAAATAACGCAGGAGGAAGATGATTTTTATGACGCCGACCTGAAGCGCTTCGTCACCGGCGACTGGCAAAAAGCCTCGAAGATCATTCACCAGTACCTGGGCAAGGCCAAACATTCTACCGGTGACGCCTACCTTTTGTGGCGCCTGAAGTCAATGATCGCACAGGAAATCTTTGATGTGCAGGGAACGGTTGGTAATATGAAGGAGTTTGAAGTGAAAGCCCACACTAACGCTCACCCAGGGGGAGAAGAAGGCGACACTTCAATAAGTGAAGTGCTTGCTAAGTAAAAGGCTGTCTGAATAAGTGTTGATTAAAGTGATACTGTTGATTTGGATGATTAAATAACCATTAAAGATATAAAGCACCGCCTCCGCTCTTTCGGAGAGGTTACTGAGCAAAGCGAAACTAAGGAACGAAGTTGGGGGTGGTGAGGCCGAATTGAAGTGCTTGGTAAGTAAAAGGGTGTCTGAATAAGTGTTGATTAAAGTGATACTGTTGATTTGGATGATTAAATAACCATTAAAGATATAAAGCACCGCCTCCGCTCTGTCGGAGAGGAGGAAGGGTGGTGAGGCCATGGCAAAGTCAAAAAACAAAGAAGAATACACCCACACCGACGCCGGCATCGGCGGCCAGTACAAGACCTGGTTCCTCGACTATGCCAGTTATGTGATCCTGGAAAGGGCCGTACCCGCCATTGAAGACGGGTTGAAACCGGTACAGCGCCGCATCCTCCACGCGATGAAGGAAATGGATGACGGGCGTTTTAACAAAGTGGCAAATATCATCGGCCAAAGCATGCAGTACCACCCGCACGGCGACGCCAGTATCGGTGATGCACTGGTGAACCTGGGACAAAAAGACCTGTTGATAGAGACCCAGGGAAACTGGGGCGACGTGCGTACCGGCGATGAGGCCGCCGCTTCCCGGTATATCGAGGCGAGGCTGAGCAAATTCGCGCTGGAAGTGGCTTTCAACGCCAAAACCACCGAATGGGCATTGAGTTACGACGGCCGTAAGAATGAGCCGGTGACCCTGCCGATGAAATTCCCGCTGCTACTGGCCCAGGGCGCCGAAGGCATCGCCGTAGGACTGGCGACCAAGATCCTACCGCATAATTTTTGTGAACTGATCGAGGCCTCCATCAAATGTCTCCGGGGAAAAAAATTCGAGCTGTTGCCCGATTTCCAGACCGGCGGCATCATGGACGCCAGTAATTACAACGAGGGACGGCGCGGCGGAAAGATCAGGGTGCGGGCCATCATTGAGGAGCAGGACAAGAAAACGCTGCTGATAAAAAGTGTACCCTTTGGCGTTACCACCACCCAGCTGATGGAAAGCATCGTGAAAGCCAATGACCAGGGAAAGATAAAGATCAGAAAAGTGACCGACCATACGGCCGCCGACGTGGAGATCATCATCGAACTGGCAGCGGGCATCTCACCGGATATCACCATCGACGCCCTTTACGCGTTCACCGATTGTGAAGTGGGCATCTCGCCCAATACCTGCGTGATCGTGAAGAATAAGCCACAGTTCCTGGGCGTTCATGAATTGCTGAAAGTGGCGACCGATAATACCAGGGAGCTGTTACGCCGGGAACTGGAGATCCGGCTGGCTGAGCTGATGGAAAAATGGCATTACACTTCCCTGGAAAAGATATTCTTTGAAGAGAAGATATACAAGGAACTGGAGAAGAAGCACGAGACCTGGGAAATCGTGCTGGAAGCCATCGACAAGGCCTTCTCGCCGTTCAAGAAACAACTGAAGCGGGCCATCACCAGGGAGGACATCATCAAATTAACGGAAAAGCCTGTACGCCGTATCTACCGCCTGGACATCGAC
>JAYWAZ010000113.1:0-6086 GCA_043781975.1 Bacteroidota bacterium
CGTTCTTCATCCGTTCCGCCAAACGTAAAGTTTTTTTTACCAACCGTATTGCCCACTTTCACCTGGAATCCCCATTCCTTTAATTTCATCACAGCCGACTGGATATCCAGCTCCGTAATGAAACCGGCAGGGCAGGTAATGCCAATGGTGTCGCCCTTTTTCAAATAGCGTGGAATGACCGTTGGTGCATCGGGGTCTTCGATAAACTCCCTTCCTTTGGCGATGGATGCAAAACTTACACCCAGCGGAACAATGGAAGAAAGAAAATCCTTGCGTTTCATAGGATGAATTTACTCAAATTTCGGTATTGACCGCTGTTTAGGTATTTTTGCAGCGAAATGAATCAACCCAAACGATATCTGATCACTTCTGCATTGCCTTATGCCAATGGCCCCAAGCATATCGGTCACCTGGCAGGTGCCTACCTGCCTGCGGATATTTATGTGCGTTACCTGCGGGCAAAAAAAGAAGACGTGGTGTATGTTTGCGGCAGCGACGAACATGGTGCAGCCATCACCATCCAGGCAATGAAGGAAGGAACCACCCCGCGGGAGATCGTAGATAAATACCATTCCATGCTGAAGTGCAATATGGCCGACCTGGGCATTTCATTCGACATCTATCACCGCACCTCATCGCCCTTGCACCAGGAGACGGCCCAGGAATTTTTCACCGCGTTGAATGATAAGGGCGACCTGGAAAAAAAAGAGACGGAACAGTTTTATGATGAGGAAGCAAAAACGTTTTTGGCTGACCGTTATATCATCGGCACCTGCCCGGTATGCGGTAATGAAAATGCCTATGGCGACCAATGCGAAAAATGCGGTACTTCTTTGAGCCCTGAACAACTGATCAATCCAAGAAGTACATTAAGCGGGAACGCTCCCACAAAAAGATCTACAACACATTGGTTCCTTCCATTGGACAAGCATGAAGGATTTTTAAGGGAATGGATATTAAAGGAGCATAAAGATGACTGGAAAGTGAATGTGCTGGGGCAGTGCAAAAGCTGGATGGACCTTGGTTTGCAGCCACGTGCCGTAACCCGCGACCTGGATTGGGGCGTTGCTTTGCCCGCCAACGTGGAAGGGGGCAAGGGTAAAGTATTGTATGTATGGTTTGATGCGCCGATCGGTTATATCAGCGCCACCAAACAATGGGCGCTGGATAATAACAAAGACTGGAAACCTTACTGGTATGATGCCGGCACCAAACTGGTACATTTCATTGGTAAGGATAATATCGTTTTTCATTGCATCATCTTCCCGGTGATGCTGAAACTGCATGGGAATATCCTGCCTGATAATGTTCCCAGCAACGAGTTCATGAACCTTGAAGGCGATAAGATGAGCACCAGCAGGGGATGGAGCATCGAGATGGAAGATTATATCAATGACCTTGTGAAAAAAGAGAATGGCGGGGATATGATGGTGGATGCATTGCGGTATTACCTGACCCAGATCGCCCCGGAAACGAAGGACAGTGAATTTACCTGGAAGGGTTTCCAGGATGCCCTGAACAATGAACTGGTGGCCATCTTCGGCAATTTCGTGAACAGGGCTTTTGTACTGATGCATAAATTATGCAATGGAAAAATTCCGCCATTACATTTGGATATTTTGGATGATGCGGATAAAAAAATGTTTGAAAATATTCTGCTCACTAAAGCCAGTATTGAAAAATTAATTGAAGGATATAAGTTCAGGGATGCGTTGTATGAAGTGATTGATCTGGCAAGAAAAGGCAATAAATATTTACAGGATAAACAACCCTGGATTGTTGAAAAAAAAATAGAAGGACTTAGAATATTTCAGAAATCAGATGTAACGGATGAAGAAAAGAATAGATTTTTCCAACAAGAAATTGAATGGCAACAAATTATTGATAATTGCCTGCATGTTTGCCTGCAGCTTACGGCGAACCTTGCCATTTTCATCAACCCCTTCCTGCCATTTACCGCCAAAAAAATGGCTTACATGATGAAGGTGGTGGATAAGATGCTGGACTGGGAAAATGCCGGGAAGTCCAAATTGTTAAGTGTGGGGTATTCATTACGCGAACCGAAATTATTATTCAGAAAAATGGAAGATGCTGAGGTGGCGGAACAGGTTGAAAAACTAAAAAATAAAAAACAGGCCATGGAAAATAATGCAACGGGTAGCACACCTGATAATGCTAAACCGCAAACCACGAATGATAAGCCTCAGATCGGGTTTGATGATTTCGCGAAACTTGATCTTAAAATAGGCACGATCCTTAGCGCTGAAAAAGTGGAAAAGGCGGATAAATTATTGAAACTGGAAGTTGATCTCGGCGCGGAAAAAAGAACCATTGTCAGCGGCATCGCTCTTCATTTTCAACCGAAAGCGATCATTGGCAAACAGGTATTGGTAGTGGCCAATCTTGTTCCAAGGAAAATGCGGGGTATTGAAAGCCAGGGGATGATATTGATGGCAGAGGATGCGGAAGGGAAGCTGCACTTTATTGGTCCTGAAAATATGATAGCTGCCGGCAGCGGGGTGAGTTAACAGGCTTATTAAATGCTCGGAGGTCTTGGAAATTAAAGAAAGAATGTGTATTTTATCTTACCTGAGCTTCAGCGGATTAAACATTTATTTCAGCGTTCTGTACAGTTTGGTCGCATTTTTGCTTTAACTAATAAAACTCACTATTATGAATAGCAAAAAAATATTTCTAGCCCTCTTTATTGTATTTACACTTCCCGTATTTGCACAGCAGCCTGATATGTCGATGATACCCTACCGCCAGGGAGATCTCTGGGGCTATTCCAGTCCGGATAAAAGCATTATCATCAAGCCGGCATTTGCTGAGGCGGATTGGTTCTATGCGGGCTTTGCCATGGTAAAGAAAGGAGACAGGTACGGTTATATCAATACAGACGGGAAACTGGTCATTCCATGTAAATTTTATTCGGCCAAGCCATTCCGTTATGGATATTTTGATAATGCAGGACAACATTTTGAGGGCGCTAAAGTTGTTCAGAACAAGGATACGGTCTTATTCGCCGGCGCTTCACAGAGTGCGGACGGTTATGAGATCTGCATCAATACAAAAGGAGAAAGGATGTCAAGGTGTCCTGCCATCAATGAAAACAGTATCCCCGGAATAACCCAGACGGTGGTTACGACTGAGAAAATATACGGCCTTGTCAATAATGGGAACCTATACGACAAAGTGGTCGATGATTATCAGGTTGCGGGAGATGAGAATACCTATTATGTCGTTACAAAGAACAACATGTATGCTGTGATCAACAATAAATTTGAAGTGATCATTCCATTTGAATTTTCATCCCTAAAAAAAATAAGTATTGGTACAGCGATTTACCTGCTCAGTATCAGGAACGGCGCCTATGGTATATACCAGGGGAATGGCAAGGTATATATTCCTGTGGAGAACAGTAACCTGGTGTATGTAAAAGCCAGGGACGGAAATGATTATTGTATCATCTCAAAGGGGGGTAAGGCAATGATGAGGAATTTCACCGGCAAGGAGGTGTTGGCTGCAATCTATTCGAATATTGTTTATGATGAGGACGGTGGTTTCTTATTGACGGGGACCGATAACCTGAAAGGCTTCTATTTCCTGGATAATAAAAGGATCGAGCCCAGGTATACCGATGTGAAATTAGTCAGGGGAGGAAGGTTCCTGCAAGTGAGGACGTATCTGGGTAAAATGGGTTATGTCAGCGAGAATGGAACAGAATATTTCCAGGAATAAAAAAATAATAACATTCAAAATGGGCGGTCTCTGAAAAGAGTCCGCCCATTTATATTTGAGGGTCAATAAAAATATTTTTCCCGGATCATTTGAAAGGTACCCGGTTATATTGCATCGTGGCCTTTTGAATGAAGGCCTTTATTTTTTGCGTAAGTTCACTAAGTATAGCCAGGAAATTTCTATCCGGCAGTAAATTAATTTTCAGGCCGGGATCGGTGGTGTAGTGATAAAGGAATTCCGTTTTGTCGCTATTGATATTAAAACCCAAAATATATGCGCTGTCAATCACCTGGTAAAGGGAGGCATTGGACCTGGAAAAAACTACTTTATTAATGCTGCTGCTATCCAGTAAGTTTCCGCCATAACTGATGATACTGTCTTTGAAACCCGCCAGGGATAAAATGGTTCCGGGTATATCAAACTGGCTGACCGGTTGCGTGTTGATCTTTTTTTCATTCCTGGAAGGATCATAGAGGATGATGGGGATGCGGAATCCGTCTACGGAATTGAATTTGAATTTGTTGTCATCGGGTACCAGCCAGTGGTCCGAGCAAAAAATGAAGACCGTTTGTTTGAACCAGGGTTCCGTTTCAGCCGCCCTGAAAAATTTTTGCAAACAATGGTCATAATAACTCATGCTTTTCATGGGCTTGGTATAATTGGCAGGGAAACTCGTGTTATAAGTTGCCGGGAGGTCATAGGGGTAATGCGTGGAAATATTAAAATTGACGGCTAAGAAAGGCGGAGTCAGCCTGTTGATCTGCCCAAGCATGAAATCCAGCACATACTGATCGTGCAAACCCATGGAATGCGCGGGTAATTTTTTATTATCCGGAATATTTTCCCTGCTGTAATAATCTTCAATCCCCAGCCAATGAACGCATTTGGCAAAGCCGAAATTGTCGAAATCATCGCCGATACAAAAAAAGGAATGATAGTTCTTTTTCATGAGGGCGGTTCCGATTGCCGTTACCGGCATATTGATATATGATGAATGGTAGAGCGGGATATCGGAGAGGGTAGGAATGCCTGCGAGTATTGCGGTGATGCCTTTATTAGACTGATGTGTGTAACAAAAAGCATTTTTAAAAAAACTGCTTTTTTGCAGCAGTGAATCAAAGAACGGCATGGCCACTTTATAAGCGCTGCCAGTATCGAAGAATTCATAAGGTACGCTTTCCATGATGAACAGCACGATATTCCTGCCTGTACCATTCGTAACGGCAGGGCGCAGTGTTTTCCTGATCGGGAAAATGGAATCACATTCCGCAACCGGCATATATTCCCTGATATTCACTTCCTGCCCTCCCCGGAAAAGCGAATAAGCGAAAGTGTGAAATGAATTTTGAACGATCAGGAGCTGCCTGCTGTTCAATTCAACCAATGGATATGCGGGGACCAGCAATTTCGTAAGACCGTTCTTATAAAAGGGCAGTAACAGGATGACAGGTAGTAATAACGCGGTTATGATATTGCAGCGGTTCCCGGCAGAAAAAGAGCGTTGGAAATTCCTGAATAATTTTACCATAGCGAAGAGCACTACTGTAATGGCAAGCAGGAACGCCAATATGATAAAAAAATTGAGGTGAAGCATTTGTTCCATAGGATGCTTTAAAACATAGATCAGGTCGGCATTGGCCCGCTGAAAATGAAAGCGGAAATAAAAAATATCCGACAGGTTTAACAAAATCACGGCGCTGTTCAGTAAAACGAATATGGGTAATAGCAGGTAGACTGAGATCTTATCTGAAATTAACCGGGCCAGTTGTGAAAGCAAAAGAAAGGGCAGGTTGATGGATAATAGCAGGAGCAGGTCATAAAATAAGGACCACTTGACCATCGTGATCTTACCGGCCCATGAAATTGCTTCATCCGGGTTGTTGAATATAAACGGATAGTTGTAGTGATAAAATATTATTTTTAAAACGGAAAGGATGGCAAGCAGGCTGAACAGGAGCAATACGAATGGTTTATTGTTCTTCCATGCTGCACTGGCCCAACCACCTGGATATTTTATTTTCATAAAAATTTAATAAACATGCCGCTGAACCGGATTGTACGAAACAAATATAAGCTAATGGCTATTATCATAGTGGCGTATCTCCTTACCGATATGGTGCTGCACAAGGGGCTGGTAAGGGTTTTGATCCATAAATCATTTCCCGACTATAAGGTCAGTACTGGTTTTCCGAACAACAAAAACAAACTTATCAATACCGATAAGGAATGGCTGAAGGCGGTGGATACGAAGGCCAGTATCGGGGCAGTGAAAAGAAATACTCCGGGCCTGGAATGCGATGTTTATTTTAACAGCGGGAAAAACAGGTTTGACATTCATCATGACG
>JAYWAZ010000114.1:0-2172 GCA_043781975.1 Bacteroidota bacterium
ACCGATTATAATAACGATGGCTTTGCAGACATCATGGTACTGCGGGGTGGTTGGTGGGGTAAAAATTCGAAATGGCCTTTCTCTTTATTAAAAAACAATGGCAACAATACTTTTGAAGATGTTACCATTGAATCCGGACTTTATTCTTCCGGACCAACACAAACAGCTACCTGGGGCGATTTTAATAATGATGGGTGGATCGACGTTTTTGTGGCACACGAAAACCTTCCCTGCCAGTTATTCATCAATGATAAAGGTAAGTTCAGGGATGTGGCGCCGAAATATGGTTTGAATATTACTGCGTTCGTGAAAGGTTGCGTATGGGGCGATATCAATAATGATGGTTACCCCGACCTCTATCTTTCCATACTTGCGGGACCCAATAAATTATTTATTAATAAACCCGGCGCGGCACCCGGTCAAAGGGTATTTGAAGATATATCAAAGTCAGCCGGCGTAGAAGAACCGATCTTCAGTTTCCCCTGCTGGTTCTTTGATTTTGACAATGATGGGTGGCAGGACCTTTTTGTTTCGGCCTATGGTACCAATCATGCAACACCGGTGGCAGAAGACGCTGCCCGTGATATGCTGGGGCTTCCTCCTGCATCAGATCTTCCCCGCCTTTACCACAACAATGGCAATAACACGTTTACCGATGTAAGCAAGGAATACGGTGTTAATCACGTGAACTATACCATGGGCTGCAATTTTGGCGATATTGATAATGACGGGTGGCTTGATTATTATCTCGGCACGGGTGCACCACCCTTTACAAGTATTGCCCCCAATAAGTTATACCATAACCTGGCAGGAAAAAAATTTGAAGACATTACCTATGCCACCAATACCGGCCATATTCAAAAAGGGCATGCCGTAGCATTTGCCGATATCGACAATGATGGCGACCAGGATATTTATGAAGTGATGGGTGGCGCCTTTGAAGCGGATCATTTCAGGAATGTACTTTATGAAAACAGTTCCGTTACCGGCAATCACTGGATAAAATTAAAACTGGAAGGAGTAAGCGCTAACAGGGCGGCCATTGGCGCAAGGGTAAGGATCAAGGTTAAGATGCCGGATGGAAGTTTCCAGAATTTTTACCATGCCGTATGCACCGGCGGAAGCTTTGGCTCAAAACCCCTGACGATTCATGCGGGCCTGGGTAAGGCCACCAGCATTGAAGAAATAGAGATCAAATGGCCGAATGCCAAACAAACCAAAGAGACCATCACGAATGTTTCAATGGATATGCTGATAAAAATAAAGGAAGGTGTGGGCAAACAATAATGGAGACAGATGATGTTTTATCCTTTTATTTCTTTCACCAGTTTATCGCAGGGTTGTAATTTCAACTCACCCTGGTGCATGATCACGGTCGCTTCCTCTACTTCAGTTTCGATCGTGTATTTATAAATGCCCGTTTTCAGTTCATACAAACTTTCCTGTGAAAATGGAGACAATTTAAGCGAAAGCGCGGGTGTATCATAGGTGTTACCGTTACGGAGATATAAAAGAACCTGTACCGTCTTATCCGTTTTATTCTTAAAACTTATATCCGCGAGTCTCCTTGATGCACAACTGTCGGTGTACCCATAGGATGCCGTCAATGGAGCCTGCCTGGGTGTTCTTATTACCCTGATCAGCTCGATCAGCGTTTTCCCTCCTTCAACAACATTGGAAGTGATGGCATTCTGCGCGTGCAGTACAACAGGGGCGAACATTACCAAGATTAATAAAATAATTCTCATAGCCTATAATTTTAACTGACGGGTACAATCACAGGATGCTATTAGTTCAAAAATTACATAACCGGTCAACAATTTTAATTTAAATGAATTTTAAAACACATAACTGCATATCTTTATTATAACCGGATAAATATGAAAAAAATTCTCAGGGTTTTATTAAAAACACTCCTTGTTGTTTTTATACTGCTGAATGTCATCACTGCATTTCACGCGTATAAGTTCACGCATTTTTATGACGCGGACGGGGTAGCGGCTAAAAGGCAGGATCAGAAATCGGGCTGGGATAAAGCGAAAGAAGTTTTTTTGGGCATCAAGGCCTTCAAGCTAAAAAATTCCGTCGCCCCCGATTCCACATTTCAAACCATTTACCTAAAAACAAAAGACAGTTTGAAACTGGAAGCCTGGTATATAAAATCAGACAGCG
>JAYWAZ010000115.1:0-16620 GCA_043781975.1 Bacteroidota bacterium
CGCTGTTTTTTTACCTCCCCCACCAACCGGGTAACGGGATTAAGGTATTCAAGTATGAACTGCATCCGGTCAAAGGAATTGAAACCCGTATTTTTTTGGAGGTAGCCCTCCGCAGCATCAAGGATTTGCTGCAGCTTTTTGCGCTTATCTGCACTTAGCTGTTCCAGGTTTTCTTTATAAAAAGACAATATAGTTCTCACACCCCCCAGGGCAGCCCAGCATTCCGCTAATCCGTTCATCGCCAACTGGGAATCGGAACCCGTAATTCCCAAGGTGGTGATGCGGTACAATTCCTCCATGACCGCGTCAAAAATATATTCATCGTTGAATGCGAAGGATTCATTGGTTTTCTGCATCATCCGCGTATCGCTCAATAGGTCTTCGGTAAATCCGCTCAGTCTTTCCTTTGAGGTTGCGGTATATTTCGGGAAAAGAAGTCCTTCGATCACCTGCATGCCCGCAGGTTGCTGCATACCCATGTCTGGTTCTTCTTCTTCAAAAAAAGGAATGGGTGGCCCGTTCAGCTTCAGGTCAAAAAAATCAAAATAATAGGCGGTGATCGTTTCGATGCGTTTATAGGCCCTTCGCATCTTTAGGAACTGGCGCTGCATTTTTTTTTCATCGCCACCCGGGATCAACTGCTGCAGGGCCATTACTTCCTGTTCCAGGTTCGCAGCCTGGTTTAGGTAATATTCTTTTACCAATGCGGCGGGTCCTGTTGATTCCCTTGTTAAAAAAGACAGGGTGGCAACACTGAAAAAAAACAGTCCCGTTACAATTGATATTCGCAGCATTTTTTAAAGTTGATCCGCTAAAATAAATAAACCCTCTTTTACCAACATGCAGATCTATTGAAATACAGCATCCGCAATTCCCTTATTGATGGTGTAGGTATTGAATGTAATCTCCAACTTCCCTTTCCTATTCTTCAACCTGTCCTCTTTTTTCTTTGCTTCGGTCCCGTCTTCAAAATCAAAGGTTACCCCCTTGGGCATTTTATAATCCTTGGTGTTGAAGGAAAAAATGAGATTATCCGGCAGGCCATAGGCAATATACCTGCCGTAACTCATTTCCAGTTCATAGGTGCCGTTATCCCTGGTGGTCGTTTTTGCCCTGCGGATCACCAGGTTGGCCTCATCAATATATAAAGTACTCAGTATAACATCGGCATTCTCATCTTCCGGAAGCAGCTTTACCACTTTTACCGGGGTGCCGCCGATCTTGTCATTCCCTGCATCCAGCACGGTATATTTCCCGCTGCTGAGTATATTATTCATGTTGATGTTAACCGCCCCTTTGGGAACAAAGGATATCCCTTTTTCATTTTTAACTTTCAGCCGGTTGGGTTTTTTGAAATATATTTTTACGGTAGCGATAGGCACTTTTAAAAAAACGACATTGGTCTTCATTTTTCCGGAAGCTTCATAGTCATTTACCAGGTCTATCCTTGCCTTCACTTTTTCTACCAGGGCATTGATGTCCTGTGCAACACCTGTAAGGTTAGCGTGAATGATGAACAACAAAAGAACAATTCGTTTCATGGTAAGGTTTTATGATAAAATATCTTTTCTGCGAAATATATATACGGATGCGCTGACCAGCGCGATGATGTATACCAGCAGCGCCACGATGCTTTTTAAAATACCCGGCAGGTACTGGATAGAACCCCTGATCGTCTCTCCATCCTCTGTTGACCCGATGTAGAAAAAACCTTTCCAGCCCAGCATATAGGTGGTGAACAGGTAGGGTTTGATATATTTCTGGTAAATGGGTATCTCCATTTCACTCACCAATGTGCAAATGATGATAATGCCCACCGTGGCTACGATCGGGCCTATCGAATTTTCCGAGAGCGTGGATAAGAGCAATGAAATGGCGGCCACCACCATCATGGCGATAAAGGCAAAACCAAACGCGCAAAAATAACGCCAGAGCACATCCCCCGATTCGATCACCTGCAGTCCACTGGTCTTTGCCACCACCAGGTCATTCACCCCAAAGACGGCGATACTGACGGCCAGCGAAATAACGGCGATCCATAGCAGCAACGCAAAGACATATACCGCCGTGGCGAAATATTTTGCCAGGATGATCTGAGTTCGGCTCACCGGTTTTGACGCCAATAATCTTAATGTACCCACGCTTGCTTCGCCCGATACCACGTCTCCCGCGACAAGCGCCACCAATATGGGCACATGCACCAGCAGGAGGTTCAGCACAAAATAGCAAACGGCGTACCCGTTATTGAGCTTGTTGTATTCAATGTCCATGGTTTCATCCAATGAGCCCAGCATGAATTTCAGCCAATCCTTACCATTGACGAACAGGCCCAGCTGCATCAAAAAGATAAAGGCGGCAATAATGGCAAATGCCAGGTAGGTCCTGGGCTTCTTGAAGATCTTGAATAGCTCAATTTGCAAAAGATTCCACATGGCCTGACTGAGTTGTTAGTGAAAGAAAATAATCCTCCAGTGAATGCATGGGATTCACCGAAAGCAATTGCACCTCCATTGAAACCAGGTCGGTGATCAACTGCGGCACCTGCTCCCTGTTCATTTTAAGTTCAAGGCCCCGGGCATCGGGCAGTAAAAAAGATGACCACCTGGAATTCCTCAGTTTTTCAGCGGCGGCTTCGTCATCCCCCGTTTCTATCCGTACCAGCGACCTTGATGGGTCCAGCAGTTCGGCCACATTCCCTTCCACCATTTTCTTACCCTTGTGGATGATCAGCATCCGGTTGGCCACCAATTCTATTTCACTGAGCAGGTGAGAGGAGATCAAAACCGTCTTCCCCATTTCCCTGCTCAAATTCAATATCAGGTTGCGCATATCCGCGATACCCTGTGGATCGAGCCCGTTGGTGGGTTCATCCAGTATGATGAGTTTGGGATCATGCACCAATGCCACTGCAATGCCTAAACGCTGTTTCATGCCCTGGCTGAACGTTTTTACTTTACTGTGCGACCTTTCCTCCAGTCCGACCATCTGAAGGCGCTCCATTAAAAATTTCCGGGTGGGTTTAATGCCGCTCATCCTGGCGAAGATGGAAAGGTTATCATAAGCGGAAAGGAATTTGTAAAGGTCGGGCTTTTCGATAACAGCTCCTATCTCCTTCAGAATTTCCTTGCGGTGTGAAGACAGTTCTTTTTCAAATATCCTGATATCGCCGGTGGTGGGTCTTACCAAGGTCAGCAACATGCGGATGGTCGTTGATTTCCCGGCGCCGTTCTGTCCCAGAAAGCCATATACATCGCCTTCATTCACAGTAAAGGAAAGGTCCTCTACCGCATGGATCTCTTTAAATTGTTTGGAAAGGTTTGCAACCCTGATGATTGAAGGCATGTATCAAAATATGGTCAAAGATAAAACGGATGACCAACAAATGGTTTAAAAAGCAAAGATAATTATTGTGTACCTACGCCCCGGGACCATTGCCTATTGCCCATCAGGGTTCATATAGCTTTGCAACGCCTTCACATAGGCTTCAAAGGCCTCAATTCCCTTTTTGGTGATCTTACAGGTGGTTTGCGGATAGTTGTTTTTGAATTGTTTGGTTACCTCAATATAGCCTGCGTCTTTTAATTTATTGACCTGTACACTCAGGTTGCCAGCGGTGGAGTTGGTCTTTTCTTTCAAAAAAGTAAACTCAGCCTCCTTAACGCTGATGAGCAGGCTCATCACAGCCAGGCGTAATTGCGAGTGTAATATGGGGTCCAGTTCCTTAAACATTGCAGTGCTGTTGCTTTTTATGCCTGTTCCATAAAATGATCCCGGGCAACAGCCAGGCAAATAAACCGCAGGCCGCCATGAACAACATACCTGTGGCGATTGAAGTAAATATTGAACCAACGCTTAAGCCCCAGCAAATCAAACCGCCCAATATCATTGGCTTGAATTTAAAAATGCCCCCCGTAATAAAAGTTGGAATACCATAAAGCATCATGAAAAGGCTGATAGAATGTTCGTGTTTGAAATAATTACTGTAAAAGGTGAGAATAAAAATGCAGATGCCGAATGTAGTCCACAAATACCGCATGGTGATCTCATCATGGCCAACAAAGGTCTTCTGTTTTTTCTCTTTTATTGAAAAATATAGCTGAGGTATAACGGCAATGAATACCAGCAACCACACGTCAAAACCCAAATAAAAATCATATTGAATCTGTGCCCAGGTAAGCAGGCTGCAGAGCATGATCAGCACACCCCATACCATCGATGCGATGCCTTTGGTAATATAGCTTCGCTTTGCCTTTCCGATCATTTCAGTGATCAGTTTCATGCTTTCTTCACCCGAAAGTGGATTTTCCATTTCACTCATAAAAAAAAATTAAGTGGTTACTGATTTGATTTTACTCCGTAATATATATGCCGGAATGATATAGCTGAAAAGAATAGCAGCGGCCCCCATCAGCATCTGGAAATCATATTCCACGAAAGCTGCAGCCACCGCAATACACCATGCAATAATGCCGCCAATGACCAGGGGGCGGAACCGGATGATGCAACCGGAAACAAAAGTGCCCAATCCATAAAGTAAGATATAGAAAGGGAATACTGTATTGCCCCAACCCGTTTTTGATAAAATGATACTCAAAACAAAATAAGTGATCCCCATGCCGATCCATAAGAATTTCATGCTTTCGCTGATATATGTTTTTACCCGGCTTCTTTTCTCCTCCCTGATACTGTAATAAATAGTAAAGGCCACCCCTACCAGGATCAACCACCATACCTGGTAATGCTGCTTGTAGTGAACTACGCGCTTCAATATAAACTGCCCGGTACAGGCAATGAAGGTGATCCATCCCCAAACCAGGAAATAAATATCATTGCTGGAAAAATCTTGTCTCGTTTTATCCAGCATGGAATGGATCAGCTTCAGGCTATCCTGTGGTGAAAATTTTTCGGGCTCCATGGCGTTAAGTTTATCGTGTTAAAGGCTGGTGGAAAATGGGAAGTGACGAGATGGAAACCCCATTTGCCACTACCCAATTCCTTTAAATATCTTTATTGCTCACACTCTTTCACTAATTGTTCTGTTCGCGTTTTCCCCCAGGTGGGATGAAGTTCGCTCGCCGGTTTAAAGGCGGCGTATTTATCCAGCGCTGTTTTGAATACCGGTTTTGCCGTAGCACAACCACCGCCAAATTGTTCGGGCGTATATTTTAAGCCTTGCCCCTTCAGGTAATAGGGCCTTGGGTTGGAAGGGTCTTCTTCCATGGCTTTATCAAGGTTACTATTGCTCTCCTGCCCGTATTCCATAAAACGTTCTCTTGGGTTCACCATCATATGGCAGCTGGCGATCATACTCTTCATGCAGGAGATCTCTGAATTACCCGGCGCCAATGAATCAGCTTTTGCAATGAGTGCGGATGCCTTGTCCGCGAAGCCGTCTGTCTTTGATTTATCAGGTTCCATAAAACCGACATTCACCTGGCAAAAGGCTGCATAATAATAAGGGAGCCACTGGTTTTTTTCTGAAGCAGCAATGCGTTCAAAGCTATTGGCAAGGCTTAGCATGCTGGCCGGATTACGGAAGCTGGTATCAATCGCTGCGATATTATTCTTCATGGCGGCAATGAATTTTTCGCTCTGGGAAAAAGAAAAGAGGGAAAGCGAAATGAACAGTGTAAAAAGGAAAGACTTTTTCATTTTTTTATTTTTTTGTTGTTATTGATCTATTTTTTTTGTTGATTTTTCAGTTTCTCATATTCCCGTTCAACGGAATTCGCTTTGGGAAATATATAGGCAGCGGCAAAGTGAAAAGCCAGGCCAATACCCCACCCCAGTGTTGTCCAGATGGGCCATGGAAAGCGATGTCCAGACCAGTCATTAAGATCAAAATCGCCGGCATGGTTCCCCCTGAAGTACCACAAGGCCCATAAAAAAGCATTGACGATCACATAAGAAACCAAATGCGTTTTAAAGCTGGCTCTTTTTTGGGCGATCTCCCATAATTCAGGATCCTTTCCTTCGGGAGCTGGTTGATGACAACGTGACATATGAAATTGTTTTGGCCTCATCCCAACCCCTCTCATAGGAGCGGGAACTGGAAGATATTAGCGGTGATAGATTTTATTTATTTTAAAAAGAACTTTTAAATTTTATATCCCTTAATCCGTTTTCCATTACGCCGCGGCAGGAAAGGTTGGGTTGGGGTCTATAAATTATTGTTGATGGCGTCCTGTGTCCGGTCGATCCCGAAACTCAAAAAGCAACCAATGAATACAAAGCGTTTAGACGGAGATGTTACTGCCTCTTTCCGACTTCCATCATAGGAATAGTTATAAGTGAACACCTGTTTTTGTCCCAATACATTGTTGATGCCCAGCACCCAAACCGCGAAGGTCCTGGGGTTTTTCTTTCCGATATTGGGCAGATAGTTCACACTAAAGCTCATGCTGTTGTAATTGATCGTTCTTCCCTCATCACTGATCATGTATTTGCCCTGCGTGTTATTGTACGCGATACGGTAATAGGGCCTGCCCGAGGCAAAATTGTAACTCAGGTTGAATTGCGTTTTCCAGGGCAGGACGAAGCGTTTGAATACAAAGGCGGCAGTATGGCTTGCTGCAAAGGAGGGCGCTATGGCCTTTGGATAGTTCAGGAAATCTCTCTTGGTATCCAGGTAAGAATAGGATATCCAATAGTCCACGTTGCTGATGGTCTTTTTATCCCTCCAGAATAATTCAAGCCCTTTCGCATCACCGAACCCGTTATTATTGGCTGCTACTTCCCGCCCATTGGTGTTCAGAGTTGTTTTATAGAGATCGTCATATTTTTTATAGAATGCTTCTACCCTGAAGGTGCGGACGCTGCTTATTTTTTGGTATTGCAGAATATAATGCGTTGCCTTCGAATAATCAAGTCCGATAGTCACGGGCAGGTATTTCCGTTCGGGGTTCTGGTAAAAAATGCCATAGGCGAAAGAGGCCTGGCTGTTGTCGGGGAATTTATAGGCCACGGAAAGCCTGGGTGCCAGGTTCCATTTATTGATGATCTCCGAGTGTTCAAGCCGGGCGCCCAATTTTGCAGCAAGACTATTGGTCAGATAAATATCTCCCTCGCCAAAAGCCGCTACCAGGTTATCTTTTATCGTTTCACTGAATTTTGTGCCGTTGTACAGTGTATAGGTTGAGTGTTCCCGGCTGTAAAAATAATCGCTGCCGAAACGGATGGCGCTGAGGCCCTTTAATCTTTTCTCCAGCACAAACCTTCCCTGGGCATATTGCGCCTTATTGTTCAATATAAAATTCTTATACGCATAAAAGGAAGGACTGGATATAGACTGCTTAATATTATTGGCATCCTGCAATTCATTGTTGATATCATCCCTGTTGGTACTGAAGCTGATCCCGGTATTTATTTTCCATCCATTGCCGATGCGTTCTTTCCAGTTGATATTCTGATAGGTATTCAGGTTCTCAATGGCGAAGGCATCTTTTAAAACCGTTGAGTCAATATCCCCTGTTCGGAAACCGGTCTTATTGGCGCTGATATAACCATAGTATTTTACAAAGCCGCCATTTTTAGTTTTAATGCGGAAGTTCACATCGCCCTGGTGGTAAATGGGTAGCTGGTAAAAATCCTGCTTAAATTTTATGAATTTAAAAGCCAGCCAAAGATTGGTATAGTTGTAAGAAACGCCCCAGGAGGATTTTTTATCCTTTGACAGATGCTGTATGCCGCCGCCTACCCCGATCACTGACAGGGCCAGGTCGGCTTCTGTTTTTTCGGGCAAGTCCTTGCTTTCTAAAATCAAAGCCGAAGACAGCGCCTGTCCATAAAGGGCCGAATAGCCCCCCGTGCTGAATACCGTGCCCTTGAACAAAAAGGGATTGAACCTTCCGCGTGTAGCGATACCGGGCGTATTGCTGTAAAAGAAATTATTGACCAGGTTGCCATCCATAAATATCTTGCTTTCTGTGGCCGTACCACCCCGTACAAATAATCCTTCGCTTTCCCCAACCTGTTGTGTGCCCGGCAGGGTCTTAAAGGCGCTGGTGACATCACCATTGGCACTTGGCGTGGTAACGATATCAATCGGATTTAAGACCGCCCCTTTGTTCTTATCGCTTGCTTCAAACGAACCTGCGGAGATGACAACGGCCTTTAATTCGGTGACCAGTTCTTTTAAAGATATATTTAATATAAACGTACTTGCGGATAGGGTTATCTTTTCTTCTGTGGTCTTATACCCAATAATACTCGCTTCGATCGTTTGCTCCCCTTTTTCAGACGTTATAAAATAATATAAACCTGAAGAATCAGTCGTCGCCCCGTCATAACTGTTCTTTAAACTTATGCTCACACCAGTCAGCGGTCTATTTTTGGTATCGGTGATCCTGCCTGAAATTTTTTGCTGGCTCCTGGCTGATAAAGCGGCTAATAAAAGAACCAAAGTCAATCCCCTTTTCATCTTGCTAATTTTAACACAAACATAAAGTAGTTTATATTATAAACCTAATTTTTAAATAAAAATATTTTTTTGCCCTAGTATAAGTAGCCTTAAAGGGGAAAAAATATATTCACCTATATATCAGTATATCAACGAGTTAAATACCATTTACCGAGTACATGCCTAACGGTTACCCAAGCCGAAAACTTATTAACATCACCCAAAATTTATTTTTTTATGTGGGGGCAATTTGTAATTTAGCGATAGAATTTAATGGGTTAGTAAGTACAAAGGGTCAGCAGAAATGTTGACCCTTTTACTTTGGTGCCACCCCTGCTTCTTTAATGATTTCCTTCGGAATTAATATTTCCCATTCTTCTTTTTTACTTCGCGAAACGATCGCGCCATTTTTTTAAATTCAACATTCGAACACGTAATTCGTAATTTTAATGATGAGTAAAACCAAATCATCATTTTTCTGCCAGAGTTGCGGTTATGAAAGCGCCAAGTGGTTGGGTAAATGCCCGGGTTGTAATAACTGGAACACTTTTGTTGAGGAAGTGATCATAAAAGGGTCAGACAAGAAAGAAAAAGATGAATGGACTTCTTACAACAACGCAGGGAAGTTAAAAACGATCTCCATCAATGAGGTAAGCAGCGCCGAAGAAAAAAGGATCATTACCGGAGATACAGAATTGAACCGCGTACTGGGTGGAGGCATTGTTCCCGGAAGCATCGTTTTGGTGGCGGGAGAACCGGGTATCGGCAAGTCAACACTATTTTTGCAAATTGGTTTGCAGCTAGGGGATATTGTTACATTATATATAAGTGGAGAGGAAAGTGAACAGCAAATAAAAATGAGGGCCGACAGGATCGGTATCAGGAGTGAACAATTTTATTTACTGACCGAGACCAATACCAAAACCATTTTCCAGGAAATAAAAAAATTGAAGCCCCAACTGGTTATCGTCGATTCCATTCAAACCCTGCAATCTCCTTTTGTGGAAAGCGGTCCCGGTAGTGTCAGCCAGATCAGGGAAAGCGCCGCCGAATTACAACGTTTTGCCAAAGAAACAAATACACCCGTGTTCCTGATCGGTCATATCACCAAGGATGGAAATATAGCCGGGCCAAAGATCCTCGAACATATGGTGGATACCGTATTGCAGTTTGAAGGAGACCGCAATTATACCTATCGCATCCTGCGTACTTTAAAGAACCGTTTTGGTTCTGCTGCAGAACTGGGCATTTATGAAATGACCGGTGAAGGCATGCGGGCGGTGAGCAATCCTTCTGAATTGCTGATCACACAAAAAGAAGAGCAACTGAGTGGTATCGCCATTGCCGCAACGATCGAGGGCATGCGCCCATTGCTCATTGAAGGACAGGCATTGGTCACCCAAAGCGTTTATGGCACACCGCAACGCACGGTAAGCGGCTTTGATCTTCGGCGCCTGCAATTATTGCTGGCCGTATTGGAAAAAAGGGGAGGCTTTCATTTTGGCGTTAAAGATGTATTTGTAAATATTGCCGGCGGGTTAAAAGTGGAAGACCCATCCATCGACCTGGCCATCGTGAGCGCACTGCTGAGCAGTTATGAAGATGTTCCGGTAAACCAGCATTTCTGTTTCGCGGGTGAAGTAGGACTTAGCGGTGAAATAAGGGCCGTGAACCGGATAGAGCAACGCATCGCCGAAGCGGAAAAACTGGGCTTTGAAAAGATCATCCTGAGTAAATACAATGCCCGCTCACTGGGTAAATTAAAATTCAATATAGAATTGGTGCCACTGGCCAAAGTGGAAGAATTATACCAGTATTTATTTTGAGGGGAATGAAAAACGCCAGTGACAAGTGGGTGATGGCGAATGGGAAAGCAGTTCCAGGTAGAATGGCCCTTTTCCCATTTGCTATTAGCCGCTCCCCATTTGCCATTTAGAAATATTTATTTTAACTTGTAGCTACAATCGTACCCCTTTGTCATGTCCCTGTTGAAAAATATTTTCAGCGATACCCTGCAGCTTTTTTACCCGCATGTTTGCAATGGATGTGGCGGTGATATACTGCCCGATAAGAACCTGCTTTGTATTAAATGTATTCACGATCTTCCGCATACCGGCTTCGCCCCTTACCGCAATAACCCGGTAGAAAAATATTTCTGGGGCAGGTTGCCCCTGACAGCCGCACACAGTGAATTCTATTTTGAAAAAGACGGGCTGATACAGCACCTCATCCACCAGCTCAAGTACAAAGGCAATACGGCCATCGGCACCTACCTTGGTGAATTGATGGGTAGAAGCCTGTTGAACAGCAATCGCTTCAGTACCACTGATGCCCTTATCCCCTTGCCCCTTTATGCCGATAAGGAACGTCAGCGTGGCTATAACCAGGCAGCGGTTATCTGCCAGGGCATCTCTTCCGTAATGAACATTCCTGTATTAGTTGGCAATGTTGTGCGCCGGCGATCCACAGAAACTCAAACCCATAAGCACCGTGCAGAACGCTGGCAAAATGTGATGGAAAGTTTTGGTATACAAAATATGAGGTCATTGGCCGGCAAGCATTTGCTGCTGGTTGACGATGTGGTGACCACAGGCGCCACAATGGAAGCCTGCGGCCAGGTGATCCTGCAGGTCGAAGATGTTACACTTAGTATTGCTGCACTGGCGCATGCGTCCAAATAGTTTGCGGTTTGTGTTTAGAAGTTTAAATTTGAACAATGAAGAAATATGCATTCATTTATTGCGGGTTGCTTATTACCAGTTGTTTATTTTTTTCCGCATGCAAAAAAGATTCCTTCATCACCAACGGCAATGCAAAACTTTCCCTTTCGGCAGATACCCTGAAATTTGATACGGTCTTCACATCCACCGGTTCCATAACTAAGATATTTAAGGTCATCAACGACAATGACCAAAAACTGAAGCTGAGCAAAATAAAACTGATGGGTGGCGCCGCCTCCGCTTATAAAATGAATGTGGATGGCATGGCTGCGACTGAAGTAAATGACCTCGAAATGGAAGCCAATGACAGCATTTATATCTTTGTTTCCGTTACCATTAATCCCAACATCGCCAACCTCCCTTTTATCGAATCCGACAGTATCCTGATCAACTATAACGGCAATGACCGCTTCGTGCAATTGCAGGCCTACGGGCAAAACGCTAATTTCCTGCGCAACCGCGTGATCACCGGAAACGTGGTATGGACCAATACGCTCCCCTATGTAATCCTGGGAAGTATAAGGATCGATACCACCGCTTCCCTGACCATCCAGCCCGGCTGCAGGATCTATTCGCATGCCAATGCTCCATTCATCGTAGACGGAACGCTTGTTGTGAACGGCACAAAAACCGACAGTGTATTGTTTACCGGCGACCGGCTCGACCCTGATTACAAAGACCTGCCTGCCAGCTGGCCCGGCATCTATTTCCAGGGCAGCAGCAAAAACAATCTGCTGAAATACGCATGTATCAAAAACGCCTACCAGGCGGTTGTCGTTGAAAAGCCTTCCCTGAATGCCAACCCCAAACTTATCCTTCATCAGTGCATCATTGATAATGCCTATGACGCAGGATTGCTTTGCTTCAACACCAGCCTGCAGGCCGACAACTGCCTGATCAGCAATTGCGGCAATGACATCACCATTATTTACGGCGGTGACTATACGCTCACGCATTGTACCGTAGCAGGCAATTCAACGGCATTCATCACGCACAAGGGCCCTGTTTTAACGGTCAATAATTTCACGGTGCAAAACGGAAGCACGCTTACGGCCAACCTGGCCGCAGTTTTCCGCAATTGCATTTTTTGGGGGGATGCTGGTTTTGTGGATGATGAGATCGCTGTATCAAAACAGGGTAATAACCCTTTTAGCGTATTATTTGACCATAATCTTTACCGAACCCTCAATGACCCTGGCAACAGTACTTTAACCGCGAATATCAAAAATGCCGATCCTTCATTCGACAGTGTAGATACCTATAAGCGGATATTCGATTACAGGACAACAAAGAACCCCGCTGCCCCTGGCATTAACAAAGGAGTGCTTACCTCCTTCCTGAAAGACCTCGATGACAAAAACCGTAACATTGGCCTGCCGGACCTGGGCTGTTATGAAAAACAGTAGCCGCTCATCCAGTCTGCCGGCCCCGTTTAACTGAAAATAATTACTTTTATTCAGTCAGACAGATTCATCCATTCGGGATTTAAACAAAACCAATCTTAAAACGTTATCATCAAATAAACAATCGATCATGATAAAGCTTTTCACTATTACCGCTGCATTTTTATCCTTCGGAATGCAAACCAAAACGGTTAATATAACGGGCGGTTCTCCTCAAAATAAGGTAACAGGTAAATCGATTTATGATTTCAAGGTGCCGGCGCTTGATGGAACCACCATTGATTTCTCCGCCTTCAAAGGCAAAAAAATACTGATCGTAAATACGGCCAGCGAATGTGGTTATACACCACAGTACGAAGGCCTGGAAAAATTATACGAAACCTACAAAGACAAACTGGTCATCGTAGGTTTTCCTGCCAACAACTTTGGCGCACAGGAACCGGGTACCAACAGCGAGATAAAAGAATTCTGTAAAAAGAATTATGGCGTTACCTTCCCCATGGCGGCCAAGATCTCTGTTAAAGGAGAAGACATGGCGCCCATCTACCAATGGCTCACCAGTAAAAGTGAGAACGGTGTATTGGACGCCGAGATCAAATGGAATTTCGGTAAGTTTTTACTGGATGAAAAAGGAAATTTGATCACCTACTTCCCCAGCAAGATCACCCCCATGAGTGAAGAGATCACGGGTAAATTATAAATAAAAAAATAGGGTAAGGCATCCGGAATATTAAAAATTCCGGATGCTTTTTTATTTTACTTTGCACCCATGCAATTCCAGTCCATCATCGGCCAAAGACAAACCAGGGAACAACTGGTACAATTAGTACAGCACAACCGCCTGGGCCACGCCCTGCTATTCCTGGGCAGGGAAGGAAGCGGCGCCTTATCGCTTGCATTGGCATTTGCGCAATATATTGTCTGTGAAAAAGTGAATGAGAAAGAAGCAATTGGCAATAAGCAATCGGCAAGCGAACCTTCTCTATTTGAAGAATCCATATCTACTGTAGACTCAAAACCACAAACCACAAACTACAAACCACGAACCTTAAACGACTCCTGCGGCACCTGTCCCGCCTGCATCAAGTCCAACCTGCTCATACATCCTGACATTCATTTCTCTTACCCTGTGATCACCAAAAAGCCCGGTGAAAAATCCATCAGCACTGATTTTATCAGGGAATGGCGGGAATTCATTTCGTCTAACCCATATGGTAATGTTTATGACTGGCTGCAGTTCATCGGGGCCGAGAACAAGCAGGGAAATATAACCGCCAGCGAATGCAATGACATCATCCGCAAGCTGAACCTGAAGAGTTTTGAAAGTGAATACAAGATCTTTATCCTTTGGATGCCGGAGTTCCTGGGAAAGGAAGGAAATAAATTATTAAAGCTCATAGAAGAACCTCCGCCCAATACCCTGTTTATACTCGTTGCTGAGAACGAAGACCTCATCCTGCCCACCATTTTATCGAGGACACAGTTGATAAAGGTCCCGGCGCTTTCCAACATGGAAGTAGAAGCCGCCCTGGAACTTCGGGCAGGGGTACCCATAGAAAAGGCCCGGCAGATCGCCGCCATAGCCGAAGGTAATTACCGGGAAGCCCTCCAACTGGTACAAACCGCGGAAGACGATTGGCAGCTGTTACTCAGGGAGTGGCTTAATGCCATCCTGAAAACAGGTCCGGTCGCCCAGGTGAAATGGATCGAGGATGCCGCCAAACTGGGGAGGGAAAAACAGAAGCAATTCCTTAAATATTTCACTCACTTGCTTGAGATGGCGATCCGTTTAAGAGTGATCATCCAGGCCAATGACCAGGGGCCATCGACCGATGAGCATGATTTCGCCCTCCGCCTCAACAAGCTCTGCAGCATTGGCCAGCAGGAGGCCATTATCAACGAATTAGATAAAGCCAGCTATTATATTGAGCGCAATGCCAACGCTAAAATGCTTTTTCACGCCCTTTCCATCAGGTTATACCATATTATTAACAACAAATCATTAATTTTGGTGAATTGAGGAGTTTGAACCGGGGCCGAAGAATTTACTAAGCAGGATTATTTTGTAGTCAGCATATAATCAAATACCAGTCCCGATATCTATCGGGATGCGTCACTCACTTGTACGGCAAATCAATATTGAACGTTTGTCGCCGAATAACGAAATATAGTACAAGAGTGCGACGCCACTGAAGCTTAATAGTAATTCTCCCGCCCGGTTCCCCCAATTATTTTTTTTTAATTATTAATTCTTAATTGCCATTATATGGGATGTGGAAGCGGTGGTTGCGGAACTTCAAAGAACGGGGCGCCGGGTGGTTGCCAGAGCCATGGCAGTTGCGCCAGCGGCGGATGCAACCGCATGAACGTGCACGACTGGTTGTCGAACCTGCCCTTCAGCGACCCCGAAAGCAATTGCCGGGTGATCGAAGTAAGTTTCAACAATGGCAGCCGAAAAGATTTTTTCAGGAATACCACCCTGCATTTTTTCGAAAAAGGCGATATGATTGCCGTGGAAGGTGTGAGCGGTTTCGACGTAGGCATGGTGAATATAACAGGGGAGCTTGTACGCCTTCAACTGAAGAAGCACAGGCTTGATGAAAAAAGCCCTGATATCAAAAAAGTGCTGCGCCGTGCCAATGAAACCGACCTGTCTAAAATGAAAGAGACTAAGGCCAGGGAAGCGCAGGTGCTGATACGAAGCCGTGCGATGGCCCGTCAGTTGAAATTAGAGCTTAAGATGGCCGAAGTGGAGATACAGGCAGATGGCCGCAAAGCGACTTTCTTTTATATCGCCGATGATCGTGTTGATTTCAGGGAGCTCATAAAATTATACGCCGGTGAATTTAAAGTAAAGGTGGAAATGCGCCAGATAGGCGCCCGCCAGGAAGCCGGAAAAGTTGGCGGGATAGGAAGTTGCGGGCGGGAACTTTGCTGCAGCAGCTGGCTTACCGATTTCAAAAGCGTGAACACCAACGCGGCCCGTTACCAGAACTTAAGCATCAACCAAACCAAGTTAAGCGGGCAATGCGGTCGGCTGAAATGCTGCCTCAATTATGAACTGGATACTTACATGGATGCGCTGCAGTTCTTCCCCGACGACGCCGATATGATAGAAGTGGCCAGGAGCCGTGCTTTTTTAGTGAAGAAAGATATTTTCCGCAACCTGATGTGGTACACACTACCCGACAGCAATAAGCAATACCCGTTAACGATAGAGCGGGTTAAAAAAATAAAAGAACTGAACCGGCAGGGCATTAAGCCCGATGAACTAGAACCCGTGGAAGTGATCACGGGAAAACCAAAAGAGATCGAACCTGTGTACGTGGATGTGGTGGGCCAGATCAGTTTAAAGAGCCTTGAAAAAACAAGCCGCAAAAGAAGGGATATAGAAAGGAGCCAGCAACAGCCAAGGAGACAACAGGAAGGAAGGCAAAACCAGAATGAGCAGAATAAAGGCGGGCAGGGACGGCAACAAGGCGGGGGTAATCAACAAAATCGGGGCAGCCAGAACCGGGGTGGTCAGAACCAGCAAAGGCCCAACCAGCAAAACCGACAACAAAGGGCTCCGCAGAACCGGGGTGGTCAAAACCAGCAAAGGCCTGGTCAGAATCCCGATAACAAGGGCGGGGATAAAAAATAACAAACTATTAGAACAACGTCCCGTTTTACACCGGGCGTTTTTTACTTTGTAAATGATCTTCATTTATGTCGATACGCGTAACCCATCTCACGAAGGTGTACAATACACAAAAAGCGATTGACAGCATTTCATTCTCAATTGAAAAAGGAGAGATCGTTGGTTTCCTGGGGCCCAATGGCGCGGGTAAATCCACCACGATGAAGATCATTACGGGTTACCTGCCCGCGGATGCCGGAAGCGTGGAGGTTTGTGGAATGGCCGTTACAGAAAACAACCGGGAATCCAAAAAAAAGATCGGTTATTTACCCGAGGGAAACCCACTTTATTATGATATGTATGTAAGGGAATACCTGGTATTCATTGCCGGCGTGCACGGGATAATAAATGCGGAGCCGAAGATCAATGCTGTCATTGAAACCGTGGGACTCATGTCGGAAGCCGATAAAAAAACGGGCC
>JAYWAZ010000116.1:0-6050 GCA_043781975.1 Bacteroidota bacterium
TGAGTACCGATGGCGGATCTAACTGGAACAATATCACCAATGGTGGTGTATATTCTAATGCCACTACGGCTACCTTGAATTTAACCGGCATCACCATCGGAATGAACGGATACCTTTACCGTAACATCGCCAGCGCACAGTGCGGTTTCACCAATTCAAGCCCCGCTTTATTGACGGTACAGGCCGCACCATCCATTTCTAACCAACCCACCGCCGCTACCATTTGCGGAGGCAATAATACCAGTTACAGTGTTACCGCATCCGGGGCGAACCTCACCTACCAGTGGATGGTTAGCACAACAGGATGTGGAGGCGCTTTCAGTAATTTAGCCAACGGAGCTCCTTATTCCGGAGTCACCACGGCCACTTTAAATATTACCAATGCTACAACGGCGATGAATGGTTACGCATACCAATGTGTGGTTACCGGAACCTGTGCTCCCGCAGCAACATCCAACTGTGCATTGTTAACGGTAAATACGCCGGTAGCCGTTACCGGCCAGCCGGCCACTTCAACCCTTTGCGCGGGTGGCAATACCAGCTTTACCGTGGCGGCCTCAGGCACAACGCCAACTTATCAATGGCAGCTGAGCACCGATGGCGGCGCCAACTGGAACAACATTGCTAACGGTGGCGTATATTCTAACGCTACTACCGCAACCTTAAACCTCACTGGGGTAACGGCAGGCATGACCGGCTACCAATACCGTTGCATGGTAACAGGTGCGGCACCCTGCGGAGCCGTGAACTCAAATGCTGCAGCATTAACGGTGAACACCGCGCCGGCCATCACTACAAATCCTGTTGCGGGTACCACCATATGTGCGGCGCAGAACACATCATACAGTGTGGTTGCTAACGGTACGGCATTGACCTACCAATGGCAGGTGAGTACTGACCTGGGGGTAACCTATAACGCTATCGCCAATGGCGGTGTGTACTCTGGGGCTACATCATCAACCCTTACCATTACCGCGGCAACTGTTGCGATGAATACATACCGTTACCGTTGCGTGATCAGCGGTACCTGTGCCCCTGCTGCAACCAGCTCAGCAGCGACACTGACCGTTTATACACCAATCAGCATCACAACTGCTCCTGCCAATACTACCATTTGCGCAACCGGTACCACCAGCTTCAGCGTATTGGCAGCAGGTACCACACCAACCTACCAGTGGCAGTTAAGCACAGACGGCGGTGCCACCTGGAATAATATATCCAATGGCGGCATTTACAGCGGTGCTACCACAACAACATTAACCTTAATGGGTGTTACCGCGGGTATGAACAACTATCAATACCGCAACGCAGTTGCAGGTGCAGCGCCATGCGGAACGGTGAATACAGCCGCAGGGGTCTTAACCGTTAGTGCACAACCCACGGTAACATTGACCGCTTCTCCTTATACCAAATTGTTCCCTGGCTACAGCACAACCATTACCGCAACGGTGAATCCGCCTGCAGGATTTACTACGGTTTGGACAAGAAACGGCACGCCCATCACGGTAACCGGAAATTCAAAACTGGTTACAGTGAATGAACTCGGTACTTATACCGTAGTAGCTACCATCGGGTCCTGTGTTTCTGTACCTGCTTCAATATCCATTTCGGATTCTGCCAGCACTAAACTTTGGGTCTATCCCAGTCCTACTTTCAATGGCAAGTTCACGATCGCCTATCACAATCCGGATGGTGGTATCACTACGCAAAATGTGACTATCGTCGATCGGTTGGGAAGGATCGCATTAAACGGCAAGTATCCGGTTTCACAGGCCTACCAGCTTATACCCATCAATATGAGTCGAAACAGCGCAGGCTTGTATTTTATTAAACTGACCCTGGCTAATGGGACTAAACTGACAGGCAGGGTACAAATAAGATAATAATTTACAAACCAGCTACATACAAAATCAATGTGCTCCTGCCTTGCAAAAGGCGGGAGTTTTTTGAGGGGGTAAAATATTTTTTCAAATCTTGATAAAATCTTCACTTTAGATTCAAATATTACCCAAAATCAATATAAATTTGTAGGGGACAGAAATCAAATCCTTTTAATTTTTAAAAAAATACATTTATGAGAAATATTTACCGTTTTTCATTCGCTATGTTTTTCTTGTTATCGGGTGCAATTTTTACGGGATGCCTCGAAAAGATAAACTCCGGAGCTGAGGATCCTGACAAATATGATGGCCCGGGCAAGGCAACTGAATTTGAGATCGAGCGAACCCGTGACCTTACCACGGGCAAAGTGCCCTGGCAAAAACTACTGCTCGCTATGCAGCAGACAGAGCAAAATAAATCATCGGCAACAAACCGTTTAACAACTGCTTTATCATGGATCGAAAGGGGCCCCAATGGCGATTTCGCCGGGCCACAGGGCAATTCCCGGCCCAATCTTGACCAGACAGCCGGAAGGATCAGGGCGGCAATGGTTGATTCTCTTGACGCAACACATAAAACTGTTTGGGTCGGTGGTATTGACGGCGGATTATGGAAGACAACGGATATCACCGCGGCCCCCGCGAACTGGGTATTGATAAACGATTTTTTTAGTAACCTTGCGGTGTCTGCTATCTGCCAGGACCCGAGACCGGGTTTTCAGAATAATATGTATTTCTGCACAGGGGAATCTTTCTCTAATGCTGATGCGGTAAGAGGTGTTGGTGTTTTCAAAAGTACCGACGCAGGAGTCACCTGGAATTTTCTTCCAAGTACCAGCACTTACCTGAATGGTACCCGTATCGTATGCGATTTCCAGGGAAATGTGTACCTCGGCACCCGCAATACGGGACTGTTACGTTCTACCGATGGAGGATCAACATGGACCACTATTACGCCTTCCGGTCTTTCCAACGATATTTGCGACCTCGAAATAAGTTCTACATCTGCCGCTGGCAGATTACACGTAACCACCGGCATCTTTAGTGCATCAGGGTATCGTTATACAGATATACCCGCTACGGTTACATCAGGTTCGGGCTGGAACTCAGCAACAACTCCATTTACCACTTTCAATCAGCGTACAGAAATGGGCATACGCGGAAGTGTATTGTACGCCTGCCCGGCTAATGGAAGTTACCAGGTACCCACCATCTGGAAATCAACTGATGGAGGCGATAACTGGAATCCAATTCCCACCCAGCCCAGTGCATCATGGGCCAGCGGCCAGGGATGGTATGCCATATCCTGCGCGGTCAACCCGGCCAATACAAATGAATGTATCGTAGGCGGACTGGATTGCTGGAAGACCCCGGATGGTGGTTCATCCTGGCTACATATCTCAACCTGGGTGGGAAACAGCGGACAGTATGTTCACGCCGATCAGCATAATGTACAATGGTGGGATGGCGGCAACAAATTAATGTTCACCTGCGATGGCGGTGTGCATTATTCATCTGATGGAGGCAATACGATCAGAGACAGGAATAAGGGTTTAAGGTTAAAACAATTTTATTCCGTGGCGATCCACCCGCTGGAACCCAATTATTTTATAGCCGGAGCGCAGGATAATGGAAT
This sequence comes from Bacteroidota bacterium, assembly GCA_043781975.1. Lineage (GTDB taxonomy): Bacteria > Bacteroidota > Bacteroidia > Chitinophagales > Chitinophagaceae > Ferruginibacter. Next base: position 3,517 of record JAYWAZ010000116.1, read on the forward strand.
GCACCGGCTAAACCATCCGGGCCTCGATAGTTCTATCGAAGTGGTGGGTGGTGATGGTTGCTACAGTGCCATCGATCAGAATGAACCACAGTACCAGTTTGGTTCCTATGTTTATAATGTTTACAGGAGAAGTACCAATAACGGAGCTACCTGGAGTACCCCGGTCAATAATCAAAGTTCGGGAAGGTTTGTGAACCCCTGGGATTATGACAATAACACCAATATCATTTACGCCTGCAATAATGCCGGCACTTATTTACGCTGGGATGATCCCCAAACCGGGGGTACGACCAATGTGATTTCTGTTGCCGCATTTGGCAGCGGCAATGTTTCGGCGGTACATGCATCGCCTTATACCGCACACAGGGTTTACTTTGGAACCGGTATCGGCGGCATCTTTCAGGTTGACAACGCGAACACCGGATCTCCGACCGCCACGGTCATCAACAGCGGTGCAGGTATGCCTACGGGTTATGTCAACTGCGTGGTTACAGGATCAGATGATCAGCACCTGCTGGCCTGCTTTACCAACTATGGCGTACAAAATGTATGGGTAACCATAAACGGGGGAACCACCTGGACGAATATTGACGGCAACCTGCCCGATATGCCCGTTAGATGGGCGCTTTTCCATCCTGATGACAATACCAAGGCTTTCATCGCTACGGAGACCGGTGTTTGGGAAACCGACCTGATCAATGGCGGCTCCACGGTATGGAACGCTAATTCAAGCTTCCCGAATGTACGGACAGATATGATCAAGTACCGCGCCTCCGACCGCACCATTGCTGCGGGTACCCATGGCCGTGGTATATGGAGCGCCGTCGTACCCTCATCAAGCTGTACACCGGCATCCATTACAAGCCATCCTTCCAACTCAACGATCTGCGCAGGTAACAATACCACATTTTCTGTTGTTGCGGCCGGAAGTGCCCCGCTTACTTACCAATGGCAGGTAAGCACAACAGGATGCGGTGGAGCCTTTAGTAATATCGCCAATGGCGGTGTATATACAGGAGCTACATCTGCAACTTTAACCATTACAGGAGCCACAGCCGGTTTGAACGGCTATGGATACCGTTGCGTAGTAACCGGTAATTGTGCACCGTTGACGGCAACTTCGAACTGTGGTTTACTAACCGTAAATGCGGCGACTGTAATCAATTCGCAACCGGCCAACAGTACGATATGCGCTGGCGCCAATACCAGCTTCAGTGTTACGGCAACGGGTACCTCTCTGGGTTACCAATGGTATGTAAGCATCGATGGCGGGGCTACCTTTAATATTTTATCCAATAGCGCGCCCTATTCAAACGTAAATACGTCAACGATGAATATCACTGCTGCCACCGCGGGTTTGAATGGATATCAATACCGTTGTACAGTCAGCAGTTCCTGCTCACCATTGAATTCCAGTGCAGCCCTTTTAACAGTGAATTCGGCTCCGGCAATAACCGGTCAGCCAGCTAACGCATCTGTTTGTGCCGGTAATTCGGCAAGCTTTAGTGTTACAGCAACCGGTGGCGGACTTACCTATCAATGGCAGGAAAGCACGGATGGCGGTACTGTTTATAACAACCTTTCCAATGGGGCACCTTATTCAAACGTAACCACGGCCACGATGACCATAAATCCAACAACCGTTGGAATGAATGGTTACAAGTATAAATGCGTGGTTACCGGCGCCTGTCCGTCTGCAGCTACCTCCAATCCCGGTACGCTTACGGTAGGTACGGCATTGACCATTACTTCACAGCCCGCCAATTCAACGGTATGTGCGGGTGCAACCACCAGCTTTGGGGTTACCGTCAGCGGAGCCGTGATCAGCTATCAGTGGCAGGAAAGCACCAATGGCGGCGGTTCCTGGAATACTGTTTTCAATGGCGGTGTTTACAGTGGCGCAACAACAGCTACCTTAACGCTTACGGGCGTATTGGCATCCATGAATACGTACCAGTATCGTTGTGTGGTAACCGGTAGTTGTCCACCCATCAATTCAAGCCCGGGTATATTAACGGTAAATACGGCACCGAATGTTACGTCTCAGCCATCCAACAGTACCATTTGCTCTACACAGAATACATCATTCTCCATAGTGGCGACGGGTACAGCGATCAGCTACCAGTGGCAGGTTAGCATAACAGGATGCGCCGGCGCTTTCAGTCCTTTAACAAATGTTGCTCCTTATTCAGGTGTCACCACGGCCACTTTAAATATCACCAATGCCACTACAGCGATGAATGGTTATGCTTACAAGTGTGTGGTTACAGGAACCTGTGCTCCCGCAGCAACATCCAACTGTGTAACATTAACCGTAAATACGCCGGTAGCCGTTACTGGCCAGCCAGCCGCTTCAACGCTTTGCGCAGGTGGCAATACCAGCTTTACCGTAGCGGCCTCAGGCACAACGCCGGCCTATCAATGGCAGCTGAGCACCGATGGCGGCGTTACCTGGAACAACATTGCTAACGGTGGTGTATACTCTAATGCTACAACGGCCACTTTAAACCTTACGGGTGTTACCGCAGGAATGA
>JAYWAZ010000117.1:0-6044 GCA_043781975.1 Bacteroidota bacterium
CCTACCATGTCAAAATTAATGACAGCCCTGATATAGTTGGGGTTCATTTGCTTATAAGTATAAGCCGAACCCAGTAAGCCCAGTTCTTCTCCCGAAAAAGCTATGAACAATAAAGTGTACCTGTTCATGCGCTTGGCGGCATAATACTTTGCCAGTTCCGTTATTACCGCCACGCCCGAGGCATTGTCATTGGCGCCGTTGTAAATGGAATCCTTCATATTTTTTTGAACCAATTCTTTTTGACCGATATGATCATAATGGGCGCAAAAGATCACCAGGGTATCCGGGCTTTCAATACCTGGGAGCGCACCAATGACATTGATCGCCTGTACCGGGTAGATATTATTTCCAATCTGGTACTTAAGCGGGTAATAGGTGAAAAAACGGTCATTGCCCGAAACGGGCTTCAGGCCTGCATTTTCAAATTGTAAGGCGATGAATTTTGCGGCGTTCAGCGCTTCAGCAGACGCGGTCAGCCGCCCTTTCATGCTGTCGTGGGCAAGGGCGGAGATGGTATGGGTCAATGCTCCTTTGGTAATGACACTGTCGATATAAGCAGACTGTGTTTTCGCATTAACGTAAACAAAAATAAAGAGGATCAACAGGGGGATCTTCATTTTAATAATACTGAGGTTACGAATCTTTTGGATGAGTGAAAGCAATTCAATTTGTTATAACAAGGACCTTACTTTTTCAATTACCTGTTTAAGATTGCTTACATCCTGCCCCCCGGCTGTAGCCAGGTTCTTCTGTCCGCCGCCGCCGCCTTTTATCAATGCAGCTACATCCTCTTTGATGATCTTTCCCGCATCCAATTGCTTCGCCGCTACCACTGTATCAGAGATACTGATGGCTACATGGGCCTTGCCATCAATATTACAGCAAAGCACCGCCAAATGATCGTGCAGATGATGTTTCAGGTCGAAGCAGAGTTTCTTTAACGCATCGGCATTGCTAACCTCAATGATCTCCCCGATAAAATTCACATTATTGATGATCTCATCTTTTTGTAACAAGGTATTACGGATGCCGACCAACTGCCTTGCTTCAAGGCTTTCGATCCGTTTGGTGAGGGCATTATTTTCTGCCAATAAACTTTCAATGGATTTTTTCAGGTCTGCCGGATTTTTTAATAGTCCGCTGATACTGCTGATCGACGCGGTTAAACTGGCAACAAATTCCTCCGCAGCCCTGCCAGAAATGGCTTCAATGCGGCGAACCCCGGCAGCGATGGCACTTTCGTGCCTAATCTTGAACATACCCAGTTCGCCGGTACTGCCCACATGGGTGCCTCCGCAAAGCTCTATGGAATAGCCGGGGTCGATGACCACCACCCGAACCGTATCGCCATATTTTTCACCGAACAAGGCCATTGCGCCCATCGTAATGGCTTCCTCTTTTTTCATTGACCTGATCACCACCGGGATATTCTCCCTTATCTTTTCATTCACCATTTTTTCAACGGCAGCGATCTCTTCATCACTCAGTTTGGCAAAATGACTAAAATCGAAACGCAGGTGTTCTTCATTGACCAGGCTTCCTTTTTGCGCAACATGGGTGCCCAGTACCTTGCGTAAGGCCGCATGCATCAGGTGTGTGACACTGTGATGGACCATGATAGCTTTTCTCCTGGCAGCGTCCACTTTCGCGATCAGTTCCCCGCTGAGGTCAACAGGGATAGTTTCAGTAAAATGAATGATGAGGTCGTTTTCTTTTTTTGTATCTACAACGCTCAATTGCGAATTACCAATTGCCAATTGCCCGCTATCACCGACCTGGCCGCCGCTTTCAGCATAGAATGGTGTTGTGCTTAAAACAATCTGGTATAATTCTTTTCCTTTGCCGCTGACCTTTCTGTATTTAACTATTTTGCTTTTTGTTTCCAAAGCATCATACCCAACAAAATTGGAGGAGGGCATATCATTTATAGTGATCCAGTCTTCCGTATCCATTGCAGTTGCGGCACGGCTGCGTTTTTTTTGCCGCTGCATTTCTTTTTCAAAACCAGGTTCATCAACTCCAACATCGATTTCTGAAGCAATAAGCTTTGTTAAATCGAGAGGAAACCCAAATGTGTCAAATAATTCGAATGCAACTTTTCCATCCATAATTCTTTTATCTCTAAAGACCTGAACCCTTAACAATTCGACTTCTATCTTCTTCAATCCTTTTTCTAATGTCCTTAAAAAAGCGTCTTCTTCCTCCTTTACCACTTTACTTACAAAATCCAGTTGTTGCTTCAATTCCGGAAAAACTGCTTCAAACTGTTTTGCAATGACCGGTAACAACTGATACAATAACGGTTGCTTATAATCCAAATAAGAATAGTAATAACGAACAGCCCTGCGCAGTATGCGGCGTATAACATAACCTGCGCCTGTATTTGAGGGCAGCTGCCCGTCGGCAATGGTAAAACTTATGGCACGGATATGATCTGATATCACACGGAATGCGATGGCTTCTTCCCAGGCCCCCTCTATCTCCCCCGAGGGGGGAGGAAAAGTAGAAGATCTTTTCGAAGATTGTGTTATACTGGGATTGTATTTTCTTCCGGTTATTTTTTCAATGGATGCGATGGTGCCGGTAAAAATATCGGTATCGTAATTACTTTGTTTTTGTTGCAGTACCCTTACCAGTCTTTCGAGTCCCATGCCGGTATCCACATGTTTTGCCGGGAGTTCTTCCAGTGAACCGTCTTTTTTGCGGTTGAACTGGATGAAAACATTGTTCCATATTTCTAACACCTGCGGGTGGTCATTGTTCACCAGTGTTTTTCCGTCAACTGATCTTCTTTCTTCATCGCTTCTGCAATCCACATGAATTTCGGTACAGGGTCCGCAGGGGCCGGTATCTCCCATTTCCCAGAAATTATCTTTTTTATTCCCGAACAGGATCCTGTCCTCAGCGAGCCATTTTTTCCATTCAGTGAAAGCTTCCTTGTCTGCCGGCAGGTTTTCCCTGGTGTCGCCTTCAAAAACGGTAACGTATAAACGGTTTTTATCCAGTTTGTAAACCCCTGTTAATAATTCCCAGCTCCAGGCGATGGCATCCTGTTTAAAGTAATCGCCAAAGCTCCAGTTACCCAGCATTTCGAACATGGTATGATGATAGGTATCCACGCCGACTTCTTCCAGGTCATTGTGCTTTCCGCTCACCCGCAAACATTTCTGGGTATCGGCGATCCGCGGTGCAGGCGCCGTTTTGTTGCCCAGGAAATAATCCTTGAACTGGTTCATGCCGGCATTGGTGAACAGGAGGGAAGGATCATCTTTAACAACGATGGGGGCCGAAGGGACAATGGTATGTCCTTTGGTTCTGAAAAAATCAAGAAATTCCTGTCGTATCTCGGCACTCGTCATCATATACCAAATGTTTATATGGGTTGATTTTTGGGATTTATGGGGCTATATTTGTAAACTTTTGTACAACTTGGCAAAGGTAGGAAAAGCGGCGGAAGCTACAAGCCTGTGGCGGAATAAAGGTTAGACAAATACCCGGCATAAGACATTGAATTCCCTGAAAAAGGTTCATGAAAAAAATAAAATATTACTATAATACCAATACGCTCCGGTACGAGAAGCTGGTCACGCCTCTGCGTGTGAAGCTGCTGCGCATATTCGGTTTTATTTCCGCAGCGCTGGTTACTTCTGCCATCATCATCTGGGTGTATACCAAATTTGTTCCCAAGGCCACGGATAAGGAAACCGAACTGAAATACGAGATCATGAAGGATAACTATGCTGCACTTAACGGGAAGGTGAAAACGCTGCAGCAGCAGATGGCAGAACTGGAGAAACGGGATAACCAGGTGTACCGTTCCATCTTTGAGGCCAATCCTTTATCAGACAGTGCAAGGACCAAACAGATCGAACAGAAAAAAGAACTGGATAAAGTAAACCTGATGGGAGATGAAGAACTGGGAAAAGATATTGCAAAGATCCTGAACAATATAACGGCAAGGGCTGCCTACCAATTTGAAAGCTACGATGCCATTGAAAAACTGATCAAGAACCAGGGAGATAAGCTGGCGAGCATCCCAGCCATACAGCCGGTAAGTAATAAGGAGTTGACCCGCATCGCCAGCGGTTTCGGTATGCGGATACACCCGATCTATGGCATCGCCAAAATGCATAGCGGGCTCGACTTCACCGCTCCCCAGGGTACGCCCATCTATGCAACCGGCAATGGCGTAGTTACCGAAGCGGGATTTGGAACGGGCAATGGCAACCATGTTATCATTGACCACGGGTACGGTTATGAAACTGTATACATGCATATGGTGCGTATAAAAGCGGTCGCGGGCCAAAGGGTAAAAAGGGGCGAAGTGATCGGGTGGGTGGGCAATACCGGGGCCAGCACCGGCCCGCATTGTCATTATGAAGTGCATATCAATGGAACGCCTGTGGACCCGGTCTACTTTTTTTATAATGACCTGAATGCGGAGCAATACGACCGGGTATTAAAACTGGCTGCCATAGGAAGTGCTAAAAGTTTTGATTAATTTTAATTATGCCATTGAATCAATCGTCTTTTTCATTTGAAGAAACAGCGCCACAGGAAGAAAAACCTGAGATCGCCGCTGCACAACAAAATGTTATGGGTTCCAGGAAAGACAATAAGAAGATCACACGCGGAAGAATGAGCCTGAAAGAGATGGAGTCGGGCACCGACCTCATCGATGTGCCAGAGGACGATGTACTCTACAGCAAATCCTATTACCCCATAAGCGCCGTGGCGGACATGTTTAAAGTAAACCAGTCGCTGATACGTTTCTGGGAAAATGAATTTGATATTTTAAAGCCGAAGAAAAATGGCAAGGGCGACAGGTTATTCAGACCCGAAGACGTCAGGAACCTGAAACTGATCTATCATTTGCTGCGGGAGCGAAAATATACCATCGAAGGCGCAAAGGAATTTTTAAAAAAACATAAAGATGCGGATGAGAAATTCGCGATGATCGAATCGCTAAAAAAACTAAAAGGCTTTTTGAACGAGTTGAAAGCGAATTTATAGCCGGGTCAAAAGATAAATATGAAAAAATACATTTTTAGTGTTTCGGTCTTACTCATTGTTGTCATAGGTTCAAAGGCCCAGGCTCAGTACGAGATCAGCCAGGACACCAAGCATCCTGAAGTGAAGGTATTGAGGGGCATCATCAATAAATACCTTGTAGAGAACGATACGGCATTCAGCTGGTACAAACCCAACCAGGGATTTTTTAAACCGGATACGGCCACGCTCAATGCACTTGAACGAAACAGGGGAAGACTGCAGTTTGTTGTATTTGGCGGTACCTGGTGCGAAGACACCCAGTTTATCTTACCCAAATTCTTTAAGCTGCAGGAAATGACAGGCATACCCGACAGCACCATCACTTTTTTTGGCGTTAACCGGCAAAAAAAATCGCTGGGCAATATTGCCGATGCATTTCATATCACAAATGTGCCTACCATTATCGTATTAAAAGAAGGCAAGGAACTGGGCCGGGTGGTGGAATACGGCAAAACGGGGAAATGGGATAAGGAACTCGCGGAGATAATAAATCAATAAGCTAAGCGCAGGAAGGATAAAAGGAGAACAAAGAGAAATACATATTGTGCATTTGGCTCTTTTTCTCTTTCGACCTCTTAGCGATATATAGTTTAGAAAAACGCCATGAAAGCTTACTTCATTTCCGGTTTAATATTTTGCTATTTAAGTTGCGGGTATGCTACTCAAAATAATAATGCTGCAACTGCAATACACCCTGGTGATACGGCCTTAACCAAATCCGCATCCCCAAAACCTGCCGGCGATACCCTTTCCCTGATCGCTGTTGGGGACATCATGTTTGGTACCAATTTCCCGGATGTACATACGCTTCCTCCAAATGATGGGAAATACCTCCTGAAAGATTTCAGTGCGGAATTGCAGGATGCAGATATCACTTTTGGTAATTCAGAAGGCGTTTTTTTAGACGCGGGCGGCACCCCAAAAGGTTTTGGTGGCAACGTTTTTTCTTTCAGGGAGCCCCGGCGCTATGCACAATATTTTGTTGACAATGG
>JAYWAZ010000118.1:0-2151 GCA_043781975.1 Bacteroidota bacterium
TGCGCCAGCGAACATCGGTCCTCGACCGGTCTGTTGTATCCGATGGCACCGTTATAAATCCGCTCTTGATGAACAAGGCCGGAATTCCTTTCTTAATAAAACTATAATGATCGCTGCGGATAAACACTACTTGTTCCGGGATGGGATCCGGGCTGATCTTTAGTTCCAGCATTTTTGCTGCTTTTTCAGTTTGTTTTCCGAGCGTAGAATGGTCGGCGCCATATGGCACAATGTCCAACACGGGGTGAAAAAAGAACGGCATGTCGATCGCAAGGTTGGCCACAATTTTTCCATTTACCGGTGGGTTGTTGATAAAATAATCCGACCCCAGCAAGCCCATCTCTCCGCCGGTTACAAATGCAAAGATCACCGAGCGCTTTGGTGGCACGGAAAGAGACCGGTATGCCTTTGCGATCTCCAACAATATTGACATACCGGATGCATCATCATGGGCACCATTGTAGATCGAATCATTTTTTACCGGCGATGCGATACCAAAATGATCCATGTGCGCGGAATAAACAACATACTCATTTTGCAAAGCAGCATCACTGCCTTTAATCATGCCCACTATGTTACAACTTTCTACCGACTTGAATTGTGTTTTCACTGAAATGGATGCCGAAATGTTTAAGGGCATAGAGATTGATTTTCCTTCTGCTGCCAGGCCAAGTATTTTTTGCAGTGGCGTGGCCGCGTTAATAAAAAGCTTTTCAGCTTTTTCATTATTGAAAGAGGCGACCGCCTTAAGTTCGGGATAACTTTTTACCACCGCTTCGCCATCGCGCCATTTATAGGAACCCTGTCTCGCCCTTTTCAGCGTAGCATCCCAGGTTGTACGCTTGCTGGAAGGCAAAGTAAAACTGATAATCCCCACTGCACCCCTGCGTATAGCCGCTGCATATTTTTCGTCGGTAGAAGAATAATATGCTCTTTCGCTGGTGGGAAAAGTTTGTGGAGCGCTGTTGATATATACCACGATCTTTCCCCTCACATCAATGTCTTTGTAATCGTCATAATTAAGTTCCGGCGCGGATACACCGAAGCCTGCGAATACAAGCGGCGCGCCGATCACTGACCTTTCATTTGAAAAATACGGATTTAAAATAAAGTCTTTTCCATATACAAGTTTTTCCTCCTTGCTACCGTTATGGAGAATAATACCACTTTCATTCTCATCCACAGAGCCTTTTTTTAATGGAACCTGTTGAATATACGATGCGCCACGCACCCCGGGCTGAATGCCCAGTGATATAAGACTGGTCTCAATGTATTTGGCCGTAAGCGAAAACCCACGGGTACCGGGCAGGCGCCCTTCCATCAGGTCGTCAGCCAAAAAAGTCATATGCCCCTTTATCGCATCTGCACTTACCTGGTTAAGGATATACCGAATTTCTTTTTTGTTTTGCGCATGGCTGGTGATTACAAGGATGGACAACACCAATATTATTTTTATTTTCATGTGGCAAAATTATTTAAATCTAAATAGTCAAAGAAAAGATTTTAGTTCATCCCATTAGCTTGCAGAAAAGAATGAAAGCGTTGGTAGCATTGTAAATTGACTTCAAATTAATTCCGGTAGTCTCACATTGCAAGGTTTTTCCTTTCCTTCTATTTCTTTAAATATTTATCAAACCAGTTGTACCAACGTTCATACCTGTCTTTAATAAAACTGGGCTGGGTAAATCCGTGGTATTGCCCGGGGTATATCAACAGCTCGGTAGGGATATTAAGAGATCGCAGCGCCTGGTACATCTGTTCGCTGCCTGCTGCAGGCACATTAAAATCTTTTTCGCCCACCATGAACTGGGTGGGTGTTTTTATTTTGTCTGCATGCAGGAAAGGATAGGAAAGCTTTAAATATTTTTCGATGTTTTTACCCTTCCATGGTTCGCCGATCTCATTGTTGTATTGATTTATATATTCATCAACGCCGTATAATGATAAAGGTGAAGCCACACCTGCCCCGCTACTGGCGGCTTTAAAGCGGCTATCCGATGCAATGGTATAATCGGTTAAGATGCCGCCATAACTCCAGCCTGCAATGCCTAGCCGGCTGGGATCAGCAATTCCCTGCGCGATCAGGTAATCTGTAGCGCCGATGATATCAAGCACTTCTTTATTTCCCCAGTCTGCAGAAATGACCTTTGA
>JAYWAZ010000119.1:0-6024 GCA_043781975.1 Bacteroidota bacterium
AATTCCGTAGTCCTGCATGGATTTATTTGTATTGAATAAGACGTTAAGGTTGCAGGTGCCGGAAGAATAGCATTCAGCGCAACATTAAACTGGCTTAATCTTGGCGCACAACTCACCACGCCTATATCCCCAACCGAGGGCAAAATATCCACGATGCTAATATTGGTTATTGGCACCGTTCCTACATTCCTGATCTTAAGCCTGAATTTTGCAGTTCCTCCCGGGATCACGGTCACATTTTGCTGCCAGGTAATGCCGCCATCAATGCTCACTTGTTTTTCTGCGATCAATGAATCAAGCGGACATATATTTATTGTTGCCTGGTTGGAATATACAATACCTGTTAACCCGCCGCCACTGATCTGGTAACTGTTGGATAATGATCCTGCCGCTGCACTATTATTTACCTTCACGTCAAAATCTGCATTCCAATAAAGGCCGCTGGGATTTCCGCAAGAACCGGCCAGTCCAGCAGGTAAGGCCCATTGTAAATTATTTCCAACATGATTGGTGGTTACACCTGTAAGGGGCGAACTCGTACTGTTATAACAGCTGCTGTTCCCAACAGTTGAGCTATACCAATTTTCGTTTCCCAAATAAGTAAGTCCGGTTGGTAAAATATCTTTTAACAAAGCGCCTGCGGTCAATGCTCCGCTTCCCGAATTGGTAAATAGAAGATGATACCGGACGGTATCACCCGGATGATAACAGGATTTTGTAGTACATACATATTTAGAAAGGCCCAGGTTTGGCAATGGATTCCTGATGTGAAAAGTATCACAGGAGGTTTGATTGATTATTCCATGATACACATTGTTGGAAAAAACACAGCCAACAGAATCAATCAGGCTGTAATCGCCGGTATAAATTGAGTTGGCACAATTTTGCACCACCTCGCCCGTATCAACACTGGCTCCGCACCAGTCGGTATTCAGGATGGTATAATCGATCGCCGTATTTATATTGCCTCCTACCACCAGGTTATTTCCCGTTAACTTTATTGCATAGATATGATTTCCGCCACTAACAAGTGTGGCCTTTAAAATACTTGTTGTGGTATTGATCGGGTTCGCGCCATAGGGAAATGGCCCGGTTGGCGCAGCACAACCGATCTGTTTCCAGTAAAAAAGATTTACAGGATAATTACTGCTGCTGATGGTAAGCTTTGTAATATCAAGTTGTTTTGGAAAAGTATCACTAATGATGATATTGCTTAAGGGAACACTTCCATTATTCGTTAATCCTACATTATAACTGCTGGCGCATCCAGGTACCTGGGTGGTCGGGTTCCAATGAATGGAATTAATTTTTGAAAAATTTCCGCTCGCCGATGGATCTTGCAGGATCACTTTAGCTGTATCTGATGTGTTTACCGGCTGCGTGCCGCAGGGAAGCGTGCCGGATACAGTTGCGATATTTTTTACAGTTTGCCCGTTGGTAAACCCCCCATTACATGGGTACTTAATGTCTATATAATATATTTTCGCATAACAATAACCGGAACTGGTGGTTGCATAATAATAATAATTTAGTCCCCCGGTGGCCAGCAGGTTTCCCGTATTCCATGTGTAAGTAGTGCCGGCAGTTGTATATGTAACGGGGGTTAAACTTTGGTCATAAACATTTACCAATTGTGCACCGGGTCCAATATTATCCACAACCTGGGAATTATTCAAATTCAGTTCGCCGGTGCAGCCCCAACAATATGTGTTCTTATACACAATGATCATATAGCGAACTGTTCCTCCCAATGCGCCGTAATAATTACCGGCGCTGTAAGTTGTTACCGGGATCTTTTTTATCTTCCATGGGTTGGTGGCAGTAACGGTAACCCCTGCCGTATCAGTAAGTGTTGGAAGGTTTGTGGCATTGATGGTGGCCGTATCTATCACAAATGAATTATTACAGGTGCTGCCACATGCGAATTTTCCGGTAATGGTAATGGTAGAATATCCACCGGCAAAACCCCCAAGGTTAAACGTTAGTATATTACCAAGTTGTGAATATGGCTTTGAAGCAGATGTCATACTAAAACCCGGCGGAACCGTTTCGGTGATCACCAGGTTGGTTACCGCGGCAGCTGTGGAATAGCCGATAGTATAGGTTACAGTTTGCCCGCTTTGAACAGTGTTGGGACTTGCTGTTTTATTGATGAAATAGCTGTTTTGAGCAATTGCTTTATTGCCTGTTGCTGCGATAAGGATCCCGGCAAAAAGGAATATTATAAGTGGTTTAATAACAATATTTATTTTTTTCATTCGCTGTTGTTTAGGCTTGGTACTTAATTCAAAACCTTCTTCACGTTACAAAAATGAAAAGAAAGGTTTTGCCTTTTTAATGGAATGTATAAGCGTTTGGGAAAACTGTATAAGCGTTGTGTCTTCCGCCCCCCTATCTCCCCCATGGGGGAGAAAATGTAGAAAATCAAAGCGGAGAGGCTTCATCCCAAACCTCTCACAACGGAGAGGGAATTCGAAGATAAAAGTTTAGATATGTTCAGAAGTACCGCCTCTCCTTGGGAGGGTTAGCTGATCCCGCAATAGCGGGAGAAAGTTAGGAACGACGTTCGGGGTGCTGAGGCCGGAACTATGCTTTCCGCTTGATCCATTTTTCAAAGCGCGACAGGAAATCTTCTTTTCGCCTGGAAGCAACGGGAAGTTCTTTGCCATTTTCCAGCACCACATCTCCGCCACTGCCCTTGAGATATTCTTTGATATAAGACAGGTTGATGATGTACTTATCATGCACCCTCGTAAATTCGGTTTCGGGCAATAGTTTCTCATATTCTCCCAGCTGGCGGCTTACCATGATCTTTTTACCGTCATTTAAATAAAAACTGGTGTAATTGCCGCTGCTTTCGCAATACATGATGTCGGCGATCTTTACAAAGACCAGACCGTTGGTGGTAGAGAGCGGTATCTTTTGTACAGGCGCGGGCTTCGCAGAGGATTCGATCAGGGTGAAAAGGTTCTTGCTGAAGGATTTTTGCTCAACTCTTTCTGAAGCGGCCTGTACCACCGCTATTAATTTTTCGGTGTTGATCGGCTTGGTAAGATAACCGATGGCGTGATGCTCAAAAGCCTCTATCGCGTAATGGCTGTAAGCGGTAACAAAGACCACTTCAAAATTCACCGGCTCCAGCTGCTTCAGCATTTCGAAGCCGTTGATATGCGGCATTTCAATGTCCAGCAGCAATAATTGAGGCTGCAGCTCCCTGATCAGCACAAGCCCTTTCGCGGCATTGCTTTCGGTGGCGAGTACCTGCACCTGCGGGCAATGTGTCGCCAGCATTTTCTTTAGCAGCTGCACGTTCTTCGGTTCATCATCCAGTATGATACAGGTCAGGCTGGTCATGTTATGTTCAATTTATGGATGTTTCCGTTACGGGTATTTTTAATACGATCATTGTTCCCCTGGCATTGCCCTGCCCGTCCTTCTTATCAACGATCTCCTGTTCAATACCATAGAGTTCCGCCCTTCTCTTGGACAACTGCATACCCCGGCTCTGGTATTCGGTATGCAGCTCATTTCGCAATGCAAAGGCTTTTTCCCTGCCCACGCCATTGTCTTCTATTTCGCAAACCAGGTTCCTTGTTTCTTTTTTTACGGTGATCTTTATCATGCCCTTTTTATTTTCCAAATGCCCGATGCCATGACGTATCGCGTTCTCTACATAAGGCTGCAATAACATGGCCGGTACAAAAACAGTTGTGGGATCGATCGTTTCATCCATGCTGATAAAATAATCAAATTTATCCTCAAATCGTAACTTTTCCAGCTGAAGATAGTTATCAAGATAACTGATCTCGTCCTGTAATGAAATAATGGAAGAGGAAGAGTTGTCTAATGTACTGCGAAGCAGGGCAGAGAACCTGTCCAGGTAAATATCGGCCTGTTTGTAATCCCTGTCGTAAATAAATCCCTTGATCGAGTTCAGGCAATTGAAAACAAAGTGCGGGTTGATCTGCGCCTTCAGTGCCTGCATCTCCAGCTCACCCAGTTTCTTTTCGGTCAGTACTTTTTCAACCGCCTTTTTCTGTTTTTGCCGGTTGCTGTTTTGCAGGAACAGGAAGGTGGCGATGAACAATACCATCACCAGGACCGACCAGAAAATGCCGCTTTTCCAAAAAGGTGTTTCTATGTAAATGTTTATGGCGGCCGATTGGGAAGAAGGCGTGCCGTCTCTTTTAACGGCCCGGATCCGGATCGTATAGTTGCCCGAAAGCAGGCGAAGCTCTATGCTGTTCTTATCCAGTCGTACCCAGTCCGTATTATTGATATTATATTCGAACAGGGGATAGTAACCCGTAAGGTCCACACCCGAAAAATCGATGCTGATATTGTTCTTGTCGTAGGGAAGGGAATAACTGTCCAGCACCAGCGTGTCCTTCCCGTCAACCGAAACCCGGGTGATGAACGTGGTGATATCGGCTACGGGCAGGTGTAAACTGGCCGGCAGGTAGCTGATACCTCCCGATGTAGCCACATAGACCGTATCATTATTGATGGTGATATCGTTCACCTGCTCACCAATCAGCCCGTCCGACAATCCAAAAAAGGTATTCAGGTAGGTCAACCCTTTACTGTCGTTCTGGTATTCGATCTTATTCAGTCCCTTATTGGTTCCCAGCCACACTTCTCCTGCTTTGTTGCTGTACAGTGATTTGCAGATATTGCCGGGAATGATATCTCCCAGCGCGATGGACCGTATCAGGATATCATTTTTCAGGATCAGGAGGGAATCGGAACCAAGGCCGATCCATACCAGGCTATCCGCCGTGGTACAGATCGTGTTCACGCGGTAACTAAATGCCTTGTACTGCCTGCCGAAATAATATAAGGAATCCTTGTCCCAGCGGTACAGCCCTTCATTGGAACCGATGTATATTTTTTTACCCGGTCCCAGGCCAAGCGCCGTAACTCTTTTGATCACCGAGCCGGTAATTTCATTTTTTTCAATATTGTATTTTTTTACCTGTACATGACTGCCCAATAACAGTACAGAATCATTTAATACCAGTGCTGCTTTTGTTGAAGCATTCTCCTGCCCTTCAAAACGACGCAGCACCTGGATGCTTTTTTTATCCATTAAGAAAGACCCCGTCTGGCAGGCTACATAGATACTGTTCTTGAGTTCAAGTATCTTCCGCACCGTGCCATCCATATTCTTTTCATTACCCAATGAGATTTTCTTGATATCATACAGCCCGTCGTACACGATCACTTCCCCATAATTGTTGCCCGCAAATATTTTTTTATTGTATACCAGTAGTGTATTAAAATGCTGTGCGATCTGGTCGTTCAGCGTTTTATCATTTATGGTATAGGATGATATCCTTTTTTGCTGGATCTTAACCAGCCCCTTGTCGATCGTTGATATCCAGGTGCTGCCGTTCTTGTCTTCCAGTACATTCCTGACCGCGATATTGTAGAGCAGTGTTTCTTTCAGGTCAAGCGTGGCTGTATCCACCGAATAGGTAGTTCCGTTGTAGGATGTTACCGCAAGGTTTTTCCCCGCCTTACAAAAAATACGGATGGTAAAAGGGAATTCCTTTTTTTGCATCAGCACGACCTTACCCTTATCCGACACCGCATATTTTTTTACCTCGCTGCCGGCGCTGACATAAAGGGTATGGTTGAAATATTCGCTGTTAAAAATAATGTAGCCCAGCGGGTAAACACCGGTGATCCTGTTATTGCTCAATACCCGAATAGAATCGTTGCACACGATAAGATAATGATCGGGGCTGAATTCGATCACCCTTTCGGGGGTACCCGAACGGGTAATGTCGAGCAGTCCCTTGTACGCTGTTACTTTCCCGTTCTTATAAATGAAAAAATTTCGTTGGTTATTACTGAAAGCTATTCCTCCATATTCTAAAATGCTGCCCCGATTGGCATTACCCAATTCGATTTTCTGCAATTCAGGATCGGTCTCGTCATTTTCAAACCGGTCTTTCACCGGGTTATAGTAAGCCGGCGTTTTACGAAAAGGCGTCACCCATATTCTCCTGTTGCTGTCAA
>JAYWAZ010000120.1:0-2148 GCA_043781975.1 Bacteroidota bacterium
GAAAAAATTCCGGTAAAAATATTTCCTTCTCCAAAGGAAGGCTCCGTATATGTAGCCAATGTAATTGCCGACCTGGTGAAGGAAAAAGAAGCAAAGGGAGAGAAATGCGTGATCGGGTTGGCAACAGGCTCCTCTCCTAAGACCTTATATGCAGAACTGGTGCGAATGCACAAACAGGAGGGCCTCAGCTTTAAGAATGTGATCACTTTTAATCTTGATCAATACTACCCCATGGAGGCCAATGCGCTCCAGAGCTACCATTATTTTATGCGTAAGTATTTGTTTGAGCAAACGGATATCGATCCCAGCAATTATTTTTTACCCGATGGCACCCTGCCAAAAGAAAAAGTAAAAGAACATGCGCTGGAATACGAAAGAAAAATAGAAGAAGCCGGCGGGATCGATTTGCAGATACTGGGTATTGGCGTTAACGGCCACATCGGTTTTAATGAACCCGGCTCGGCCATCTATTCAAAAACAAGGCTGATCACTTTAGATAATTCTACCCGGCTAGCCAACTCGCACGAGTTCGGCAACCTCACCCAGGTACCGCGGATGGCCATCACCATGGGCATCAGCACCATCATGAAATCAAGAGAGATTATTTTGATGGCCTGGGGACAAAACAAAGCGCCTGTGATAAAAAGGGCTGTTGAAGATGATGATACAGAAGAAGTGCCGGCATCGCTGTTGCAAAACCACGACAGGTGCACTTTTGTGATCGACGAACCTGCGGCTTCGGAACTTACCCGTTTTAAATCGCCATGGCTTACCGGGGAATGCGACTGGACGCCCGTCATCATCCGGCGTGCAGTGGTGGACCTTGCTTTTAAACTAAGTAAACCGGTGCTTAGTTTAACCAACATCGATTACAATGACCATGGCCTCAGCGATCTCCTCACCGAAAAAGGAGACGCCTATGAGATTAACCTGGAAGTATATTACATGCTTCGCGATACCATCACCGGGTGGCCCGGGGGTAAGCCAACACATTCACATGGCCACCACCCTGAGCGCAATACGCCTTTCCCAAAAAAGGTACTCCTTTTTTCTCCCCACCCTGATGATGATATTATTAGCATGGGTGGCACCTTCATGCGGTTGCACGACCAGGGTCATGAAGTGCATGTAGGTTATCAAACCAGCGGCAACATCGCCGTAACGGATGAATTTGTTACCCGCTTCATTGATTTTGCCGTGGGCTTTGAAAATATTTTTGGCATCGACGATACCAAAAGCAAAAAGATACTGGACGATGCAACCAATTTCCTGAATGCAAAGCGGTCAACAGATAAAGACAGCGAAGAAATAAGAAGTATAAAAGGCCTGATACGGCGGTGTGAAGCCAGGGCGGCAGCAAAGTATGTAGGACTAACAGATGATCAAATCCATTTTATGAATCTTCCGTTTTATGAGACCGGCACCATAGAAAAAAACCCCCTGGGTGAAGAGGATATTCAACTAACTGTTGACTTGCTGCGCCGTATACAACCACAGCAGGTATTCTGCGCGGGGGACCTGGCTGATCCTCACGGCACGCATAAAGTTTGCCTCGACATTGTGCTGGAAGCGATCAACAGGATAAAAGCAGACAATGACACATGGGTGGATAATTGCTGGATATGGCTTTACAAAGGTGCCTGGCAGGAATGGGATATCAGCGAAATTGAAATGGCAGTGCCCATGAGCCCGGACCAGGTAAGAAAAAAAAGATACGGGATATTCATACACCAGTCGCAGAAAGACAGCGTGCCTTTCCAGGGAGACGACAACCGGGAGTTTTGGCAAAGGGCCGAAGAGCGGAATGCTAATACTGCAAAGATGTACGGCCAGTTAGGGCTTACCCAGTATGCCGCGATGGAGGCTTTTGTGCGATGGAAAGGGTAATGATGTATTTCTAATTACCACTTTATTGCTTATTACCTTGCGGCTTATCAAAACCCAAAAACATGACTGGCTTACTGTACCAATTATTTGGTGAAGGAAAAGACCTGGATGCGTTGCAAATGGCTGACCGCGCTTTTGTGATGTTCTTTATCACACTCTTCCTGATCCGGGTTGCCGGCATGCGGGCGTTCGGGCAAAAATCTGCCTTCGATATGATCATCGTCATCATGCTTGGCGCCATCCTCAGCAGGGCAGTGAGCG
>JAYWAZ010000121.1:0-2139 GCA_043781975.1 Bacteroidota bacterium
CAGTTGTATGTCTTCCCTGTTTTCAATGTCTTTTTTCATATCACTGCATTTTTAATAAGGACTGTTCCATTTCTATCAGTACCGATTCCGGACAGGATGCTTCAATCAATGGAAAAAGTTCACGCTCTTCTTTACGGATATGTTTTTCCAGTGCGTTCCCCAGTTCATCCAGGTGAGCCGCCAGGTCCTTTGCGTTTTTTATTGACTCGAACAAGGCCCTTAACCGTAGATGATCCGCAATGATCTCATCCGCCAGCGCGTCGAGTGGTGCCGCGATCCCCTTTACTTTATTTAATACAGCCTGTTCTTCCGCAGCAAAGTGATCCACCAATTCATCCCGGTAAAAACGGTAGGCATATTCCGCTTTACCAGCCGTATCAGCAGGCAGGCCCTTGTATAAAGGAGCGTTCCTTTTGAGCAGTTGTGCCAGTATCAGGGCCCCGTGATGTTCCCTCGATAAAATGGCGAGTGAAGAATGTCTTTTCATTTTACAGGTCTTTACGATTGAATTTCCGGGTAGATAACCAAACCGGCATTATGATCCATATCGCCAGGGCGGTAAAGGAAAATAACACCCCCGTGTAGGTGCCGAAAAAATCCTTGAAGATGGCGCCGGTATAACCCATCATGGCGGATACGTCCATCTGCAATAAGACCAGTATCCTGCCGAGGTCTACCGGGTTCAAGGCAGTGACCCCGATCATGGGTTTCTCCATGGGATAGTCTGCGAACTGGAACAAAAGGAACAGCACCAGCCCGTCGAACAAAAGTGAAAAATACAGCCACAATAAAATCGCTACCCCGATCCCCTTGGCCTTATCCCTTGTTCGTACCGCTGCCAGCATGGCAATGGCCACGAATATGATGCTGAGCAAAACGCCCATGCCGATCATCATGAAGCCCACAGTATTGGCCTGGTAAAACATAACGGGAATGCCTGCGCCAATTAAAAAAGACAATCCCAGGGAAGACGCCAGGCCGGTGAACAGGCTTAGCCAGATGGTCTTTCTTTTCAGCGGCTGGCTCACCAGCAGCTCGATGAACTCGGCGCTGTTGTAAACATAGATCGTGGAAAAGATGATGCTCACCAGTGGAACGATGATGAGGATGATATTCAGCAGGCTCAATAAACCCTTGCTGTTATTATCCTCGAGACTGAACATGCTGAACGAAGTGATGAACAGGAAGGCGGTGTAAAGTAATACGATCCTGTTGCGCAGGATATCGGTCATGACGTACTTGATGATCTTTTTCATATTTATTTTTTACCCATGAAATGCGCAATGGCTTTATTCAGTTTTTCTTCGCCGGTATCTGTGCGTAATTCCTCAATACTTTTATGGAAACGAACCTGTCCCTCCTGCATATACACCACCTGTGTCACCAGGTCATCGAGCTCACTCAGAATATGGGAAGTGATGAGGATCAGTTTGCCTTTTTTCTTTTCTGCAATAATCTTCTCTTTCAGCAGCTCGGAAGCGACGGGGTCAAGACCTGCCGTGGGTTCATCCAGTATCAGTACGGCGGGGCTGAATAAAAATGCCAGGGAGGCGCTTACCTTTTGCCTGGTACCGCCCGAAAGCGTGCGCATTCTTTTGTTCATAAGGGCTTTCAGTTCAAAAGCATTTACGAGGTCCTCATCAAGGGCTGAACTTGTGCCACGGATATCCTTCATCATGTCCAGCACATGACCGATGGTCATATTGTCGGGGTAGCGCCCGGTCTGCGGCATGTACCCGATCTGTTCGCGGTACTGCCAGTGGTGCAGTATGTTGTTGCCGTTGAACGTGATGAAACCACTGTCCTGCACCACCATGCCCAGGATGGTCTTGATCAGGGTCGTTTTACCGCTGGCGTTAGGCCCTATCAGGGCGATGCATTCTCCCTTATTGCAGGTAACCGACACGTTATCCAGTGCTTTCAGTTTGCCGAACTTTTTAGAAACGTTGCTTGCAATGATCATGGTACAATGTGTTTTATTTTGATACTGGATACTGGATACTGGATGCTGGATGCACCCCTAAACATTAAAAAGCTTTGCACATATTCAGGCACCTATCAAGTATCCAGTATCCAGCATCTAGTATCCATTCCCCTTCCGCATCATCGGGTGTTCATCTTTCAGGTTCTCGGGCGTGA
>JAYWAZ010000122.1:0-5983 GCA_043781975.1 Bacteroidota bacterium
TCATGCCCCGCCATTACATTGCTGGCGCTATCGCCCACCAGAATGATATCGATGCCGGCCGCGTCGAACAGTTTGGCGAAAGAAAAATCATAGGCCGTTATCATGGAGATCTTTTCCCCGGCGGCCTTCATTTTTTGCAATGTGTTGGTGGTGATCTTCTTGATTTCTTTATTGACAGACATGATCAGGAATTTGTGTTTTTTGAAAAAAGCGAAATGGAGTTGGCTCTGCGTTAGAATAAAACAAATCCCGGAAGCGATCGCTTGAAAGTGTAAAAGTAAAATATTTTGGTGTTATTTCACCTGGTCATATAAATGGTGGATCAGCCCGTCGGCAAGACCTATCTTGGGTACATAGATCTCCGAGGCCCCCGCCCAGCGCATGGCGTTGATGTAGATGAGCAGGGCCGGTACGATCACATCGGCGCGGTCTTCCCTTAACTGGTAGGTATTGATCCTTTCATCAAGCGTGACATTGCTGAGCTCTTTGTAAAAATCCCGCAGCAATTCCAGCGATAATGGTTTCCCGTCCTTTCGCTTGCTCATGGAAAAGATCTTATTGATATTGCCACCGCTCCCGATGGCCACCACTTCTTTTTGGCCCTTCGTCGCGGTCTTTATGTTTTCCTTCATCGCATCCCAGCCATCCTCCTTCACCATATCCTTCAACAGGCGGATGGTACCGATATTGAATGATTCCTTAAAGCTGAGTACCCCGTTGCTGAAAAAAGTGAGTTCGGTGCTGCCGCCGCCCACGTCGATATACATATAGCTATGATCCTTATCAAGGAGTTCGGCAATATGATTCTCATAGATGAGCCCGGCTTCCATTTCACCGCTGATGACCTCGATGGAAATATCGGTCTCCAGTTTCACCTTCCGGATGATATCAGCAGCATTCCTGGCATCACGCATGGCGCTGGTGGCGCAGGCGATGATCTGCGTTACCCCGTAGGCGTTCAGTAAATGCTTGTAGGCCTTCATCGTTTGCAGGATCATCCCGATCTTGGCTTTAGGGATATAGCCCAGTTCAAATACGTCGAAGCCTAAACGCAGTGGAACCCTTACCAGGTTCAGCTTGTTAAAGACGGGTTCATTTTTTTCGTCAGCCGTTACTTCGGATATTAATAGTCTCGCGGCGTTGCTTCCAATATCAATGGCGGCTAATTTCAAAACGGGCGTAAAGGTTTAATGGGTGATTTGGTGATCGCTGCAAAGATAAAGTGGGGAGACCCTCAAATCATGAACCAGGAACTGCAATCTGTATATGTGGATAATTTGGTGAAGCTCTCAGGATGGCGTTAAGCCGTCTGGCACCTATGATAATTTGCGAAAGAGATAATTATAGGTCTCTACCTGGCTGCGAATCTTTTTTGTATTGCGCGGATTTACATACTGGTTGCTGAGTTCATTGTCCAGTATCCGGGCTTTGATATTATCCTTGAGTTGTATCTGCAGGATATCTTTCAGTTCCTGCCGGATGTTCTTTTCAAAAATGGGGCAGGCGGCTTCCAACCGGTGGTCTATATTGCGCACCATCCAGTCGGCGGATGAAATGAACACTTTCTCCTTACCGCCGTTATGGAAGATCATGATCCTTGCATGTTCCAGGTACTCGTCCACGATACTGATGGCCTGAACGGGCATCCTGAATTTTTTATTTTCGGTCAGCATGCAGCATATCCCGCGGATGACCATTTTTATTTCTACGCCGGCCCTGGCCGCCTCATAAAGGCGATTGATCAGCAATTCATCGCTCAGTGAATTCAGTTTGAGCGTTATGGTAGCCGGTTTACCCGCCCTGGCCGCCCTGATCTCCTTATGGATGAATTGAACAAGTTGTTTTCGCATAGCCGTTGGGCTTACCATCAGCGTTTTACAGGTATTCAATAAGGCCATCCTGTTCCTGGGCTGCTCCAGGTAATTAAAGATGCGGTTCACATCCGCCATGATATTCCGGTCGGAAGTAAGCAGGCAATGGTCGCTGTAGATCATCGCCGTCTTTTCATTCAGGTTGCCGGTGCTTACAAAACCATAATGAATGGTGTGGTTGTTCACGCGTTTTTTTATGAGGCAGATTTTCGCGTGCACTTTCATATTGGGTACACCCAGTAAAACCTTCACGCCGGCTTCTTCCAGTTCCTCCTTCCATTCCAGGTTGGCCTCTTCATCAAAGCGTGCCCGCAGTTCCAGCATCACGGTCACCGCTTTGCCATTGCGGACCGCGTTGGTCAGCGCGTTGATTATTTTTGACCGGGGCGCCAGGCGGTAGCAGGTTATTTTAATGCTTGTCACCTGGGGGTCGATAGCGGCTTCGCGAAGCAGGTCGATCACGCTGTCAAATGAATGGTAAGGAAAATTCAGCAGCACATCTTCTTGCAGGATGATATCCGTAACGCGGCTGATATTTTTTAAAGCAGGGTGTACAAATGGTTTTTTCCGGAGTTTTTTCTGGGCAAAGACCGATTCCGGGAAGTCGATGAAATCAACATAATTATGTATCCTTCCGCCGGGGATGAGGTTGTCTTTTTGCACCAGGCCCAGCCGCTTCACCAAGTAGCTCAACAGCCGGGGGTCAATGGTCTTGTCGTAAATGAAGCGCACGGGTTTTCCTTTCTTCCGGCTCTTTAACCCCTTCTCTATCTTTTGTATCAGCGAAGTGGAAATGTCATTGTCGATATCAATTTCGGCATCCCTGGTCACTTTGATGAGGTGTGCCGAAAACGTATTGTAACCAAAGAATGAAAAAATATTCGGCAGGCAAAACCTGATGACGTCTTCCAACAATATGATATGCTTCTCCGTTTGGCGGGAAGGCAGGATTAGAAAGCGTGGCAAGCGGCGGGAGGGAACAGAGACCAGCGCGAATTTTTGCGGGATGCTGTTGTCCTTTTTCGACAATTTACAGGCCAGGTAGATCGATTTGTCATTCAATACCGGGAAGCCCTGTATGCTTTCGATCATCAGCGGAATGATATTGCTCCGGATCTCTTCATCAAAATAACTGAGCACGAATTTTTGCTGTTGCCTGTTCAACTGCGTTTCATTGAGCAGGAATATCTTTTGTTTCTTCAGCTCTCTCAGTATCTCGTTCCAGATGCGCTCGAATTCTTTCTGTTGTTCCAGTACTTTTTCCTGTATCTCTTCGAGGATGGCTTCGGGCGACAGTTCCATGTGCATATTGGATCTTTTGCCGAATTCGATCATCCGTTTTAAAGTAGCCACCCTTACCCTGAAGAATTCATCGAGGTTATTGGAGAAGATACCCAGAAAACGGATACGTTCCCGGAGCGGAACGGTTTCGTCTGCGGCTTCCTGTAAGACACGGTTATTGAAGGAAAGCCAGCTGATGTCGCGGAATATGATCTTTCTTTTTTGCAAGCCTTGGCAGTTTTTAACAGGAATTCGTGAAATTAAAGGATGGCGGTTGAATAAATCAACAATGCGGTATTAAGTTTATGTGAAATGTTTTTTTGGATCATGGTTCATAGCCCATCAAACATGAACTATGAACTATGCACTATCAACCTTCTTTCATTCTCTCCATGATCCCCGTAGTAGAAAAACCTTCCTTTATCGGAACGATCTTTACTTCACCGCCATTGGCCAGCACTTCTTTTGCCCCGGCGATGTCTTCGGGCTTATAATCCCCGCCCTTGACCAGTACATCGGGCAGGATGGATGTTATTAGGTTCAGCGGCGTATCTTCCTTAAACAGGATCACGGCATCCGTAATGACCAGTGAAGCCAGCAGCAGGGCCCTCGAATGCTCATTCATCAATGGCCTACCGGGTCCCTTCAGCCTTTTCACGGATTCATCTGCGTTTACCCCTACTATTAAGATATGCCCGAACGAAGCCGCCTCACTGAGGGAGACAATATGGCCTTCATGCATTATATCAAAAACACCGTTGGTAAAAACGATCTTTTTATTCTGCAGGCGCCAGCGTTTCACCTGGTGCTGTAATTCTGTAAGGTCCACGATCTTACCCGGTATGCTGCTGACTGATTTCATTTTTATTTCTGTTGAGATATGGTAAAACAAGGAGACATGTGAGTCCGATGGTAATGACGATGCCCGTGGATACCCCCCAGATCAGCCAGCCGAATGCCTTTCCCAATTCTTCAGCAATCTTATACATGGTAAGGGTTTTCATGACGAATAAAGGAAAAGAGCCAATGCCGCCGGGCGTTACGATCATGGCCAGCGTTGCCAGGGTAAGCACAGAACAGGCGGCATTGATGCCCAGGTGGCTGGTGCCCCCCATCGCCCGGAAACCGATATAGATCTCCAGCAGGTACATGGCCCAGATGAAGAGGGTATAGGCAATGAATAATTTTCTTTTTTTAAGGTTCCTGATCGTGGTAAAGCCGATACCGATGCCGGTAAAGAAATTCTTGGTCCTGATAATGATCTTATTTCCCGGGAATTTTTTAAAGACCATTTTAAGCAGCAATACCGCTGCCATGATTCCTGCGATGATGATCAATGATTTTGCCCAGAATGGCATACCCGATGAATGCGCCATCAGGGAGAGTTTGTCCTGCACGAATTTGCCCACAACGCTTATCTGTATCAGTATGGTAATGCCAATGAACACCAAAAAACAGAACAGGTCGAAAGTACGTTCAACAAGGATAGTGCCCACCAGTTTATCAACTTTCAGTTTTTCGTAGCGGGCAAGAAAAGTGCATTTAAGGATCTCACCCAGACGGGGAACCGCGGAATTGGCGAGATAGCCCACCATGGTGACCGCGAATACATTCTTTAACTTGGGATCATAACCCAAAGGTTCCATCAGCAGCTTCCAGCGCAGGGAACGGCAGAGATGGCTCAGTACCATCATGATAACGATGGGGATGATGAGCCAGTAATTGGCATAGGTGAACGCGTGATAAAATTCTTTTTCTTCGGCCGGCGTCATTTCTTTCAATTGCCACCAGACCAGGAAGATCCCCCCGCCCAAAAAAAGAAAATAGTTGAGTATCGAATATAACCGTTTACGCATATCGGTTACAATTTACGAAGGGAAAACAGCAATTTCAAATATCCGCGGAAACGATACCGGATAATGGATCCCGGATACACACTGAAACTTTGAAGCGTTTTTTGATAATTGGACATCCATCCAGTATCCAGTATCCAGTATCATTCTCCTTACAGCAGCATATTATCAATCAATCGTACTTCATCCAGGAATGCGGCAATCAAAGCAACAAGCGGCGTCTTGCCATCCCAGTTCTCCAGGGGTTCAAGTGTTGCCGCGTCGGCTATTTCAACATAGTCCACTTTAAAGCCTTCACCCGTTAAATATTGCCGGGCCCTTTCCTTAAGGTCTTCCAGATATCCGTTCCTGACCTCCTTCTTAATGAAGCAAAGGGTTTCATAAATTTTGACCGCCCGCTTCCTTTCGGCATCATTCAATCGCATGTTCCTGCTGCTCATGGCCAGTCCGTCGGCTTCACGTTGCGTAGGGCATACCACCACTTCGATGGCCATGCCGGTCAGTTGTACCAGCTTTTTAATGACGCTGCATTGTTGAAAATCTTTTTGTCCCAGGTATAACCGGTGCGGCTGTACGATAACAAGGAGCCGGTGTACTACCTGGCATACTCCCTGGAAATGCCCGGGGCGGAAGCTGCCTTCGAGCAATTTTTCCAGGTATCCCAGTCCGTAATGCGGGGCGTTCTCAGTGCCATCCGGATAGATCTCATGCATATCAGGTAAGAACAGTATATCGCAACCCGCATTTTCCAGCCGGTCGATATCATTTTCGATCGTCGTCGGATATTTTTCAAAGTCATGCCTGTCATTGAACTGCGTGGGATTCACAAATATGCTGCAAACGGTGAGATCACCGTTTTTTTTAGAACTCCCGATCAGTGAAATATGCCCGGGGTGTAGTGCTCCCATGGTAGGAACAAATCCTATCCCGGCTGCTGATTGCTTTTTTTTTGCGATAAATGCGGTGATATCCGCTGCC
>JAYWAZ010000123.1:0-2132 GCA_043781975.1 Bacteroidota bacterium
CTCACTTGTTATTTTTCTTTTCCCGGTTATAAGCTGGTCACCGATCTCAAGTTCCTCAAAATATTTTTTAAACGGATGTATTCCGGTGATGTTCC
Organism: Bacteroidota bacterium; assembly: GCA_043781975.1. Taxonomy (GTDB): domain Bacteria; phylum Bacteroidota; class Bacteroidia; order Chitinophagales; family Chitinophagaceae; genus Ferruginibacter. The sequence continues at coordinate 96 of JAYWAZ010000123.1, forward strand.
CTCTTGCATTTGCCTGGTAAACACGGGTTATGGCGGTGAGCATGGTAGGCGAACCTTGTACCGCTACTCTTTGCATATAATGTTTTATCCCTCTCAATCCACCCATTTCTTCTCCGCCGCCGGCTCTGCCTGGTCCGCCATGTACCAACAGTGGTAACGGCGATCCATGCCCTGTACTTTCCCGGGCACATTCTTCATTCAACACGAGTATTCTTCCATGGTGGGTGCCCGCGCCCATCACATACTCTTTCGCCATTTTTGGATCGCCGGTAACGATGGAACTGCACAATGAGCCCTTTCCTTTTTTTGACAAGGCAATGGCTTCATCAAGATTTTTGTACGGCATGATGGTGCTTACCGGCCCAAATGCTTCAATGGAATGAGGTTCTTCAGATGCAAAAGGGGTTTCATTCAATAATAAGATCGGGCTGATAAATGCCCCCTTGCGGGCATCAGCGTCCATCACTTCCACGCTGTTGAGGCTGCCGTAAATGATCTGCGAAGAAGCCAGGATCTTTTGCACCTGAGATCTTACCTCATCCCTCTGTGATTGCCCCGCCAGTGATCCCATCCTTACTTTTTCATTTTCGGGATTGCCGATGGTGGTTTGTGATAATGCATTACCAATGGCAGTCCACATATCTTCCATTTTATTTTCCGGCACAAAAATTCTGCGGATGGCGGTGCATTTTTGACCTGCCTTCGCTGTCATTTCTTTTCTTACTTCTTTTATAAATATTTCCCAGTCTGGTTTGCCCGGCACCACATCTTCACCCAACACGATACAGTTGAGTGAATCGGCTTCTAAATTAAAAGGTACATTTTCATTCAGTATTACCGGGTGCGATTTTAATTGTAAGCCGGTGGTGGCAGACCCGGTAAACGTGATCACATCCTGCGCCGTAACATGGTTCAACAAGTCGCCGGTGCTGCCACAAAGCAACTGAAGTGCGCCCTCAGGTAATATTTTTGAATCCACGATCTCCTTTACTACTGCCTGGGTTAAGTAGCAGGTTATGGAGGCAGGCTTTACAATGGCCGCAACGCCGGCCAGTAAATTCACAGCGATTTTTTCAAGCATGCCCCACACCGGGAAATTAAACGCATTGATGTGGATGGCCACACCTTCCTTGGGAACTAAAATATGCTGGCCGATGAAGGTGCCGCCTTTGCTCAAGCCGATGCCATCACCATCCATGCAAAAGATCTCATTGGGTAGTTTTCTTCTTAGTGAAGCATTGGAGAACAAGTTGCCAATACCGCCTTCGATGTCTACCCAGCTATCAGCCCGTGTAGCGCCGGTTTTATAACTGATAGAATAAAACTGCTCTTTCTTTTCTGTAAGGTGCAACGCCAAAGCCCTGAGCATTCTTCCTCTTTCCTGGAAGGTCATTTTTCGCAAGGCCGGGCTACCCTTGGCACGGCCATATTCAAGCATGCTTTTAAAATCGAGACCCTGCGTTGTAGCGCTCGCCACAGGATTACCGTTTACAGCGTTAAAAAGCAGCTGCGCTTCCCCGTCTCCCTCTATCCACTTTCCTGTGATATAATTAGCTAATTTCATGTAAGCGAAGTTATTATATTTGATATCATATCATTCGTGTTTGGAACGGCAATTAAACCAGGCGTCAAAAAAACAGTCTACTTTAAAAACTATAACTGCTATGCTATTCTCCAAAATTCTAATGGCAGCTGCTTATGTGTGCATATCCACGATAGCAGTTGCACAAACTAACGGTGATTCCACAAGCGAACCACGGCATTCCTATTTTAAATTTTCGCTCAGCTACCTGTCTAATGCGGTATATAATGGCCGGAAAGATTCCTCTGTATTACCTTATCTCAATCCTACTATTTCGTGGCACGATAAAGGAGGTTTTTATCTGGCGGCCGGGATATCCTACCTGGCCGGTGAAGGGGCTCAAATAGACGCCGGCGAACTTACCGCAGGGTATGAGTTAGCGACAATGCGCTCGCCAACCTCAGCAGCCTGCGCACCGTTTTTTTAGGTGGAGAGCCAATCGCTCCACGGCGGCT
>JAYWAZ010000124.1:0-5966 GCA_043781975.1 Bacteroidota bacterium
GGTCAATATCGCCGAAGAGTACCCGATAACGCAAAATGATTCCGTCGAGAATTACCTGGAACATTTACCCCAGGTCAAAACCGTGGAGCGCTATGCCACCAGGTCGGCGATCATCAAATCCGGAACGGAGATCGAAAGCATCTTATTAAAAGGCGTCGATGCCTCATTTGATTACAGCAGGTTGCAACCTTTTTTACAGCAAGGCAGGTGGACGACATTCACCGATAGTGGCTACAGCCGGGAAATTGATATCTCGGCCTATACCGCCAACCAGCTGAAAGCAAAAGTCAATGACAGTGTTATGGTCTTCTTTTTCAGGGAAGATGGCAGTAAGACCGCACGCTGGCTTCAGGTAGTAGGCATTTATAAAACGGCGATCGATGAATATGATAAGAATTTTGGTCTTTGCGATATCAACCTCATCAGGCGGCTGAATAACTGGGAAAAGGACCAGATCGGGGGTTATGAGGTCTTCCTCCGGGATTACACGCAAACCGATATGGTTAATAAACTGATCTATGCCGGCCTGCCGCAGACCTGGTACAGCAAGACCATCCGGGACATCTATCCAAATATTTTCGACTGGCTCAACCTCCAGGGCAGGATCAAGACCATACTCCTCGTCATCATGATGGTGGTGGCCATCGTTAACCTGGTTACCTGCCTCATCATTTTAGTTTTGGAAAGAACCCGGATGACAGGCATCCTAAAAGCACTCGGTGCCACCGACTGGAACGTGCAACAGATCTTTTTATACAATACTTCATTGATCGCGTTCACCGGCATCATTGCCGGCGCCTTACTTGGACTCGGGATCTGCTGGCTGCAGGAAAAGACAGGATTCATTAAGCTGAATGAGGAAGCCTATTACATGAAGGCCGCACACGCTGATGTGGTATGGTGGCAGGTATTGCTCATCTGCGGGGCTACCCTGCTGGTATCATTTGCCACGCTTATTATTCCCACGCTGCTGGTAAAGAAAATAAGGCCCGTGAAAGCGATCCAGTTCAGGTAAGTACGCAGGTTCAACTTTGTAAGAACCGGGATAAGAGGATACCCGTTGCCACGGCCGCATTCAGCGATTCTGCCTCACCTGAACGCGGAATGGTTATCTTTTCATCCACCAGGTCAAGTAGCTCTTCACCGATCCCCCTCGCTTCATTACCGATGATCAGAAAACCTTCCCGGATGCCGTTCACCTCCTGTATGGGCCTGCCTGCTAACGTGGCCGCATAGGTCCTGATGCCCCGGTGCTTTTGCAGCCAGCTCCCAAGGCCGGTATAAATAATATTCACCCTGCCCAGGCTGCCCATGGTACCCTGCACCACTTTTGGATTATACATATCGGCGCAACCCTCCGAACAGATGATCGATTCAATACCAAACCAGTCGGCCGTGCGGATGATCGTACCGAGGTTGCCCGGGTCCTGAATGGTATCCAGTATCAGGGTGATCTTTCCTTCAAGGTTCAGGCTGAGGGGTTGCGTTCTCTTTTCAAAAACGGCCAGCACCAGGTGCGGGGTACTCAATGCCGATATCTTTTCAAGTTCAAAATCCTCCACTTCATTGAAGGTAACGGCCGGATATGCCTGTTGCAAAGCAACATGTGCGCTTAGCCATTTATCAACCGCAAACAGTTCCCTGGCTTTGAATTCACCGCAGTTCAACAGGTCTTCCACCACTTTTGGACCTTCCGCAATAAACAGGCCCGATTGGTCCCTGAATTTTTTGTGCAGCAAACTTTGGATATATTTGGTATGTGTTTTGCTTAACATTGCCGATCATTTGAATATATGTCGCTAATTAACCCTGATAAAATAAGGCTTCCCCGTTTTTTAAAAATTCTTTTGCTTTTCTCCCTGGTAGGGTCTTCCTGTACCATTCCACGAAAGTATCAAAAAAACAAACCCTTTATCGCAAAAAATACGATCGATATCACCGGAGGAAATTTCACCAGTGCGGAAAAGACGGCTTTAAAACAGCGCCTGAATGCCCAACTTGATGACAGTTCAAAGGTCAAGATCAAAGACGCTTTCTTTATTTTTCATTTCATCATGCGGCCCCCCGCCTACGACAGCGCTTCCGCAGGCCAGTCTGCCCGCAACATGCAGGCCTCCATGCTGCACCTTGGGTATTACAAATCGCGTGTCACCTATAAGGCGGATACCTTAAAAGGGAATAAGCCGCCGCGTGTTGAAGTGCATTATTCCGTAAACACCGGCAATCCAACGGTGATCGATACCCTAAGTTACCGGTTGCGTAAACCCGGCCTGCAGGAACTGGCGAAGCGGAACGCGGATATGAGTTTGCTGAAGGTCGGCACCCCCGTCACGAAATCGGCCGTCATCGGCGAACTGGGCAGGCTCGTCGACCTGTTCCGGAATAACGGCTATTACAAGATCTCTTCCGAAGAACTGCAGATATTGGGTGATACCACTACCGCTGCGCTGACCACCATCAGCGATGATATATTTGAACAACTGCGCCTGCTGGCGGAAGCACAAAAGGCAAAGGATTCTCCCACCATCAAACTGGCGGTGGTTTTACGGCCGCCTTCAGACAGCAGCAAGATCAATAAATTCTATATCGGCAACATTTATATACTCCCCGATTATCAGCCGGGAGATAACCTGAACGACCCAACGCTTTTACAAACCCTGGCCAGGAAAGCCAACTGCGATACCTGCCGGGTGAACTTCATCGTTCGGTATCATAAAAAATTATTCAGGACCGGATTCCTTGCCCGTAACCTTTTTGTAAGGAGGGGCGACCTTTACCGGCAGGATGATTTTTATAAGACCATCAACAGTTTTACCAAGTCCGGTGTTTGGCAAAGCGTGAACATACAGGTTGTAGAACGAAAGGATTCGGCCAACAGGATAGACCTGGTGATACAACTAATGCCCGGGAAAAAATATGGTTTTGAAGCTTCCATTGAATCCAGTTATTCGGCGACGAGCAATACCAACAACGCAACGGTGGTCAATGCGGGGAATTTACTGGGCCTCAGCGGAAACATTTCGATACTGAACCGCAATGTGCACAAGGAAGGCATTAAAATGACCAACGCCATTCGCGCCGGGGTAGAATTGAACCTTACCCCCGACAGTACGGGCAAGAAGAACCTGGTCAATTCCAATGAGCTCAGTTATTCCAACTCGATCGTGATACCGCGTTTCATATGGCCGTTCAACAAGGTGGACAGGAAAAATTTTCTTTCTTCTGAAACCTTTTTCAATACCAACCTTTCTTATGTAAAGCGTATCAATTTATTCGACCTTCAATCGATAAATTTCGCGGCGGGTTTTGATTGGACGAAGAAATCAAAGAACCCCCGGAAACCCAACCGGCAATGGGTATGGAAGCCAGTTAACTTTGAATTCAACAGGCTTTTCAACCGCACGGCGCTTTTCGACAGTACCCTGAAGGCCAATCCCTTCCTGAAATATTCTTTTAACTCGGCATTGGTGGCGGGGCTTGGACTGGGATCACTTGGCTATTCGGTAACCTATACCAATCCAAAGAATATCAACCGCCAGCATACACTTAAGGTCAACGTAGAAGAATCGGGCCTGCTCCTGGGCAGGGCCAATGTTTTGAAAAATTATTTGCGGCAATTTATAAAAACGAATGTTGAATATACCTTTTCCATCAGCAGGCCAAGATCGGCCATCGTGGCGCGTGTATTCGGCGGCGTTGGTATCGCATTTAAAAAGGATACGACCCTCCCCTTCTTCAAGCAATTCTTTGGCGGCGGAAGCAACAGCATGCGGGGATGGCCCGTACGCGGTATCGGCCTCGGTGCCCAGCCCCTGAATCCATTTGGTAACAATACCTTCAATGACCGAACCGGCGACATACAACTGGAAGCAAACTTTGAATACCGCTATGATATCGCACAGCTCATCCCCAATTCACTGGTACTGAAAGGCGCATTATTCCTCGACGCCGGCAATGTATGGAACCTGCGCAATTCAAAACCCAGCGGGGCGACCGACAGCGCACAATTCAAAATAAAGAACCTGTACAAGGAACTGGCCATCGCCGCGGGAACAGGCTTCCGGCTCGACTTCAATTATTTTGTGCTGCGCTTCGACCTGGGCTTCCGTATCAAGCGTCCTGACCTCAGCAAGAACAATGGCTGGCAGTTACCGGATATCACCTTTAATAATTTATTCAAAAGGGGCGTACTGGTCCCCGACCCGCAGAACCCGGGCAAGACCGTCAATGATGAGCGCTACAGGAAATGGCGTTACGAGAATTTTAATTTCACCATCGGTATCAGCTATCCGTTCTAGTGAGTGGAGAATGGCTAGTGGGAAGTGGGGAGTAGCTAGTTGAATTCTCAGTTGCCATGAACTATCTTCTCTTCAAACCCCTCCATATCAACAGCCTCTTCCACTTTAAACTCCCCGATCCGCGTTCGACATAAACTGCTGAGGTAGCCCCCGCATCCCAGCGCCGCCCCAAAATCATTTGCCAGGCTGCGTATATAGGTTCCCGTAGTGCAGGTGACCCTGAATTGTAACACGGGAATTTCAACCCCCGTTATATCAAAGGAACTGATCACCACTTTCCGCGGCTCCAGCGGAACACCCGCACCCCTCCTCGCCAGTTCATAAGATGCGACACCGTCTTTTTTGATTGCCGAAAAAACCGGCGGTACCTGTTCCTGTTCACCGGTGAATTTAGCGGCAGTCTCCACCAGCATTTGATGCGTGACAAAAGAAAAATCCTTTTGCAGGTGGGGCTCACTTTCCAGGTCGTAAGTGGGAGTAACGGCGCCCAGCGTGATCGTTCCGGTATACTCTTTTTCCCGGGCCATGTACTCGTTGATCTTTTTTGTGAACTTGCCGGTGCACACGATGAGTAAGCCCGTTGCCAGTGGATCCAGCGTACCCGCATGACCGATCTTTTTTACCTGTAATAAACTCCTGAGTTTGCGAACCACATCGAAGGAGGTCCAGTGCAACGGCTTGTTGATGAGCAATACTTTGCCTTCGAGGTATGTCTTTTGTATTTCGGGATCAATGAGAATGCGTTCCCTGCGGACTGGCGGCACAGGAGTCTCACCCGCATTCACTAATTTATTGGTATATCTTTCGCGGTAAGTTTCTTTTCGTGCCAACCTGTTTTTTTTCAAAGATACAGAAACCCCAAACGCTTAACTCTGAACTCCAGCTAAATCGCCTGCCTTGCCTTCAATTCAAGATACTTGTTGATCGTATTGATGGTGAGTTGTTCGGGTGGTGTGAGGATCGCCAGGATGCCATGCTTTTTCAATTCTTTCACGATCAGCCTTTTTTCAAACTCAAATTTTTCAGCGATGGTCTTGATGTACACTTCTTCAATATTGCGGGCATCCAGGTGCGATAACTGGTGCAATTCCGTATTCTCAAAAAAGACAACCATCAGTAAATGGTGTTTGGCTATAGACCGCAGGTAATTCAACTGACGGTGGAGGCCCGAAAGCGATTCAAAATTCGTGAACAATACCAGCAGGCTACGGTGCTTTATCCGGTTCCTGATCTGCATGTACAGCATCTCATAATCACTTTCAAGGAAAGCCGTTTGCTGGTTATACAAAAGCTGTAATACATTTTCACGTTGCACGGGTTTGCGGTCGGCGGCAAGCAACGTACCCATTTTATTTGAAAAGGTCATCATCCCCACCCTGTCCTGCTTGTGCAGGCAAACGCCCGTCAGCACCAATGAACTGTTGATGGCATAATCGAGCAGGGTAAGCCCGTTGAATGGCATCTTCATCAGCCTTCCCTTATCGATGATGCAATACACCTGCTGCGATTTTTCATCCGTATAATTATTCACCATCAGCGAGGCCCTTCTCGCCGTCGCCTTCCAGTTAATGGTTCGGATATCATCGCCCCGCACATATTCCTTGATCTGTTCGAATTCCATACTGTGCCCTATTTTGCGCATTCGCTTGCTTCCGTGTTCGGTTTGTA
>JAYWAZ010000125.1:0-2116 GCA_043781975.1 Bacteroidota bacterium
GCATCCTTGCTGGGCGGTGCAGTGAACCAGGACAACCAACTGGAAGCCTTGAGGGGACTGGTTCGTTGTTATTATCAACTGAAGGATTATGCACAGGCCAATGAAGCCGCCACGAACCTGCTCACTAAAAAAGGCATCAGTACCGACGACAGATCAATAGCCTTCCTGGTACTAGGTAAATCACAACAGGCGAATAATGATTGTAACGGAGCCATCGCTTCATTCAGGTCGGTGGCGGCCATCAATAAATCGGCCTGGGGTGCCGAAGCCAGGTATGAAATTGCCAATTGCCAGTTTAACATCGGCAACCTCCCCGCGGCAGAAAAATCAGCCATGGCGGTTATCAAGGAAACAGGCTCCTATGACATTTGGGTAACAAAGAGCTATATCCTGCTAGGCGATATTTTCATGCAGCAGAAAGATTATTTCAATGCCAAAGCCACTTATGAAAGTGTAGCAAAGAATTCAGTGATCCCGGAATTGAAAAATGAAGCGCAACAAAAACTTGATAAAGCGATCGGGGAAGAGAAAGCGAATTCAAAGGTCAATTCGAATTAAAAATTAATAATCAAGAATGAAGCAACTCAAAATATACAGCATGTTCAAATTAAATAAGACCCTGGTGCCCATTGCATATTGCTTATTGCCTATTGCCTATTGCCTGTCGCCTATTGCGGCAAATGCGCAAAAAGACACCACCAAAAAGACCACCATCGACATCACCTCGTCCTATAAGCCAGTACTGCGCAATGCGGTAAAGATAAATTTCTCGGCTTCGCAATTGAATGCGGATTCATCCCGGCCCAAACTGGACTATAACATTCCGCCCCAGAATTTATTTTATTCCTATGAGCCCATCCCGTTGAAGCCAGTGGCACTGGCAATGGATTCGAACCTGTATCTTGGCCTTAGGAATTATATCAAAGCCGGATTCGGTAATTTTTCCACGCCCTATGTCAGCGCCGGCTTCAGTTTCGGCGATGGCAAAAAAAGCCTGCTAAACCTCTATGCCGATTATATTTCCTCAAAGGGGAAGATAAAATACCAGGACTATTCGCAACTCACTCTCAAGGCTACCGGAAGTTTCTTCAGGCCAAAATATGAAGCCTATGGAGGTGCTACCCTCAGCCAGCGTGATACTTATCTTTATGGCTATGATCACAGCAAGTATGATTATAAGAAAGACAGCATACGCAACCAGTTCCAGGATATAGATATCTACGCCGGTATCCGCAATACAGTTCCGGGTGAATATGGTGTCAATTACAACCCTACGGCACACGTAATCAGTTTTACCAATAAGGATAAGCTGACCGAAAGCTCACTGGTATTGTCGGCACCTCTTGAAAAACAATTCGGCGAAGCCTTCGCGTTCAAAGTGGAAGGGAAGGCTGATATCACTTCATACAGCACTAAGAATTTACAACCAGCCAATATAAAGTTCAGCAACAACATATTCCAGGTGGCGCCGTCGCTATCTGTGTCCACTCCACGTTTCAGCATCAACGGTGGTATCATACCTACATGGGACAATGGTAAATTTGTATGGCTACCCAACGTGTATGTAGAAGCGCAGGTACCCAATAAAATGTTCTTACTGCAGGCTGGCTGGGTAGGTCGCTATACCAAGAATACTTTCCGAAACCTGTCGGCCATCAACCCTTACCTGCAAACGCTTTCGGCACAGACCAATACCAAGGAAATTGAATACTATGGCGGCATAAAAGCAACGGTGGGCAAACACTTCAACTTCAGCGCCAAAGCGGGTTTCATAAAGATGACCAACCTTCCTTTCTTTATCAACGATACGGCAAGGGATAATAAGACATTCAAACTGAGCAATGAGACCAGGGTGAATGATCTGCGTGTACACGGCGACTTAAGTTATATCAACCAGGATAAATTCACCCTAACGGCCGGGCTTACCTTTAACGGCTATACGGGTATGCAAAACAACGCCAGGGCATGGAATACCGTACCGATGGAATTCACCGGTTCCCTGCGTTGGTGGGCTTTCAGGCAGGTGCTGCTGAAAGGAGATTTTTATGCCTTCGGTGGCGGCAATTACCTGGTAAAGGGCAATACCGCCGGGTCCTTCTCCGGCGGGTCAGACCTG
>JAYWAZ010000126.1:0-2114 GCA_043781975.1 Bacteroidota bacterium
ATGGCGCCAACCAGGAAATCCTGCTGGCCAATATCGGAGGTGAGGGTTAGTAAAGGCATTTATAGTAATTCGATTAAGCTTTTAAGTGATCCTGGATACTAGATACTGGATACTGGATACTGGATAAGCAGTTCAAATCTATTGACTCTCTTCCAACTGCCAACTGCCAACTGCTAACTGCCAACTGCCAACTGCCAACTGCTAACTGCCAACTGCCAACTGCTAACTGCCAACTGCCAACTGCTAACTACCAACTGCCAACTGCCAACTGCTGACTGTATCTCCTATCTTACCAGGGTCCCTTTTTTAAAAAAGAAATTTTTCACCAATTTATCGGTGAGTCGCGGGAAGAATTTATTCATCCAAACAGTTCGTTTACCGTTAAACGTAAGTACCAGTGTCCTTTTTCTTTTAACAATCGCTTTCAGGATATGGCGAGCACAATCTGCGGAGCTCATCATTTTTCCTTCATCCATGGGACTTTCTCCCTGCGACTGGCCCTTGCTGTTGAGCGCCGCGTTGCGGATATTTGAAGTGGTGAAACCGGGGCATACCCACATCACATTCACTCCGCTGTCCCTTAACTCCGTGCGGATGGCTTCCAGGAAACCGTTCACGGCGAACTTGCTGGCCGAGTAACCGCTCCTGCCCGGGAGCCCGCGAAAGCCCGCGATGGAAGAAACGCCCACAATAGTGCCTTTACGTTCAATAATGGAATCCAGGGCCAGTTTGGTGCAATACACTGTCCCCGAAAAATTGATGCTCATCACTTTCTCGATTACGTCGATCGTGGCATCTTTCAACAAGGCCCGCATGGATATCCCGGCATTATTGATGAGGATGTCGATGCCGCCATAGATATTGATCGTGGAGTCGATAAAGTTCTTACAGTCATTGAAATTACTTACGTCGGCGACCAGTGTATGCAGTGGTTTACCCGAATGGGTCACCTGCAGGTCGTATAATTTATCCTGGTTTCGTCCGCAGGTGGCTACTTTGGCACCCTGCAGTATGAGGGCATCCACCAGGGCCTTGCCAATACCATCGCTTCCCCCGGTTACGGCAACTACTTTATTTTTAAAGAAATCGGTCATAAAAAATATTGACAAAAATAGGTGAGATTATTGCGCTGTGCACATTATTTTTTATATAAAAAAACCCCCGTTAAAAGGGGGGCTTGTGATCTGGCTGGGACTCGAACCCAGGACCCATACATTAAAAGTGTATTGCTCTACCAACTGAGCTACCAAATCAGCTTTTATTTTTTGGATTGCAAAGATAGGGGTTCTGCATTAAAAAATTTCATCAAAAAATGAAAATGCGATGACCAATAAAAAATGTGAATAAACAAGGGGATATCTATATTGTCATCAGGCTGCATCCCCTGATATCGCTGTTATCCAGGCGACCCAACACTTCAAAACTGCCATTTGAATATAGCCGGCCGGTATCCTCGGTTGCAATGAAAGCGCAACTGTAGATGTTGGCAAGGTCGATCACGTTGATAGCGCCACTGAAGGGGTCCTGATCTTCTTCTTTTACTTCCACCAGGTGTAAAGGGTCATCCGCTTCCCGCAATAATATCTTCATCCAGGGCGGGCAATGAAAGATACCATCACCTTTGGACCAGGCCTGCGATAATAATTCCGTCATGCCGTATTCCGAATGAACCAGGCTCAGGCCCAGTTGCTGCTGCAATTGCCGGTGCACCTGCTGCCGGGTGAGTTCCTCCCTGCGGCCTTTCATGCCGCCAGTTTCCACAATGATGGTATTTCTTAACTGCATGGGAAACTGTTCGGCGAAATCCAGCAGGGCATGGGTTACACCGATCAGCAATGTGGGCAGTTTCAATATTTCGTTATGGAGGATGGTTCGATGAAGTCTGCCCAGGTCATTTGCATAAAAGCCACTGAGGGGGTGATCGCATATGCGGATCAGTTCATCTGCCATCATCACCAGGGAAGAATTTTTCTTTTCCATGTAGGAGGGGAGCAGTGCAAGGATACACTTGCTTTCAGGAGCCCCGTAAAATTTTCGGAAACATTCGGTAAAACTTTTCCGGTAAAGCGACCCGTCTTTTACATGATGTTTGCTTCGGGTAAGCCCGGTTGTTC
>JAYWAZ010000127.1:0-2102 GCA_043781975.1 Bacteroidota bacterium
ACCACTTTTTGTTTTACAGTTACCAGTGATACCACTTTGGTGAGGATATTATCTTCTCCATAAAAAACTTTTTGTACCATCCGCAATGTATACACCGCTGCAAGAATAATGCTGATACCCGCGATAGCAGCATACCATGGATTGTATTGGTACAGCCCGGTGAACATCGCAAACTCTCCAACAAATGCATTGGTTAGTGGCAATGCGATATTGGCCAGCGCGATCACCACAAAAAATAGGGCCAGCAATGGCGTGTGCAGCGCCAACCCTCCCAACTCTGATACCTTTCTCACACCGGTATGCTTCTCTATGATATCTACCACTATCCATAACCCTATTATATTGATGCCATGATTCAGCATTTGTATCATCACTCCCTGTAAGCCCGTTGTATTAAGGGCAAAAATGGTGGCGCACATCAGCCCGATGTGGGCGATGGAAGAATAAGCAACGATCCGTTTAAGGTCGTCCTGTACCATGGCAATGCAGCTTGCATATAGCATCCCCGCCACCGATAATCCAATGACCACATTTTCAAATTTTAAAACTCCCGCAGGGAAAATGGGCAGCACCCAGCGCAACACTGCAAATACCCCCATCTTTACCATGAGGCCACTCAGTACCATCGTTACCGGTGCCGGCGATTGTTCGTATGTATCGGGTTGCCAGGTATGAAAAGGGAATACCGGCATCTTTACTGCAAAAGCAATAAAGAACAGCCAGAACAGCCAGCTTTGATCTTTGGTGGTGATCACCGCTTTATAAAATGCCTGTAACGAAAATGAATGATCTGATAATTTAGTTGGGTCTGTAAGCAGGTACACATACAGGATACCTACCAGCATCAGCAACGAGGCCACGAAAGTATAAATGAAAAATTTCCATGTGGCCTGTATCCGTTTTTCTCCGCCCCAGCGGCTGCATAAAAAGTAAACGGGCACAAGGGCCAATTCCCAGAAGAAATAAAATACAAGTGCGTCGATGGCCACGAACACGCCCATCAACCCGGCCTGGCTCAATAACATGAGGCCAAAGAAGGTATTCACATTCTTGTAATTGTTTTTATAAGTGGCTGCAAAGATCAGCGGGAATGAGAGCGCCGTTAAAAAAGTAAGCAGGTGGCCCATTCCATCTAAGCCGATGGAAAATGAACTGCCGATATAATCCAGCCAGATATAGCTAACATAATTATATGTAAAATATTTTGTACCGTCCAGGTAACACAAACTCACGATAGAAATCCCCAACGTAACAAGAGAAGAAAACAAGGCCCACACCTTCACGTTTTTTTGGTCTTTAATAAAAAATGCGACCAGGCCGGTTACCAGTGGAAACCAAAGCAGCAGTTCAGGAAATGTAATGTACTTGCCCAGCATTAAATTTATTTTGCAAAAATTTGAATGATAAATAAAACGATCGTCCCAATCACCATCATTAAAATATAGGACCCAACCTGCCCGTTCTGCAACAACCTTATCTGGCGGCTGCTGTAGTTGATCCCCCTGCCGATGCCATTCACCAGTCCATCAATACCGGACCTTTCAACAACATTGCTTAGAAAAAGGGACAGCGACCGGAGCGGGCGAATAATAATAGCATCGTACAGTTCATCAACATACCATTTGTTCTCCAGCACCTTTGCCAGGCCATGCTCTTCCGCTTCCACCGCTTTGTAATTTTTATATTTTCGCCATGCCCACATACTGGTTGCTATGATCAGCACTGCTGACACGCCCATTAAGATCCATTCTGTTTGGTGAGAAATTTCTTTAGAGAGCTTGAATTCTTCCGCAAGGTCGTAAGAGGTATGGAAAACAGGTTCCAGGAAAGCCGCAAAGCGATGACCGCCACTCATCATGAACTCCGGTATACCGATGAGACCACCAACGGCAGAAAGAAAAGCAAGGATGATCAGCGGCACCGTAATTGCCGCCGGGCTTTCATGCACATGATGCAATTGTGCTTCCGTGCCACGAAATTTTCCAAGGAAAGTGGTAGCAAATAACCGGAACATATAAAATGCGGTAAGCAATGCACCCCCCAAACCGATCACATAATAAACAGGGTTCTTTGCAAAGGCGCCTGCCAGTATCTCGTCTTTT
>JAYWAZ010000128.1:0-5884 GCA_043781975.1 Bacteroidota bacterium
CGCGGTGTTTAAATTTGCCGTAAAGGGTATGGCGGATGTAAGCTATGAGTTAATGGAAAGAAATAAGCTCACCGCTGATGACATCGCCTGGCTGGTTCCGCACCAGGCCAACCTGCGGATCATTGATGCTACGGCCAACCGCATGGGCCTTTCCAAAGACAAGATCATGATCAATATCCAGAAATATGGCAATACTACGGCGGGCACTTTGCCACTTTGTCTCTGGGAATGGGAAAAAAGACTAAACAAGGGAGATAATATCATCCTGTCTGCTTTTGGAGGAGGGTTTACATGGGGGGCTACCTGGTTGAAGTGGGCGTATAATAGTTAAGAATTAATTTTCATTCAAAGAGCAGCTTAAGCCCGACTTTCGGCGTCTGGAATAGCCGAATTGCAAGCTATTGACGAATTTCAGGATATTAAGAAAACTGCCGGTATTAAGAAATAAGCTAATTTTAAAAAATCGCCTATAATTTTTAATCGCACTCATGAAAAAGTTTTACTGCTTTGAGTCATTGGCATCAATCAAACGCTATAGGGTTTTCTTACTGATCTGTATCTGCGCTGCGGCAAGTTTAACTTCAGATGCCCAAAAATATGGATGGGCAAAATTCTTCAATCCCCAGCCTACCATTGATCCTACCATTCTTATTCTAACCGAAAATAGAGCCATGGTAAGGGATCTTTCAGGTAATTTTTATTTAACAGGAACTTTTGCTGACACAGTTGATTTTGACCCGGGGCCGGCGGTTTATAATTTAAGTACCAAAACTCCGTCTACACAAAACCAATTCGTTACCAAATTAAGTCCTGATGGAAACCTGATCTGGGCGGATAATATCGGTAATAATTCAGTCTCCGGCGGCCAGATATTTCCAAATGCGATCGCTGTAGGCACAGATGGAAGTGTTTACACCACGGGCTATTTTAATGGAACCGTTGACTTTGACCCTGGACCGGGTGTAGCGAATTTTACAACAACCGCATTAAGTCCGGGAAATGTTTTTGTGAGCAAATTAAATCCTGGTGGAACTTATGCCTGGACAAAAGTATTTATAGGAACTAATTCAGTTAATGCAAATCAGGACAATGGCTACGCTATTGCGGTTGACGGTGCCAACAATGTATATGCCACGGTCGAATTCTTTGGAACCATTGATGTTGATCCAGGGCCGGGTGTTATTAACTTAGTACAAAACGCTTTTTCAGACGCGGCGGTAGTAAAACTCGATCCGGCGGGGAATTATTTGACCAATCACGTTATTACTTCTAATGGGTCGGATAGGATCACAGGAATCATATACAAGAACGGGTTGGTATATGCCGATACCTGGAAGGGTACCACAGCAACCATCACAAAATTTGATCCAAGCCTTAATGTGATCTGGGAAAAAAGCACCCAAAATATAGCATCAGGAAGCGCATGGCCATGGGGTTTCACGATCGACGACGCGGGCAACGTAATTATATCCGGTATCTTTAGCAGTTTCGTTGATTTCGATCCCGGGCCGGGAACAGCAACGCAATCAGCTACCGGTAGTGCAGACCGCTTTATATGCAAGTGGGACAGGAACGGTAATTTCCAATGGGTAAGGACCAGTACGCAGGACCATTATGAAACCAAAGTTACATCGGATAGAAACGGTGATATTTATTACAGTTCCTACAGCTATGGTCAATTCGGCGGCATGGTGCTCGACATTACAAAACTCAACTTTAAAGGCGATTATCAATGGACAGCAGAAATGACCTGCACCAACTCTTTTGTTGGAAGGGATATTTTAGCGGATGATAACGGCAATATCTATACCTGCGGGTATTTTTTCAACACTGCAGATTTTGATCCGGATCCAAATGTTTCGAATACGCTGACGACCACCCCAAATGCCACGGGAGCTTTTATCAGCAAGATCAGCAACCGCAACCACATTATGGGCAAGACATTTATTGATGTCAATAATGATGGCATACAGCAAGCCGGTGAAAACCCTTTTCCTTACCGTATCATCGATGCGCAAAGTGGCGGCCTGGATTTCAAGGGCTTTAGTACCACTGATGGTTCCTATGATATATATACTGATACCGGCACGTATAATATCACCGTTCCCTACGTTCCGCCTTATTATACATCAGCCGTTACCAATACCGCAAGTTTTGCTACGGGCATAGGTGGTGTTGACAGCCTGAATGATTTTCCGATATATCCAATGCCAAATGTTAAAGATCTGTCTGTAAACCTGTATGCTAACGGGCGACTAAGGCAGGGTCGGGAATACTGGACAACGATCGCATATAGAAATACCGGCACCACCACGCTTTCCGGTTCCGTAACGCTCCAGCACTCACCTGCAATTACCTATGTGCTTTCGCAACCGGCGGCAAGTTCATATAACAATCCCCTGGTGACATGGAATTTTTTGAACCTGCAACCATTCGAAACAAGATATCTTTTTGTTGATTTCTGGGTACCGCCTGGCACACCTAACGGCACCATGATTAACCAGGTTGCAACCGTTAACCCTATAATAAATGATACAACCCCATTAAATAATAAAGACTCCGTAACGGAATTCATTGTTGGAAGTTATGACCCCAACAATAAATCCGTGTTCCCCTCAGGCGGGATAAGTAAAACATTTCTCTGTTCCGACAGCAGCCTGAATTATACGATCAGGTTTCAAAATACCGGTACGGATACTGCATTGCTTGTTATTGTAAGTGATACGATCCAAAATGACCTTGATATTAATACATTACAGGTAACCGGGGCCTCTCACCCCTTTTCGGTGAGAATTGATGAAGGAAAAACAATAAAATTCATTTTCAAGAATATCTTTTTACCGGATTCTACCACCAACGAGCCGCGAAGCCACGGATTCATTGCCTATAAAATAAAGCCGTTTAGCAATTTAAGTGTTGGCGCTACCGTAACAAATATGTCTTCGATATTCTTCGATTTCAATAAAGCGGTACTGACAAATCAGACAGGCAATACGGTAACCCCCATGCAGCCGGCACAAATAAGTATCAGTACGGCCAGCGCGAATAGTTGTCCTAATAGTCCAATCACCTTTAATGCCACTGCCAGCTATGGAGGCACTGCACCGGTTTATCAATGGCAGGTCAATAGTGTGAATGCAGGCACTAACAGCTCCGTCTTTACAAGCAGTACTTTAAATAATGGCGACCAGGTTCGTTGCCTGCTCACCAGTAATGCCAGTTGTGTTACAACAGCAAATGCTACAAGCAATATCATTACGGTTACCATAAGTTCCAGTGTTGTTCCTTCTGTTGGCATAACTACGCCGAACTCAAATATCTGTAGCGGTTCGCCGGTTACATTTACCGCAACTCCTGCAAATGGAGGCCCGGCAGCTTCTTACCAATGGCAGATCAATGGCATAAATGCAGGCACAAACAGCAATAGTTTTACAACATCAGCTTTAACCAATAATGCGCAGGTGAAAGTCATTTTAACCAGTTCGCTTTCCTGTGCTTCACCGGCAACTGCAACGAGTAATATAATTATTATGACTGTTACGCCCTTACCTATTGCAAACGCAGGTAATGATGTAACCATTTGTTCCGGTTCATCAACACAATTGCAGGCTTCAGGGGGCACAACTTACACCTGGTCACCTGCCACGGGTTTAAGCAATCCGAATATAGCCAACCCAATTGCAAGCCCGCTTGCCACTACTGCCTATATTTTAACCGTATCCAATGGCGGCACCTGTACTTCAAAAGATACGGTTGTGGTTAACGTAGGCCAATCGTTTACTCCAACCATAAATATCAGCACTCCCACTACCAACATATGTTCAGGTACAGCAACGACCTTTACTGCCGCCGCCACTTATGGAGGTTCTTCTCCTGCTTATCAATGGAAGGTTAACGGCGTTAATGCCGGCACCAACAGCAATACATTTACCAGCAGCTCCCTGCAAAATAACGACCAGGTAAAAGTAACACTCACCAGTAATCTGGCCTGCGTACTTAACAACAATGCCATTAGTAATGTAATAACGATGAGTGTACAGCAATTGTCCGTTCCCGTTATAACAGTGAGCAACCGTTTATTTACGGTTACTAATCCTGATGCCGCGGCTACCTATACCTGGCAAATACGAACCAATTCGGTTTGGGTAAACGTTATTCCCTTAGCCACAGGCATCAGCTATACGGCTGCAGTGGCGGGTGAGTACAGGGCAAAGGGCGTTAAAGGGGCATGTACTTATTACTCCAGCTCAAAAGTAACCAGTACCTCATCGCCTTATTACACTTTCATTATTTTGCGTCCCAATCCTGCTAACCGGATGATCACACTGGATTCATTGGACCTATCCAAAAATTGGGAGACTGTTGAAATCATGGATATGCAGGCAAGACGGGTATTGCCCATATTTAATATCATTAACCAGTTCAGTTATTCCATTGATATAAGCACGCTTAGCGATGGTGTTTACTTTGCCATTGTTAAACAAAGGGATGGCACCTATACCGCGATAAGATTTGTAAAACAGTAGCCCATTTACCGGTTGTATAAGAAAAGCCTTTCGAAACTGACCGGAAGGCTTTTGCTGTAACCATATTATTCAAAATATTGTAACTTCATAATTCAGTTTTCGCCTTTATTACTGGGTATTCAGTTTCATTTCAAAAAGATATCATGAAAAAATATTTACTTGTATTGGTTATCGGGCTATTGGCTGGCAGCCTGTCGGGCCACGCACAGTTTACCAGGTATATCATCCGGTTGAAAGACAAGGGCACCAACCCCTACTCCATCGGCAACCCTTCTCAATACCTGACTGCAAGGTCCATCCAGCGCAGGACGCGGTATAATATCGCCATTGATTCCACCGACCTGCCGATCACACCAAGATATATCGACAGCATACGTTTAGCCGGCGCCGTTACGATCCTGAATGCTTCCAAGTGGCTGAACCAGGTGGCCATACAAACCTCCGATGCGGCAGCCCTGATAAAAATAAACGGCTTTCCCTTTGTGCTCAGCACCAACCCCATTGGCGCCCGTGGCCAGCAGGTAATTAACCCGGTAAACAAAGAACTGGACGTGCCCAATCCGCCCAATACAAATCCCCCGCCCCCACCGCAAAACCCGACCGATTATTATAATTACGGACAGTCTTACGGGCAGGTACACCTGCACAATGGTGAATTTTTACACAACCATGGATTTCGCGGGCAGGGCATGCAGATGGCTATATTGGACGCCGGTTTTTTTCATTACCTGAGCCTGCCAACTTTCGACAGCATCCGCAGCAATAACCAGGTATTGGGAACCTGGGACTTCGTTGCCGGAAACGCCAGTGTTGATGAAGACAATTCGCACGGCATGAACTGCCTTAGCACCATCGCGGCCAACATGCCCGGCATCTTCATGGGTACGGCACCCAAGACTTCTTTTTATTTATACCGCACGGAGGATGTGAATTCAGAATACCCGATTGAGGAGCAGAACTGGGCGGCGGGAATTGAAAGGGCCGATAGTTTGGGTATTGACGTTACTTCCACATCACTGGGGTACAACCAGTTCGACAATGCTGTTTTTAACCACACCTATGCTGATATGAACGGGCATACCACCCTTAACGCGAAGGCAGCGATGTTGGCGGCAAAAAAGGGGATACTTCTGAATTTTGCAGCCGGTAATGAAGGGACCAGTGCCTGGCATTATATCATTACGGCAGCGGATGCGGACAGTGTCATTGCCGTGGGAGCCGTCAACACATCAGGAGCTGTAGGAAGTTTCAGCAGTTATGGCCCATCAAGCGACGGACGCATAAAACCAGAGCTGGCCGCTGTTGGCGTGAATGCAGTAGTGGCTAATCCCAGCACGGGGTTGCCAGGTTTTGGAAGC
>JAYWAZ010000129.1:0-2097 GCA_043781975.1 Bacteroidota bacterium
GAAGCCCCCAAACCGGCACCCGTTATTGAGAAACCTGCACCTGTAGCGGTTGCAGAACCTGAAATTGTGAAGATTGATGCACCGGAACTGGAAGGCACAACTGTAGTTAATAAAATTGATTTATCTGCCATCGATTCTTCTACCCGTCCTAAGAAAACGGCTAAAAAGAAAGAAGAAAAGCCTGCCGAAGCAGCGCCCGCTATTGAAGCAAAACCCAAAAAGAAAGAAGCAGAAACCGTTATCGTAACAGCACCCGTTGTAGCTGTTGCACCAACCGCTCCGGCAGTTGAGGAAGAAACAGGGCCTACCATCACCAATATCAAAGCCGAAAAATTAGAGGGCCCAAAAATCCTCGGAAAAATAGACTTACCCGTTAACAGCGATACCCGTCCCAAACCTATGGGCAGGGATGAAAAACGCAAGCGCAAACGTATCCCGGTTGATAAATTACCAGCCCAACCCGGTCAGGGTAGTGCAACTGCGCCGCGTGATCCGAATGCAAAACCAACCGGGCCTAACCGCCCCATTGTTCCTGCCAATAATAACAGTGGCGGAAGGGATAACCGTGGCGGACAAGGTGGTGGTGGATTTAACCGTGGCGGACAAGGCGGTGGCCCTAACCGTGGTGGCGGAAACCGAAGCGGTGGGCCGGCAACACGTCGTGAAGACAAAGAAATCGATCAAAAAGCCATACAGGAAAAAATACGCGAAACCCAGGCCAAACTGGCCGGAACGGGTGGACGTGGTAAGAGCCTGAAAGCCAAATACCGTCGTGCCAAGCGTGATGAAGCTGCTGAAGCCATGGGCGAAGAAACCGTTGATAACAGGCTGCAGGTAACTGAGTTTGTAACAGTAAGTGAATTCGCCACCCTGATGGACGTAAGCTTTGCTGATGTAATTGGCAAGTGTATGAACCTTGGTATCATGGTATCCATCAACCAACGACTGGATGCGGAAGTAATTGAACTGGTATCCAGCGAATTTGGTTTTGAAGTGGAATTCATCGGCCTGGAAGAAGTGGATGAAATGGATGATGATGATTACGAAGATGATACTGACGAACTCGTTACAAGGCCTCCAATCGTAACTATCATGGGTCACGTTGACCATGGTAAAACCTCTTTGCTGGATTATATACGCAGTGCCAATGTGGTAGCTGGTGAGGCCGGCGGAATTACACAACACATCGGTGCCTACGAAGTAACCCTGCCAAACGGCAAAGCCATTACTTTCTTAGATACACCGGGTCACGAAGCCTTTACAGCCATGCGTGCACGTGGTGCAAAAGTTACCGATATCGCGATCATTGTAGTAGCTGCAGACGATGCAGTAATGCCACAAACCAAAGAAGCCATCAGCCACGCACAGGCGGCAGGTGTACCCATGATCTTTGCGGTGAATAAAATTGATAAAGACGGAGCCAATCCGCAGAAAATATACGAGCAGTTATCTCAAATGAATATTTTAGTGGAAGCATGGGGTGGTAAATACCAGAACCAGGAACTTTCTGCCAAACAGGGTTTGAATGTAGACCTCCTGCTCGAAAAAGTATTGTTGGAAGCGGAAGTACTGGATCTGAAAGCCAACCCTCAAAGGGAAGGAAGCGGAACCATTATTGAAGCATCATTGGATAAAGGACGTGGTTATGTGGCTACCATACTTGTACAGAACGGAACTTTAAACCAGGGCGACCTGATCGTATCAGGCCAGCATTATGGACGTGTGAAAGCGATGTTCAACGAACGTAACCAGCGTATTGAAACAGCACCTCCCTCAACACCGGTAGTCATATTGGGATTAAACGGTGCGCCACAGGCCGGTGAGAAGTTCAGGGTGTTTGAAGATGAAGCAGAAGCCAAAGAAACCGCAACCAAACGTGCACAGTTACTGCGTGAGCAGGGCCTTCGTGCAAGGAAACACATTACTTTGGATGAAATCGGCCGTCGATTGGCACTCGGTAACTTTAAAGAACTCAATATCATTATCAAAGGTGATGTGGATGGATCTGTAGAAGCATTGAGCGATTCATTACAGAAATTATCAACCGAAGAAATTGCCATACGCGTGGTGCATAAGGGTGTTGGACAGATATCAGAA
>JAYWAZ010000130.1:0-2095 GCA_043781975.1 Bacteroidota bacterium
CTTTAGAAATGCCATATACAATTATACATTTTTATTTGAGGATAACTATTTTTTAAAGGTGGTAATTAGTATCTGATTTTATTATACATTTACCTCATAACAATTTTAACAAAACTAGTTTATGAAGAAAATTTTCCTCTACGCCTTATCAGCGATAGCTTTGATGATCGGCATCAACGGTTGTCGGCCACAAGAACAAACGCAAACTGCAAAAACCCCCGAAAAGCAAAACAGGACCACTCCCCCGGAAAATAAAACAGGGCAAAAACAACTTGCGCAGGTTACAAAAAACGGTAATAAGGTAAATGCAAAAAGCAATCTTCCCGCAGCAGGGAAATACAATCATTTTGAGGCCGAATACAATGATATCATTGAGCGTCAGAAATATGAATTTGATCTAATTAAGGACCCTGCAACAGGAAAAATTCCGGAGGGAGTAACAGAAAGATCCTACGAACAGGGAAGGATGTTGCCCCTAAAAGAAAACGTTGCTGCAAGAACAACCAACTTAAATACATATACCGCTGCGGGGCCTAACAACCTGGGAGGCCGCACAAGGGCTTTTGCCTATGACACCCGGTACAACGGAACTACCAATAGGGTGATGATAGCAGGCAGTGTGAGCAGTGGGGTTATGCGTACAGCCGATGGTGGTACCACCTGGTCGTTGGTTGCCGGAACCTCCAACATCCATGATATTACCTGCCTTGCACAGGACACCCGTGTAGGGCAACAGGATACCTGGTACCTGGGAACGGGAGAAGCATTGGGTAACTCCAGTTCTGCAACCGGCGCCTTCAGGCTCGGATTCGGGGTATATAAATCAACAGACAACGGATTAACCTGGAATCGTTTAGCAAGCTCTAATGCAGGTACATATGAAACGTTTGACAACAGGTCTGACCTGATTTCAAAGATCATCGTAAACCCTGTTACCGGCGATGTATATATGGCTACGATCGATCAAATCGTACGGTCAACCGATGGTGGCACTTCCTGGACGATTGTTCTAAATTCGACAGGAGGCAGTCCGACTGATATGACCGATGTAGTTTGTACTAACCTTGGCGTTTTATATGCTGGATTTGCAGGCTCGTCTGGAAATGGCGCAGCCGACGGCATCTGGACATCTGCGACCGGTGCTGGTGGAACATGGATACAAATTGCTGGTAATACTGTACCGGCAGGATGGAAAGCGTCAGGAACTTATGGCAGGCTGGTACTTGCACTGGCGCCGTCTAACCAAAACTTATTGTATGCCTTTTATGATAACAAAGCATCTTCGGGGCCGGCGGCTGATTTCTTTCAATATAATGCATCGACCAGCACTTGGTCGGCAAATCGTTCATCCAATTTACCGAACGAAGGAGATAAGACCGGCACTTTTGATTCCCAGGGAGGATATGACCTGGTGGTGGCTGTAAAACCCGATGATCCTAATTTTGTAGTAATTGGAGGCTCCAGTGCCTTTGTTTCCACCGACGGTTTTGCCACGCCCACAAGCTTCAGGAGAATAGGGGGCTATGCAGCATTCAATACCTACGGCAAATACCTGAATCACCACCCGGATGTGCATTCTTTTGTTTTTGAGCCGGGCTCAAATATCAGAATGATATGCGGCGACGATGGAGGCATACAGCTTACAACTGATATTACCGCAACGACGGTAGTTTGGACGCCATTGAACAATAACTACCAAACTTACCAGTATTATTATACAGCCATCGACCCTACCCCGGGAAGTACCAAATACATAGGCGGAGCGCAGGACAATGGAACCACGTATAGGAACGCAGGTACCAATGCTATGGCTGAAGTTTTCAGCGGCGATGGTGTATCCGTAGGAATTTCCGCAGGTAATGCAAATCATTACTGCGGAGTTCAAAACGGAGATTTTTACAGGAGAGATCCAAGTTTCCCGTCAGGCGCTGGATCCTATTTAAAACCATCTACTGAAACTAATTCCGGTTTATTTGTTACCCTGTTTTATCTAAATCCGGACAATACGGAAGACTTGTATTATGCAAATAGTACAAGATTATGGCGGAATACGGGCGCCAGCATTGCAGGAACAGCGGTAGGCACAGCCCCTGGT
>JAYWAZ010000131.1:0-2091 GCA_043781975.1 Bacteroidota bacterium
CAGAAAACTAACGGCGGCTAAAGCAAGAAAATCAAAGCTGGCACGATTTACACCAGTGGTAGATAAATAGAAAAGTATCGTTGTATATTCACATCCTAAACCTTATACGATGCGAACTCTTTTCTCAATCCTGCTTTTTTCCTTCACTTCATTTTCACTGAATGCACAGGACGCAAACGCGTATTTCCTCTCACATCCCTGCCTTACACCAGACGGGCAAACGGTCATCTTCAGTTTTGAAGGCGACCTGTGGAAAACCGGCGTAAAAGATGGCCATGCTTCGCGGATAACCGCCATGCAGGGCTATGAGACCAATGCAAGGGTTTCGCCGGATGGTAAATGGATCGCGTTTACCGGCACGCAGTTTGGTAACGCCGATGTTTTTGTGATGCCCCTGGCGGGCGGGGATATCAGGCAGATCACTTATTACAGCGGCTCCGACGTGGTGAGCAGCTGGAGCTGGGATTCGAAGCATATTTATTTCAACAGTAACCGCAGCGGACAGGTTTCGGGTTATAAAGTGAGTGCGGCGGGTGGTACGGCGCAGCGGGTATTCGGCGACTATTTTTTTCAGTATGACCATAACCTGACGGAACATCCTACCAGCGGCGAGATATTCTTTAATGATACCTGGGAAAGCAGCAACCAGGCGCAACGCAAGCGCTACAAGGGACCCTTCAATCCAGATATCCAGTCCTATGATCCCCGGACAAAACAATATAAAAGATACACCACCTGGATCGGGAAGGATTTCGGTGCAACGATCGACCGGACGGGAAATATCTATTTCATCTCTGATGAGGCCAATGGCGAATACAATCTTTACACCTTCGATAACGGAAAAAAAACAGCGTTGACGCGATTTTCTTCTTCCATTAAAACACCTGTTGTGAATGCCAACGGGGGTAAAGTGGTATTTGAAAAAGATTACCAGCTTTGGCTCTATGATGTGGCAGTTGGAAAGGCGGAGAAGCTGGATATCACCATCACCCGTAACAGTGTATTGCCGAAAGACAAGGATTATGATGTGAAAGGTAAGATCAGCAATTACGACGTATCTCCCGATGGAAAAAAGATAGCCTTCACTTCCCGCGGAGAATTATTTGTGAGCGATGTGGAAGGAAAATTCATACAGCAACTGACTAAGGGTTCTGCCGAACGGGCGAAAGAAGTGAAGTGGCTCAGTGATAACAAGTCCCTGCTTTTCAATCAGACCCTGGAAGGTTACCAGAACTGGTTCACCATCGCTGCCAACGGGAGCGGAGGGTTAAAACAGGTTACCAACAATAAAAAGGACAACCGGGGCCTCGCCCTGAATAAAAAAAGGACCCTTGGCGTTTACCTTAGCGGCCGCGATGAGCTGCGGCTGCTTGACCTGAAGACCCTGCAGAGCAGCACCATCGTCAGTGACGAGATCTGGGGATTCGATAATTCGAGCCCTTCCTTTTCTCCCGGCGACGAATACATTTCGTTTACTGCTTACCGTGGTTTTGAGGAAGACATCATGCTGTACAACCTGCAAAGCAGGAAAACGATCAACCTTACCAATACCGGGGTCTCGGAGTCGAACCCGGTATGGTCGCCCGACGGGAAATACATTTATTTTACTTCTGCACGGTTTAAGCCTTCCTATCCTTTTGGGCCCGAGAACCCGAGGATATACCGGTTACCGCTTGAAAAACTCGACGAAGCCTATCGTTCCGACAAATTCACCGAACTTTTTAAGGAAGAGAAAAAAGATACATCGAAAAAAGCAACCGCCGCAACCGATAGCGCACATATCGCCATCGATATGGACAGGATCCTGGAAAGGCTGGAGCAGGTGGGGCCTTCCTTTGGTTCGCAGGACCTGGTAGCGGTACTTCAAAAAGGCGAAAAGACGACGGTATTGTACAACAGTGATCACGGGGAAGGAAAGAACGCCCTATGGAAAACAGTGATCGAACCCTTTGAAGAGAACAAGACGGAGAAAATCACCGGAACGGAAGGGGGCAGCGATCTTGTAGCGGTTAGTGATAAATTCTATGTGTTGTTCCGCGGTGTCATTTCAAAATTGAACCTGGAAGGCAATAAAGCCGATGCGATCGCCAC
>JAYWAZ010000132.1:0-2085 GCA_043781975.1 Bacteroidota bacterium
TACCTTGCTATCTTTGAAAAAATGGGCGGCATGGTGCTGGCCAATGCCTGCGGGCCCTGTATCGGGCAATGGGCAAGACATTCTACCGATCCCAACCGCAAAAATTCCATTGTAACATCCTATAACCGGAATTTCGCCAAGCGAAACGACGGCAACCCCAATACACATGCATTCGTGGCATCGCCTGAAATAACCACGGCCCTGGCGATAGCCGGTTCGCTGACATTCAACCCGGTGACGGATTACCTGACCAATGATAAGGGAGAAAAAATAAAGTTCGACGAACCGAAGGGAATTGAAATGCCTTTAAAAGGCTTTGCCGTTGAAGACGCGGGATTCCAGGCACCGGCCGCCGATGGCAGTTCGGTACAGGTTAAAGTTGATCCCGACAGCAAACGCCTGCAATTACTGGCCCCCTTCCCCGAATGGGAGCATAAGGACCTCAATGGCCTGAAATTACTGATAAAGGCCAAGGGAAAATGTACCACCGATCATATCTCCATGGCAGGCCCCTGGCTGAAATTTCGCGGGCACCTCGATAATATCAGCAATAATATGCTCATCGGGGCCATCAATTTCTTTAATGAAAAGACCGATCATGTGAAGAACCAGCTCACGGGAGAATACGGCCCCGTGCCCGCCACGCAAAGAGCGTACAAGGCCGCCGGTATCGGCACCATCGTGGTAGGCGATGAAAATTATGGGGAGGGCTCCTCCAGGGAACACGCCGCCATGGAACCCCGGTTCCTTGGGGTTCGTGCCGTTTTGGTAAAATCTTTCGCCCGCATTCACGAAACCAATTTAAAGAAGCAGGGCATGCTGGCGCTGACCTTCGCCCATAAAGAAGATTATGATAATATCCTGGAAGATGATACCATTGATATCGAAGGGCTGCTGGCCTTCGCCCCCAACAAACAATTGCAAGTGGTTCTGAATCACGCCGACGGAAGCAATGAGACCATTGCCGTGAACCATACTTACAATGCGCAACAGATAGAATGGTTCAAAGCGGGTGCTGCATTAAATATCATACGAAAAGAATTTGAAAGCAGACAATAAAGGACTGTCCCTGCTGCCGGCCCCAACACTTATCTTTTAGCTAGAAAGCATCTCCTACTGATACCGGGAAGACCCCGCCATGATGGTGGTCTTTTATTCAGAATCTTTTTATAATTATATTTCAATGTTCAAACATTAATTTGTACCTTGCGTTCAAATTTAAAATCATGGCAACAAAAAAATGGGTCATCGACCCCTCCCACAGTGAAGTGCAATTCAAGGTAAAACACCTGATGATCACCAATGTAACCGGTAGTTTTGATATTTTCCAGGCGGATGTAGAAACAGAAGAAGAGAACTTTTTAAAGGCAAAGATCAGCTTCACAGCGGATGTCAATTCCATCTCTACTGGCAATGAACAAAGAGACGGGCACCTGAAAGGCGCCGATTTCTTTGATGCGACGACCTATCCCCAATTGAAATTCACCGCAACCAAATTTGAAAACGTGGACAATGACGGTTCCTATGAATTATATGGCGACCTGACCATCCGTGACATCACAAAAAATGTAAAACTGGATGTTGAATTCGGCGGTGTGGTAAAAGACCCATACGGCAATACCAAAGCGGGCTTTACCATCAACGGGAAGATAAACCGCAAAGATTTCGGGCTTCATTGGAATGCCTTAACAGAAGCAGGGGGCGTTGTGGTCAGTGATGAAGTACGGATTGCCTGCGAGATACAATTGATAGAACAGCAATAAACCGGTTAGCACGATCAGAAAAAGTGAAGAAACCTGAGACTGTAACTGATCATTACATTAGTTACTGATCACCCCTGGCTTAGCCTGCCCTTGAACTTATGGCGGCGGCGGCGCCCTATCGCGGCGATGGTGTGCGTGGTCTTCTCTTTAAAATCATCTGAGATCACACTGATATTCCCGTCCACTTCCAGTATGGCAAGGTCAACATGCTGAATATCCTTTACGCCGTGTTCCCTGACGGCGGCTTCCAGTTCTTCGAGCGTGATCTCCGCATGGTTAAGATTATGCTCCTGCAGCTGGCCCTGGTAAATGAGTAAAACCG
>JAYWAZ010000133.1:0-5838 GCA_043781975.1 Bacteroidota bacterium
GGAATGAGATTAAACTTTATCTTTAAAAGGCAAAGCGCAACAATCATGGCAATAAATAAAAAACTTCCCTCTCCCATCACCATATTGATGATCGTGATCCTGGCCGCGGCGATCTGTACCTGGCTGATCCCCGCGGGACAGTACCAGCGCCTGTCTTATGAAAAGGAAAGCGGGTTTATGATCACCACCACCAGGGCCGACAGTAATATCAGCCTTCCCTTAACGCAACGCACACTCGACAGCCTCAGGATCAAGATCAGCCTCGAAAAATTTCAATCGGGCGCCATCCGTAAACCCGTTTCGGTACCAGGCACCTATCACGCGTTGCCAAAGAACGGGCAGGGTCTTCTACAGATATTACAAGCCCCGCTCAAAGGCATTTATGATACCATCGATATCATCCTGTTCATCCTTGTCATCGGCGGCTTCATGAATATTTTTCATGAATCGGGGGCCATGGTAGCGGGCCTCCGCTCGCTGTCGCATACCATGAAAGGCAGAGAGGCCTGGCTCATCATCATCCTCACTTTCCTGTTCTCCTTTGCGGGAGCGTCCTACGGCATGGCTGAAGAGGCACTGGTCTTCTACCCCATCATGGTTCCCCTGTTCCTGGCGGCCGGCTACGACCTGCTGGTACCCGTTGCCGTAATATTCGCGGGAACGCAACTGGGAACCCTTTCGTCCTTCACCAATCCCTTCTCCACCATCATCGCTTCCAATGCGGCGGGCGTAAACTGGTCGGATGGGCTGACCGGCAGGATACTGATGTTCGGCCTTTCCACGCTCCTTACCATCTGGTACCTGGTCCGTTATGCAAATAAGGTGAAAAAAGATCCTACAGCGTCTATTGTTTACCGTATTGACGGCCCGGTGAAATCGCCTTACGAAGATATTGTTGCCGACGATTCCCCGCCGCCCGTACTGAAACTGCGCACCAAATTATTGCTCCTGCTTTTTTTAAGCACTTTCCTGGTGATGATCGCAGGGGTGGTATTTTATGAATGGTGGCTGCTGGAAATGTCGACCCTCTTCCTGGGTTCCTCCATCCTGCTGGGGGTGATCCTTCGAATGAAGGAAAAGGTCTTCGTAACCCAGTTCATCAAAGGAGCTGAAAGCTTGCTGAGCGTGGCTTTCATCGTGGGCGTGGCCAGGGGCGTGACCATCATGCTGAACGAGGGACATATCAGCGACTCCATCCTTTATTATTCCGCGAAACTGGTGGGTGGCATGCCCCCTGCCCTGTTCATCGTGATGCTGCTGGCCCTGTTCATGGTCTTCACCCTGTTCATTTCTTCCTCTTCCGGAATGGCGGTGCTTACCATGCCCATCATGGGCGCGCTTGCCATCATCGTGAATGTACCGGGCAGGGAGATCGTGAACACCTATTTATTCGGGATGGGCATCATGGGCTTTATGACACCAACCGGGCTGATACTTCCTTCGCTGGCACTCGTTAACGTTAGTTTAAAGGCCTGGTGGAAATTCATCTACCCGCTGATGATCATGCTTTTCATACTCTGTGCCATTTCACTGATCGTAGGGATATTCCTATAAAGAGGATCTATCTCAGGATAATTTTTTACCATCTTGCCCACCAGGGCCCCATTGTAGAATACCTGCATGCTATAGTCGCCCTTTTGATAGGTGTCGGAGTTGATCGTAAAGAGCAGGTGTTTGGCCTCGCCAGTAATTTTTTTCATAACCACAGAATCCGAAAACTGTCCGGAATATTCGTCTTTCGTTAACAAATTTTAGCATTTGACTCCGATCATAGCATGGATTTTGTACTATAAATACATATCTAAATCATGGCACATGAAAAAGAATAAACCATTAGCATTCATACTCATTGCCTTCATCGGCCTTGCTCCGCTCAGCGAAGCGAAGGCCCAGTATGTTGATGTGAACATTTCCCTTTTCAGGAATGAACTTGGCAATCATGGCAGATGGATACATAATCCAAGATTCGGGGAAGTGTGGCTATACAATGACGCGGGCTTCCGGCCCTATTATTCCAACGGGCATTGGGAATATACCAATTATGGATGGGCCTGGGTCTCTGATTTTGACTGGGGCTGGGCTCCTTTCCACTATGGCAGGTGGGAATATGACCCCTATTATGGATGGATGTGGATACCGGGTTACGAATGGGCACCCGCCTGGGTAAGCTGGAGTTCGTACGACGGTTATTATGGCTGGGCTCCGTTGGGCTATGGTATCAATATCAACTTTTCTTTTGGTTCCATCCCATACGACCGTTGGACCTTTATCCCAAGGCAGCACATGTGTGAAAGGGATATCAACCGTTATTATATGGCACCTGAAAGGAATCATTTTTTCAGGAATGCGGTAGTCATCAATAATATCTATGAAGGCCATGACAGGGAAGGCAGGTTCATGAAGGGGCCCGACAGGGATGAAGTACAAAGATTCACGAACAACCGTATCGAAGAAAGAAAAGTGGATTACCGCGACAGGCAGGGCAACCATGAAGTGTTTAATGACAGGAGAAAAAACGGCGACCAGAACATCAATAACAATGATAATACAAGGCCCGGAAGAAAGAATATTGACGACCCCGCAAACAATGACAATAAATGGGGCAATGACCGTATCCAGCGGAAAAAGGAAATGACAGACGATAACAACAATACGACAAGGCCAAGAAACGACAACCAATGGCCCAACAGGAATAACAATGATAATCCGCCGCTTAAACCAAGGAATGATGACCAGCAATGGCCCAGGAACAATAACAATGATAATCCTCCTGTAAAACCAAGGAACGAAAATCAGCAATGGCCCAACAGGAACAACAATGACAATACACTGCCTGCCAGGCCAAGGTTCGATAACCAGCAGAACAACACGAACGACCGGCCCCAATATGACCTTAACAAAAGGCAGCAACCGATCGAAAGGCCGGTAAGGGAACAAAGGAATGAACCCGTTACGCAGTCTCAAAGGATTGAACGTCGCCAGGAAAATAACGGGCAGGGCAATCAAAGGTCAAATGATAATCCCAATCGCGGAGGCGGAAGAAAATGGAATTAATAAGCAGCTGAAGCAAATATTAAGCACTATACATATCACTGGATTTAATGACACTTATAAATCAGAAAGGCCTGGCTTAAAAGCCCGGCCTTTCCTTTTGCCGGGCAAAAAAAATTTCTTCCCGAACCGGGCCTCCCTTGCAATGCGGCCATATTAACCTTATCTTCATGGCCTGTAAAAATGGGTCAGAAGAAATGAACGTTTTTCACCAAAATAAAAAACTGCTATTACCTTTCAGCTTTAGATGCATGCTGATCCTTTTTCTTATTGTGGGAAGCGGGAATCCTGTTGCTGCCCAATGCCCTCCCAATATTGATTTTGAGCAGGGTGATTTTACAGGCTGGCAATGTTACCTGGGAGACTTTGCAAATGGCAATCTTGTTTTGAACCCATCTGCGCCTACTCCAAACCGGCATACCATGCTATCGGCGATACCCGGGGACGGCATTGATCCATATGGGGGCTTCCCACGGAACTGTCCTAACGGAAGCGGACATTCGATACAGCTTGGGAATGCCAGCGCCAATCACCAGGCAGAGGCGATTTCCTATACTTTCACCATTCCTGCCGGTCAAAATACCTATAGTATAATTTACAATTATGCCATCGTTCTCAATGACGGGGGGCATCCCCCTAATTTGCAGCCAAGGCTGGTTATCAGCCTGGTAAACATTACCGATGGCTGGGAATTGCCCTGTCCAATTCAGCCCATCGTAGCGGATGGTTCTTTACCCGGTTTTTTCATTTCACCGGTTTCTGGTCCCAGCGGTTCTATAGTCCGGTGCAAGGATTGGGCAGCGGCATCAGTTAATATGGATGGCCTGGCAGGTAAAACGATCAGGATATCTTTTACAACAACCGACTGCGGGCAGACCATTCATTTCGGATATGCTTATATCGACATCTATTCACAATGTGGCAGTTCATTTACGGGCGCCACCTTTTGCCCTGATGACACTGCGGTTAATATTACTGCGCCCTTCGGCTACCAAGCCTATAAATGGTTCAATATTTCAAATACAACACTGGGCACACAGCAAACACTTACTTTAATTCCGCCACCGCTTTCAGGCGATTCCGTTTTTGTTGAACTGACACCTTATAGTGGCTATGGCTGCCTGGATACCCTTACCGCTCATTTGTTTGATACTTTAACGCTGCATCCATATGCCGGCCGGGATACCGCCCTCTGTGCACTCAACAGCCCCGTTCAGCTGGGAACCATTCCCCTGCTGGGCCTGGTGTATAAATGGAGTCCGGCGACGGGCCTTAACAACCCCAATATAGCGAACCCGATAGCCACGGTGGCGGTCTCCACGCAGTACATACTAACGGTAACGCATGATGGCGGAGGTTGCAGTACCAATGACACGGTAAACGTGGATCTCGTTAACTATGACACCACCCTGCAGGTCATCGGCCCCGTGGCCTATTGCACGGCCAGCGGGCAAAGCGTTGTTTTAAAAGTGAATGCGGCCGACAGCATCCAATGGTACCGCAACGGTGTTGCCATTCCCGGTGCCAACCAACGGCAGTATACCGTTACACTAAGTGGCGCCTATTATGCCAGCCTGATCAGTTTTTCAGGATGCCGCTTCGACACCAGGGCACAACAGATCGATATCTACCAGAGCCCTGTGGCCAGTTTTAACATTAATAACCCCGACCAGTGCTTTGCCTCAAACCAGTTCGTATTTTCCAATACCAGTTTCCCGCCATCGGGTACCCCCGTTTATAATTGGGACATGGGCAATGGCACAACTTTCACCACCGCCAATGTCAACTACAGTTATCCGCAAACAGGTACTTACCTGGTCAAGATGACGATCTCCGGAGATGGGAATTGTACCGATACCCATTCGGTCACCGTACATGTATATCCGGACCCGAAGGCAGGTTTCAAGATCAATACGATCAACCAGTGTTTTGCCAACAACCTATTCATATTCACGGATACCAGTTCGATCTCTGCAGGAACCCTGCAGTATCACTGGGACCTGGGTGACGGCAACCTGCCAACGACCCGGAACGTGACCCATAGTTATGCCCTGCCGGGTACCTACCAGGTCATCCTGCGCATTGATGGCGCGGGCGGCTGCACCGACCAGGTAAGTAATATTGTTTCCGTGTACCCGAGCCCGGTAGTCAGTTTCGCCGTCAATTCGCTGAACCAATGCATCAGCGGGCACCAGTTCATTTTCACCAATAACAGCACGCCGGTCAATTCATTGTGGACCTGGGACCTGGGCGACGGAACCATCGCCAGCACGACCAACGTGACCCACAGTTATACCAGGGCCGGCGGCTTTACGGTAAAGCTGCTTGTGGTCACCGGGGTGGGTTGCTCCGACAGCAGCTCAGTTAACGTTAACGTATACCCGATGCCAGGCGCCGACTTCCTGGTAAGGCCCGTGTGCACCAATTTGACCGTACCGCTGGTCAACAAAACCATCAATAACACGAATTCAACGGTCAATTACCTCTGGGATTTCGGCAACGGGCAAACCTCGGTACTGCACAGCCCCGTGTACAGCTATCCAGCGCCGGGCACTTATACCATTAAACTTTCCGTCAGCACCGCTCAATGCCCCGCTCCTTACAATACCAAACAGGTCGATATCGTGGTGGACGCTCCCCCGCCCGGCATCAACTACCCGGTGAAGAACGCCCTGATCTTTTTTCCGGAACAGCTGCAGGCCAGGAATTACGGGAACAGCATTTTATGGAAACCATCCACCAGCCTTGATAACCGTACCAGCTATACGCCCATTTTTTACGGCAAGG
>JAYWAZ010000134.1:0-2081 GCA_043781975.1 Bacteroidota bacterium
GGCGCAACGGGTTGAATTGCCCACCGCTAAATTCATCACCGGCGATAATATCGCCTACAGTTATCCCTATTATGAAGATACCAGATGGGTGGACCTTAATGCAACCACCACATGGGATTCGCAGGGGTACAAGGATTACAATGGATATGCCTGGTACCGCTTTCACCTGATCATCCCAAAATCCTACCGAACAAATTCCTATTGGAAGGATTCTGTTCGCATATTCCTTTCCAAAGTGGATGATGCCTGTGAAGTATACCTCAATGCAAGGCTGATCGGTAAATCGGGCTCCTTTCCGGACGACAAAGCAGGCTATATCACCACCTGGAACAAGAAATTGGAATATCATATCTCAGCAAATACCTCCTATTTAAACTGGGGAGGTGAGAACATACTTTCAGTGAGGGTATATGACGGGGGCGGTGCAGGCGGTATTTTCGGAGGCATGCCCTATGTAAGCATGATCGACCTGGTGGATGGTGTGGGTATCAATAACAACAACCCAGTTGATTTTATTACGGCAACAAAAGCCAAAAAAGATATCATCCTTACCAATTCCTTTAAAGAAAAAGTTTCGGGAACCTTAAAGTATACCATCATTGACCAGGACAGCGAAAAAGCGGACAGTCATTCCATTCCGGTCACCCTGCTTCCCAATGGCCGGATGAATTTCTCCTTTCCAATCACATTGACGGGGAGGAACAATATTTTATATGAATTTGAGGAAAGCCGTACACACAAGACGATCAGGATCACAGAGGTCATTCCCTATATACTGACTCCGGCGGCACCGCTATTGCCAAGGATCAACGGGGCCAGGGTTTTTGGTGTAAGGCCCAACTCCCCATTCCTTTTCAAGATCCCTGCAACGGGTAAAAAACCATTGCAATACAGTGTTGAAAACTTACCCGAAGGCCTGCACGTAAATTGGTCAAATGGCTTGATCAGCGGCGTTCTCAGGAACCCCGGGGAATATAAAATGAACTTTATCGTAAAAAATGCATTAGGAACAGATAAAAAATCCTTTACCGTAACCTGCGGAAACCTGCTCGCGCTCACTCCTCCCATGGGATGGAACAGCTGGAACTGTTGGGGACTGAGCGTAAACGATGAAAAACTAAAAGCCTCCGCCAGGGCCATGATGGAAAAAGGGCTGATCGACCATGGATGGACCTTTATGAACATTGATGACGGCTGGGAAGCGGATGCAAGGAATACTAACGGGGAGATTGTTCCTAACAGAAAATTTCCGGACATGAAAAAATTAGGTGACTGGCTGCACCAGAACGGTTTGAAATTCGGTATCTATTCTTCACCCGGCCCAAAAACCTGCGGCAATTTTTTAGGTAGTTACCAGCATGAATTGCAGGATGCATCCACTTATGCCAATTGGGGTATCGATTATTTAAAGTACGACTGGTGCAGTTATGGCTCGATCCATGATGAAAAAGATACTTCCCTCGAATCATATAAGAAGCCATACGAAGTCATGCGATCCGCACTGGAAGCACAGCACCGTGATATCGTTTACAGCCTTTGCCAGTATGGGATGAAAGAAGTATGGAAATGGGGGGAGACCGTTAATGGAAATTGCTGGCGTACCAGCGGCGACATAGAAGATACCTGGGAAAGCTTATCGGGCATCGGTTTCAACCAGCTTAACCAGCATGCCTATGCGAAACCCGGAAGGTGGAATGACCCCGACATGATGATCGTGGGGCAGGTTGGATGGGGCGAAAACCTGCACCCCACGCGATTGACCCCGGATGAACAATACACCCATGTGAGTTTATGGAGCCTGCTCAGCGCTCCCCTGCTCATCGGTTGTGATATGAGTAAACTGGATAAGTTCACGTTGAGCCTGTTGACCAATGATGAGGTGATCGCCGTTAACCAGGATGCACTGGGCATGCAGGCGAAGCAGGTGATCAAAACGGATGATTACCAGGTATGGGTGAAAGAACTGGCGGATGGCGGCAAGGCGATCGGGATCTTCAATACTACGGATATGGATAACGTGCCCAGGTTCTTCTGGAAAGATATCGGGACCGGAGACAATCAAATCGTAAGGGACCTCTGGC
>JAYWAZ010000135.1:0-5813 GCA_043781975.1 Bacteroidota bacterium
GGGAACCAACCCAGGAAAGGGGTGTAATCTTTCCTGGGTGTCTTTTTTTGTTTCTTTTTTGGACAAGCAAAAAAGAAAAAACAAAATCATTGAAAATAAATTATTGCTAAATAGTATATCTTAGAATATTTAATAGCACAACACGTTAAGGTTAACCTCTTTTTCTATATATACCTGGCCGCAGGGATCAAAAAAAGGCATGAATCATTTCATGCCTTTTTTGAATAATTTTCATCTTATTTTCATGACTCATTTTCTTTTTCAATATCCTTATCGCCCGACTGCTCTTCAATGATCACTCCTTCCACCGTTACGGCCAATGTATTTTTTTCTTCGATGATCAACTCATTTTCTTCGCCGGCTGCATTCATTGCTTCCTGTACATTGGTCGACTGTATCAACTCTTCCATCAGCACTTCAGAGATCTTCGGAAGGTCTTCGGCGCTGTTGATGCCAAAATAGTCCATGAAAGATTTTGAGGTGGCATAGATGAGCGGTTTGCCTACGGCGTCCTCATTTCTTCCGGAGATGATCACGAGGTCTTTTTCCAAAAGTTTCTGTACCGCGTAATCGCAGTTCACGCCACGGATGGCCTCCATTTCACTTTTGGTAATGGGCTGCTTGTAAGCGATGATGGCCAGGGTTTCCAGCGCGGCCGTTGACAGGCGTTTTAAAAACTTATCTCCATTGAGCTGGGCCACCGTCTTGTGGTATTCCTTTTTGGTGAGGAATTGCCAGCCCCCGCCGATCTCCCTCAATTCAAAAGCATAGAATTCGGATTGGTATTTTTCACCGATGCCGGCTATCGCCGTATGCACCTGCTCCGGTGTGGCGCGGTCTTCAATGAAGGCAAGTGCGCTGTTCACCAGTTCCACCAGTTCGGGTTCGCTTAAAGGCTTATCGCTGGCGAAGATCAGGGCTTCAATATGCGGAATGATCTGAGAAAGTTCCATGTTTTAAGTTTGTTGTTTGTAGTTGGCTGTTTGTTGTTCGCGGGGAACCACAAACAATCGACCACAAACCTTTATCCCTGTAATGCCGCCGCACCACTAACGATCTCCGTTAGTTCTGTGGTGATGGCCGCCTGTCTTGCCCGGTTATAGCTGATCTTTAATGATTTTAATAATTCATTGGCGTTATCGCTGGCCTTGTCCATCGCGGTCATACGGGCGCCATGCTCACTGGCATTGGCATCCAGTGTCGCTTTGAACAGTTGTGTATTCAATATCTTGGGCATCAGCTCGGCGATCAGCACATCCTTACCCGGCTCAAAAATGAAATCGGCGTTCTTCTGGCCCTCCGTTTTCGCGGTTTTTTTTACGGGTAAAAATTGTTCGGCTACAAAGCGCTGTGTAGCTGCATTTTTAAATTCGCTGAACACCAGTTCCACGGCATCCACTTCTTTGTTGGCAAATGCGTCCATGGCGTATTGGGATGCACCCTGCACTTTATCGAAACTCAGGTGTGTAAAAATATTCCAGTACTGGTCCACCACTTTGAACCCGTTCTTGGTGAAGAATTCAAACCCTTTTTTCCCGATCGGCAATACCTGCACATTGCCCTTTGCATGTTGCGCCGCGTATTTTTCACGGACAAGTTGCCGGGTCAGTTTGATGAGGTTACTGTTATAGCCACCGCACAATCCCCGGTCGCTGGTAACAATGATGATCATTACTTTTTCGACGGGCCTTTCCGCGGCCAGGGCAAGGTTGATGTCGCCCTCGCTGTTACTGACGATATTGCTCAGTAGTTCCGATAATTTTTTGGCATAAGGCCTCATCTGGGTAATGGCGTCCTGAGCACGGCGGAGTTTTGCCGCGCTCACCATTTTCATGGCTTTTGTGATCTGCTGGGTACTTTGAACGCTTTTGATCCGGTTACGAACCTCTTTTAATGCACCACTCATATTGAATTCCGGGTTGATTTAATAAATCTGCCTGGGCAGGTTTTCGGGGGGCAAAGGTAATAAAAAAGGGGTGTAAAAACCCCCTGGATGATTAAATTTATCAACCTTCCCGCCGATAGGTTGTGCAGGCTTAAAACTTCACTGGCGGGCCACCCATTCCCCTGAAACCGCTGCCCTGTGTGGGCACCCCGGCGAACTTCTGCAAACGGTAAGTGAAAGTACCCATGAAATAGCGCGTGAGCTTGTTGGTACGGGTATCAACGATGGAATTGGCGTTTACGCTGCGGTTGATGGCGCTGTTTTGTTTGAACAGGTCGTATGCCGCGATCTTCAACACCCCATTCTTTTTCTTGAAAAGTTGCTTTTCCAAAGAAGCATTCATAATGGCCAGGTTCTTTGAAACACTGCTGGCCAGTCCTGAATTGATGGTATAATCGAAATCATATTTCAATATCAGGGTCTTGGTGATGTCGATATTGATGTTATTACTGAATGTCCATGCATTGCTGGAAGTGTTCTGAAAAGAAGTGGAAAGCGCGCCATTGGCATTTTTATATTTATTGTCATTCAGGCTGTAGCTGACGCCGGTGCCCAGTTCCAGCCAGTCCTTATAATTGAATTCAAAATTGACGCCCTGCGACAATATCCAGTTGTTGCCGATCACTTTGTTCAGGTCAAGGTTTTGAACCAGCCCGTTCCCGTTGAGCTGAACACTGTCGGTGAGGCTGATATTGTGATTGAAGTTCACACTGCCATTGGTCGTTATCACGAATTTTCTGTTCTTATAGGGCTTGGAAAAAGTATAGAAACCAAGCATATTGTAATAACCATTCACATTTTCAGGTATGGAAATGGACGATCCGTTATTTCCCAGTTTGGCCGATTTGTTAACGATCTGGTTTTTGATAGTGCTGAATGTAAAATTGGTGAACAGGATCTTTCCGCTGATGAAATTAAAATTATTATAAGACAGGTTGATATTGTGATTGATCGATGGCTTCAGGTTGGGATTGCCCGCGGTAACATTTTGCAGGTTGCTGAAATCCTGTACCGGCTGCAACTGCGTGAAAGTGGGTTGTGTTGCGTTGCCGCTGTAATTGATGTTCAATGACCGGGTGCGGTTAAAGTTATAAATGAAACGGGCGATGGGAAAAATATTCACCCGGTTGATGGATTTATAAGCGCTGTCTCTGGTAATGGAATTTCCTTTTAAGCTTACCGGTTGTACGCTGATGCCCAGGGTGTAATTATATTTCTTCAGGGTGGTTCTTAATGAGATGCCCATGCGGTTATTATAAAAATTATTCTCATAGTCATTGCTTAAGAAATTGTTGAGGGTTTTTACATTTGTTGCGGAGTCAACATTATAGGTCTTTTTGTCGTTCCTGGCATAATTCAGGTTGTGCGAATAACTGAGGTCCAGGCTGCGAGTTTTCGATAACGGTTCCGAATAGGTGAACCGCACACCGTAATTGTAATTGGTATTGGCCTGGTCGAGGTATTGAAAGGTGTTTCGCGGGCCGATGAAGGGTGGAACGTACTGGTAACTTAAATTGGTCGCATCCTGGGTGGAATTGCTTTCAGAATTTCCCAGGGTGATGCTGGCAGAAAAATTCCTTCCGCGCTTTCTGAATTTATGGTTGTAGAGGATGGTGGCGCTTAGATTCGGCGCCTTGGAATTATTTTGATTTAAATTGCTTCCGTCACTGGTCTTGGTGCCATTGGGCTGCGAATAAACAAAAAGTGTTTTTGAACGGGCATCGCTGCCGCTGTAGTTGATACTGGGACTTACCTTCAGGTAATTGAAGGAATCCATTTGGTATTCCAGGTTAAATGTGAACCTGTGTGAATCACCGATCGTTTGCGCATTCAGGTCCTGGTTATTGATGAAACTACTGTTCTCATAAAAATTCTGGGATGAAGTGTTTTGCAGCTGGCTGGTGTTCTTATGGCTATACGAATAACTGCCATATACGCTCACTCTTTTGCCCCATTGATCGCGGTAGTTGAACCCCACTGAGTTGGTGGAGGATATGCCACCGTTGTTCGAAGTACCGAACTGGCTAAGCGCTCCCTGTGCCATGTTACGCATACCACCCATTCCGCCCATATCCGCCATGGCGCTCATGCCCGTGCGCATCATGCTGGTAGCCCCACGGTTGCCGCCGCCGCCAAAGTCGAACAATGAAGAATTGGTGTTATTGCTGTTGGCAAACAGGGAGATCTGCTTGTTGTTGTTGAAATAATTTCCGTTGAACGAAGCCTGGTAGCGGTCTTCTGTACCTGCTCCAGCCGTTACCCTCCCGAAAAATCCCTTGTTCTTGTCTTTTTTTAGCTGGATATTGATCACTTTATCCGGGTCGCCGTCCTTGATACCCGAAACCGTCGCCTGGTCGCCATAGTCATCGATCACCTGTATCTTATCGACAATATTGGCGGGCAGTTCCCGGGTAGCGGTCTTAACATCACCCCCGAAGAAATCCTTACCATTCACCTTTACCCTCGTCACACTTTTACCATGGGCTTTTACATTGCCGTCCTTATCCACTTCAATGCCCGGCATTTTTTTAAGCAGGTCTTCCACCACCGCGTTTTCCTTTACCTTGAATGAGGCAGCATTATATTCCACCGTATCTTCCTTGATGGTGATGGCGGCGGCCTGTACCACTACTTCATCCAGCAATTTTCCCCAGGCAGTTAAGATGACGGTACCGATATCAATTGTTTTTTCAGACTTTTTTACAGGAACATATTTTGCCACGGGATGATAACCCATGTTGCGGATCACCAGGGAAAAATCACCGGAAGGAACGATATCGAACCTGAACTGTCCCTTTTCATCTGTAAAGGCATAGCTGGTATCCGAAGCTTTGGATTTTATTACCATGCCCACCACCACTTTATCCATAGGTTTTTTGCCGGCAGAATCTATGACAATGCCCTTTACCTGCGCTTTTGCAACAAAGGCGGTGAATAGCGACATTATTATTATGGGCAGCTTTCTCATAAGTAAAAATTTACAGGGCGCAGGAATACGAATTAGTTCGTGCAAAACTAAGCGAATAGTAGATATTGCGCTGCCTTTTTTTATGAATGGTCAAAGATTTGGATAGAATTAACAACTGTCAATCAGACTTTTAATTGCTGGTGATTATTGTTTTGACCGTTAAAGGGAGTATTTTCCGTGTAAATTTATAATTATGCTATTTAATTTATTGGATGTACCCAAAGAAACATGGCTTGAAAGTGACCATCATTTGCTGCTCATTATTATTGCAACCGTATCAATAGTTACCCTCGTCGGTATTTTTATTTATCGCCGGAAAAAGGGCAAATAATTTTTAAAAAAACATTTATGCCACTGTATCTTTATTTTATTATCATACTCTTTGTGCAACTGGTAATTGCCCGGTGGTTTTACCGGGAAGATAAATATTTTGCCTTGCTGATCGCTTTTTTTGTAAATGTTTTTGCATTTTCTGTAGTAGGGATCATTGCCGGTTTTGATGTAAATAATATCCTATTGGGACTATTACTCTTGCTGATCGTTTGTATCGGGTATGGTATTTTCTTAAAAGGCGGTTATAAAAAGGGGCTTATCGTTTCATTGGTTGCCAATGTGGTAAGTATTGGATTTGCATTTTTACTGATGAAAATTCTTCATGACATTTAATTAAGTTAAACAATGAAACAAGTTATTAATTTCCTTGATGCGGCATTTCCGTGGGCTATCTATGGTTTATATTTTTTACTGATTGCAGTACCCATTGCAGTGATCGTGATTTTAATTGTGATCTTTATCAGGCGATCAAAGAAAAAGCAAAATAAGAATCAATAGCAGATGCCTTTTTATTTTTATTTTTTTTTGACGCTTTTGCTGGAACTGCCAATTGTATTGCTGTTCTTT
>JAYWAZ010000136.1:0-2068 GCA_043781975.1 Bacteroidota bacterium
ACTTCGGGTACCCCAAACAGTGCGGTCTCCAGTGTGGCCGTACCGCTGGTGACAAGGGCGGCTCTCGCCCGCGAAAGCAATTCATAGGTCTTATTCGCCAGGGATGAAACATTGCTGTATGACGCCAGCAGTGCTTTGTAAAAATTTTCATCCACCCCCGGTGCCTTGGCCACCACGAACTGGTATTCCGGAAAATGAGCGGCCACCTGCAACATGATAGGAAGTTTTTTTAGGATTTCCTGTTTGCGGCTGCCGGGAAGGAGAGCGATGAGTTGGGAGTTGGGAGTTAAGAGTTTAGAGTTAAGAGTTAAGAGTTGGGAGTCTGGAGTAGGGAGTTGTGAGTCGGGAGTCGGGAGTCGGGAGTTCGGAGTTGCCCGACTCTGAACTCTGAACTGATCTACTACTTCCACCAACGGATGCCCCACATACTCCACTTCCCAGTTCCATTTGTTCTTGTAATAATCTTTTTCAAAGGGCAGGATGACAATCATCTTATCGATGCATTGCTTCATCATCTTCACACGGTTCTCTTTCCAGGCCCATACCTGCGGTGAGATATAATAGATGACACGCAATCCCTGCTGTTTCGCCCATTGTGCGATGCGTAAATTGAACCCGGGGTAATCGATAAGGATGAGGGTATCGGGTTTATATTCCAGGATATCTTTTTTGCAGTGGTCAAGGTTGCGGAAAATGGTGCGCAGGTTCTTCAGCACTTCTGTAAAACCCATGAAGGCCAGTTCGCGGTAATGCTTTACCAGCGTGGCGCCTGCGGCCTGCATCTTATCGCCGCCCCAGCAACGTATTGTTGCCGAAGCATCCGTTTTATGGAGTTCTCTGATGAGATTACTGCCGTGGAGGTCGCCGCTCGCTTCCCCGGCAATGATATAGTAGCGCATGGTGAGTGATTGCCCTGCAATTTACCCGATTCTTGCTTATAATAATGATTGCAGATTTTTAAAACTACGGTTTGCAGTATTGTATGGTAAATGCTTTGTTATAATATTTAGGCAGACAAATACAGAAACTATGCGACAATTCCTCATTATCCTATTGCTCATTTCATTTTCCTCCCGGCTTGCAGCGCAGAAGAAGGATACTGCGTTTAAACCAGGATTCATCATGCACCTGAAATTGCACAATGGCATGGCGACCAATTTTAAATCGACATCGCTCGACCCCTACGTGAGTGGAATACAACTGGTGCCACAATATACATTGGTGATGGGTAAACTGCGCCGCGGCATCATCGCGGATGCTTTTTATACCGGGAAAAAATTCCAGGCCGCTTTCGGTCCTGCGCTTTCAATAAAATAAAAGTCGATACACGCAGGTCCATTGGGCACGACCGTCAATATCCATGTGAACTTTGATTACCTGGCTGGCACGCAAAAGGAACATTTGATCGGCGGCGGCATCAATGCGGACATGCTGGACAGTGAGTGATCAGACTTTCGGCCCACGCGATTATAATTTCAATACCAGGTGGCTGTAGAATTCTGTGCAGATCCGCATCAGTAAAGTAAAGGGTGAAACTAATATCATTAAGTAAAAAACTATTTTATGAGCAGCGCATTGGTCATTAGCGGGGGAGGTTCGGGGGGACTTAGGTTCGATCCGGCCGATCCAACCGTGATGGTGCAAAAGGGGGTAACGGCGAGTGAGGTGTTCATCGCTTCACTGGGTCCGGGAGAAGCTACCTGGATTTAAAAGTTTCACGCAAAGGCAATAAGATTTGCATAAGTCGCAAATTTTTAGAAATTGATCGGTGAAGGCACCTGCCAGGGAAAAAATCAGCTGAAAGTCTTTATACAAAGTACCAGTAACCCATACACGCAGGTAAGGACGAAGATGCCTTTGGCCGTCTTGTCCTTGCGGGAGTTGATGTACACGGTGAATAAAACCGCATTCACCAGCAGGGCCAGGCTGAGTGCCACGGTAAAAGTGCGGTGCCCCGGCTCGAGGTACATGAACTGGAAGGTTTCTTTAAAAGTGAAGGGCTCAAATTTCATGTATTTGAACAATAGGATACCCAGCAGGGGGCCTACGAAGCCCAGGATGGTGCCGA
>JAYWAZ010000137.1:0-5799 GCA_043781975.1 Bacteroidota bacterium
TCGGCCAGCGCTGCGGGTGAATTGTGGCACCTGTTTGAACAGCAGCTCAATTATCCCATCACGCTGATCAATACCGATGAGATCGGCGGGGTTAACTGGAGGAACATCGATGTATTGTTATTGCCAGACGGCAATTATAAATTCTTATCAGACAAGGAGGGTGCCGGTGAATTAAAGACCTGGGTGCGCCAGGGCGGAAAGGTCATTGCTTTTGAGAACGCCGTGGCTCAGATGGCCGCAGGTGAATGGGGAATCAAGCTTAAGAAAGCGGAGGAGGAAGATAGTTCCGTCAAGAAGGGCTATGCCAACCTAAAAAAATATGAGAACCGTGAGCGTGACGGCATCGTCAACAATATTCCCGGCGCCATTTACAAGGTGGAGTTGGA
Source organism: Bacteroidota bacterium (assembly GCA_043781975.1). Classification (GTDB taxonomy): domain Bacteria; phylum Bacteroidota; class Bacteroidia; order Chitinophagales; family Chitinophagaceae; genus Ferruginibacter. Next base: position 387 of record JAYWAZ010000137.1, read on the forward strand.
TAATTCGCACCCGCTGGCATTTGGATACCCCGGCTATTATTTTACGCTCAAGCAGAACGGCAATATGTTTGAGTTCATGAAAGAGGGCTGGAATGTGGGAGTGATCAAGAAGGAGACCCAGGTAGCCGGTTTCGTGGGAAGCAAGGCTCGGGAAAAGATCAAGGACGGGACGGTGATCGGGGTTTCGTCTATGGGTAATGGTTCGATCGTTTTTTTCGCGGATGATCCGATTTTCCGGAGTTTTTGGGAGAACGGGAAGATGCTGGTTGCCAATGCGGTTTTTTTGGTTGGGCAGTAGGCAGTAGGCGGTTGGCAGTTGGCGGTTTGCAGTAGGCAGTTGGCAGTTGGCGGTTGGCGGTTGGCAGTTACAGCACATAATTGTATGTAGTATCCCAAAAATTAAATGATATCTAGTAAAACAACTTTAATTTAAAAATGCGAAAACAAAATGCGTTGCTTCCGAGCTTCCATGCCGCAAGGGTAAAACCATATTTGCGCGGGCAAATACTGCTTTTCATTTCATTGGCGGTCATGCAATGTGCGGTATTTGCACAAGCACCCAGGAGCTATACATCTTCAGAGATATTATTGCAATTAAAAAAGATCAATGTACTTGGTTCGGTCCTGTACATCGCGGCCCATCCCGATGATGAAAATACCCGGCTGCTGGCCTGGCTGGCCAATGAAAAATTATACCGTACCGGTTATTTAAGTCTCACGAGGGGTGACGGCGGACAAAACCTGATCGGTGATGAGCAGGGTGTAGACCTTGGATTGATCCGTACGCAGGAGTTATTATCGGCCCGCCGCATCGACGGTGCGGAACAGTTCTTCAGCCGAGCCTTTGATTTCGGTTTCAGCAAGAGTCCCGAAGAAGCCTTACGGATATGGGGACACGATAAGATATTGAGCGATGTGGTTTGGGTGATACGCAAATTCCGGCCCGATGTGATCATCACCCGGTTTCCCACCACGGGTGAGGGCGGACATGGTCACCATACCGCCTCCGCCATCCTTGCCGAAGAGGCCTTTGATGCCGCAGCCGACCCGGCAAAGTTCCCTGAACAATTGCAGGCAGGCGTTACCGTTTGGCAGGCCAAAAGATTGCTCTGGAACACTTTTAATTTTGGCGGCACCAACACGCAAAACGAAAACCAGTTTAAAATGGATTGCGGGGAATATAACCCGGTACTCGGAAAAAGTTACGGGGAGATCGCCGCCGCGAGCCGCAGCCAGCATAAAAGCCAGGGCTTTGGTGTTCCGGCTCAACGCGGAACCATCATTGAATACTTTAAGACCATCAAGGGTAATGCACCCGAAAGAGACCTGATGGATGGTGTGGACATCAGCTGGGATCGTTTATTATTTGGCGGGCAATTGTACAGCCGTCCGGCGCATGAGGACAATATCCAAAGGCTCACCGATTCGATCGTGAAAACATTTTCTGTGGAGCATCCCGAAAACAGCATCGGGCCCCTGGTACGATTGTATAAAAGAATTGAATCGGCGAACATGGGGTACTGGAGAGACTTAAAACTGGAAGCGGTTAAAAAGATCATTGAAAACTGTAGTGGCCTTTTTATGGAAGCCACTACCGGTTCGCAATATGCCGTTCTGGGGGATAGTCTGAAAATAACGATGGTGGTGAACAACCGGCTGGGCGCTGTTATTGACCGGACAGCTGTTCAAATTGACAAGACGCGGATCTTATTTGACCCTATAAGGAAAAATGTGAATTCAATTAAGAATATCACGTTATTCATTAAGCCCGATACAAAGATCACACAGCCTTACTGGCTGGAAAAAGAGATGGAGAAAGGAAGTTTCACCGTTTCTGACCAGCAGCAGGTCGGAAAAGGGGAAAGTGATCCCTGGAGTGTTGAATTCAAGATGATGATCGAAGGAACAGAATTCAGTTTTAAAAAACCGGTTACCTATAAATATACCGACCCTGTGAAGGGTGAATTGTACCAGCCCGTCAGCATTGTGCCGCCGCTGTCCATTACTCCCAAAGAGCCGCTGGTGATCGCATTAAAAGATCAGATGCGGAGCACCACAATCGAGGTTTCGGCATTACGTGACCTGTCCATTGATCGGGTGGAAAATAAAGTTTCTGGAACCACTGCTTATATTGATCTTGGTAAAGGCGGGGACAGGAATTTTCAGAAAAATCAGAAAAAGAATATTTCCGTGAATATCCTTCCCGGGAAGTCTTTAATGGGTGCACGGGAAAATGGAATTGAATACAGCCAACAACTTCGTACCATTAATTATGATCATATTCCTTCCATTAATTACCTGAAACCGTCGGTTTTGAATTTTGAAGTGATCGATGTTAAAACAACAGGTAACCTGGTGGGTTATATTCCGGGAGCTGGAGATAAGATCCCCGAAGCATTGATGCAGATGGGATATAAGGTAATAACGCTTCACGAACAAGAGATATCGCCTGGAAATTTAAAACAGTTTGACGCGATCGTTACCGGCGTGCGTGCCTATAACACCCAACCCTGGCTTAACAATGCCTACGACGCTTTGATGCAGTTTGTGAAGGAAGGCGGTGTGTTGCTGGTACAATACAATACCAATAATTCCCTGGGGCCTGTAAAGGCAAAGATCGCGCCTTTTCCTTTCACCATTGGTGCTAAAAGAATAACGGATGAAACGGCAAAGGTCAATTTTTTATTGCCGGATCACCCGGTCCTGAATTTCCCCAACAAGATCACACAAAAGGATTTTGAAGGCTGGATACAGGAACGCAGCACTTATCATGCAGAAAATATCGACAGCAATTACAGGCGCATTTTAAGCATGAAAGATCCCGGGGAAACAGAAGATGATGGCAGTCTGATCATCGCCAATTATGGAAAGGGCAGGTTCGTGTACACGGGACTGGTATTTTTCCGCGAATTACCGGCCGGTGTTCCCGGCGCCTACCGCCTTTTCGCAAATTTAATTGCGAATGACAGGAATAATTATGTGAAATGACATGCACAGCCCCACCTGCCTGCGACGCTATCGATGGCGAAGCAAGACAAAGTAATTGAATTATGCAAAACGAAAGATCATACTGGAATAAATGGTACTTATTGGTTTTTGTATTTTTAATAATACAGATCGTATTATTTTATTGGATAACTGTGCAATTCCGGTAAAATTTCAATTCATGAGAACAGGCATTCCATACGAATTAGTAAACACTAAAAAGTCCCTTCAGGGATTTAGGGTATGAGTCGGATCGACTGGGTCATATTGGTTTCAACCTTAAGCTTTATCATCATTTATGGTATTTACAAGAGCCGTACCACCAGGAACCTGGAAGGTTATTTTTTAAGCAACCGAAGCCTGCCCTGGTACCTGGTGCTGCTGAGTATCATGGGCACCCAGGCCAGCGCCATCACTTTTTTGACCGGGCCGGGCCAGGCTTACAGCGACGGGATGCGTTTTGTTCAGTATTATTTCGGACTACCCCTGGCCATGATCGTTATCAGCATTTTTTTTGTACCCGTTTTTAAAGGGTTAAGGGTGTTTACCGCCTATGAATTCCTGGAAAAGCGTTTCGACCTGAAGACGAGGACCCTCACTTCTTTCTTATTCCTTTTCTCCCGCGGTTTGAGCACCGGCGTCAGCATCTATGCTCCTTCCATCGTGCTGAGTTCATTGCTGGGATGGAACATCTACTACACCAACCTGGTGATGGGCGGACTGCTCATCATCTATACCATGAGCGGCGGCGCCAAGGCGGTGGCGCACACACAAAAGCTGCAAATGATCATCGTGGTAATTGCCCTCTTCATCGTGGGGTACCTGGCGGTGAAGTTATTGCCCGACGCCATCGGGTTTACAGACGCCCTTCATACCAGCGGCAAGCTGGGAAAAATGAACATCATCACTACCGGGTTCACCGAAAAGGGGTTCGACTGGAAGGACAAATACAATATCTGGAGCGGACTCATCGGCGGTTTTTTTTTAATGCTCAGCTATTTCGGCACCGACCACAGCCAGGTGGGCAGATACCTTACGGCGAAGGATATACGCGAAAGCAGGAGGGGGTTGCTGATGAACGGACTGGTGAAGGTACCCATGCAGTTCTTCATCCTGTTGCTGGGCATCCTGATCTTTTCTTTTTACCAGTACCACAAGGCCCCGGTCTATTTTGATGAGACCAAAGTGGTGGCCGCAAAGTCAACCTCCTATAAAGATTCATTGAATATGCTGGAAGCCAGTTATTCGGAGGCGCTGAAGAACGGGAGCTATGAAAAAATAAACCAGGTACGAGCGCAATATAAGACCGTACTCAAAGCGGCATTACCCGCAGAAGAGATCAATGACAACAATTATATTTTCCTCCGTTTCGTGATGGATTACCTGCCCAGGGGACTGATCGGTCTCATCATCGCCATCATTTTCCTTGCATCCTGGGGAAGTATCGCCGCCGCATTAAATGCCCTGGCGGCCTGCTCGGTCATTGATTTTCATAAAAAATTCTTTGTGAAAAAAGAAACCGACCTGCAGGATTATAAAGTGGCCCACTGGTATACCCTGGGCTGGGGTATCTTCTGCATCATCATCGCCATGTTCGCGAAAAATATCGGCAACAGCCTTATCGAAACGGTGAATATCCTTGGCTCGCTATTTTACGGGGTCATCCTCGGCATTTTCCTGGTGGCCCTTGGGATACGATATGTAAGGGGCCATGCGGTATTCATTGCTGCCGTCATTTCGGAAATGCTGGTGATACTTGTATATAAAATGGATATCGTTTCTTTTTTGTGGCTCAACGCGATAGGCGCATTGCTGGTGATCTTCTTAAGCTGTTTACTTCAATTGTTTTTTAAAAGACAAAGAAAATTATCAGGCGAAATGTAGGCTTTAGATGGTGTTCGATGCTTGTGGTCGGTGGGGACACCAAGCACGGAGAAACACATTAAATTTTTGATTTACTTTTTTACTTGCCCAAAAAAGTAACAAAAAAGGGCCCCCGAAAACGATTACTCCCCGTTTTCGGGATGGTTCCATGATTTAGCTAAGTACTGCTGTGTTGAATAGCTTCAGTTCCCTGATTTGGGGCCTAATACTTTTCGATCTATAATTATTTTAAGAAGTCACCTGCATACTAAAAGATATTTTATACTTCTTGTTGGTGCGACACCAATCATGGTGAAATACTTCCTTATTTTAATTTTTTTTGCAGTTCCTCGTTCAATTTGATATAATCATTGTTCTTTGCTTCCCTGGCCAGTTGCAAAGAACGGCTGGAACTGAGCAGCGCACCTGCGTTGTCTCCCATTTCGAACTGCAGTTTGGCTTTGTAGAGCCACATGTAATAGGCTTTGTCATTGGCTTCAATGGCCTTCGTGCAATTCTCCAGCGCTTTGGACTGGTTGTTATCGTATTCATTATAATACTGCGC
>JAYWAZ010000138.1:0-15850 GCA_043781975.1 Bacteroidota bacterium
GATCCTAATTTTATTTACGTGTACCTGAAAATGCCGGTGGGTACCAGCATAAAAACAACGGATAGCATTACCCGCGTTCTGGAGAAAAGAGTATACAAAGTTTTGGAAAAGGAAAACCCGGGCACACCCGGCAGTATCGTGGAAAGCATCATCGCCAATGTGGCGAACAGCGCCGGCAATCCAAGGGATAATAACCGGAGCGTGCGGCCGAACCTGGGCAGGATACAGGTTTCATTTGTGGAGTATGCGAAGCGGAATGGAAAACATACACTGCCTTATATCGAGGCCGTTCGTGAACAGATGAAGGGTATCCCCGGTGCGAATATTGAAGTGGCGAAGGAAGATGGCGGTCCGCCAACGGATCCGCCGGTGAATGTGGAGATCTCTGGCGACCAGTTTGAAGAGATCGCTAAAGTAGCCGGTAACCTGCAACATTATCTCGATACCAACCAGGTATATGGGATCGAGAATTTAAAGATGGATGTGGACCTCAACAGCCCGGAAATAACTGTGAATGTCGACCGCGAAAGGGCCATGCAGGAAGGCCTCACCACGGGGCAGATCGGACAGGAAATCCGTACGGCGGTTTTCGGAAAGGAAATAAGCAAATTAAAGATAGGGGAGGATGAATACAAGATACAGTTGCGTTATACCGACCTGCTGCGCAACAATATCACCGACGTCATGAATATGCGTATAACCTTCATGGATATGAATACCATGATGGTGAAATCGATACCGGTGAGTGCCGTGGCTTCCATCGACTATACCAACACTTCAGGCGCCATCGCACGTAAAAATGTGAAGCGAACGATACAACTCCAGTCCAATGTGCTCGACCCTACCATGTCGGGAAAAGTGAATGCGGAACTGGCCTTAAAGATCGCAGACTTCCGGTCGAAGAATAAGATACCCGATGATGTTACGATAAAACAAACCGGTCAAGGCGAACAGGAAAAAGAAACACAGAAATTTTTGGGAACGGCATTGGCCATCGCCCTGGGATTGATCTTCCTGATACTGGTATTGCAGTTCAACTCCATGAGCAAACCTTTCATCGTACTCACTGAAATTTTCTTTTCAGTGATTGGGGTCCTGCTGGGCTATGCTTTTACCGGCATGACCATCGCCACCATCATGCTGGGCGTTGGCGTAGTTGGCCTTGCGGGTATTGTGATCAAGAACGGAATACTACTGATAGAATTCACCGACGAATTGCGGAGCAGGGGATTGCGCACCCGGGAAGCGGCCATACAGGCGGGCAAGATCCGTATCATCCCGGTGATGCTCACCGCGATGGCCACCATACTGGGCTTGTTGCCATTGGCCGTTGGTTTCAATATTGATTTTGTATCCTTCTTCCAAACCCTGAACCCGCATATTTTCTTTGGTGGCGACAGCGTGGTGTTCTGGGGACCTTTGAGCTGGACGATCATTTTCGGATTGATCTTCGCCTTTTTCCTTACACTCATCATGGTGCCCAGCATGTACCTCATTGCCGAACGCCTGCGCAGGCCCATGGAAAAATTTTACGGAACAAAATATGTGGCGCTATTTGGATTTACAGGACCCTTTTTCTTCCTCTTTGTTGGCATTATGTACCTGGTAAAAATATTGCAGCGAAAGAAAGTGTGGAATGGATTGATGAAGGACCGTAATACAAAAGTTATCTGATCTTATAAGAATAATGATTTGTAGCGTTCAATAAAAACGCCCCGGTTTTAAAAACCGGGGCGTTTTTATAATAATAAATATATCTATTTCACATACGCATCCTTCCTGTTGCCATCCACATCCAGTTCGGAAATTTCATAACCCAGTTTTTGTAGTCCGGGTAATATTTTCGCCTTATCTCCCACCAGTAAGATATTCATCTTATCACTCACCAGCCATTTTTTTGCCAGCCCGTCGATATCTTTTTTTGTCATCGAGGATAAGATCTTGTTTTGCAGCTGTACAAAATTTCCCGGCAGGTTATAATCCAATATCCTTCCGATAAAGCCTGCTTTCTGCTGACCTGTTTCATACAACAGGGCATCGCGCTGGCCGATCGCATTCTGGGTGAATTTCAATTCATCCGCGGTGATGCCGGTAGCAGCATAATTCTTAATATCCTTCATGGTCTCGATCAGGGCGCTATCCGTGGCATCGGCCCTGATACCGGAACTGAACGTGTAGCTACCAGTGTACTCATTACCTCTAAAAGAAGAACTTGCGCCATAGGTCCAGCCCTTGTCTTCACGAAGGTTCATGTTAAGATGGCTGTTGAACGATCCGCCCAGTACATAATTCATAAGGCCCGCTTTATAATATTCACCAGTGGCGTCATATTTTAAACCCGTTACATAGCCCACCCTGAATTCGGTTTGTGCCGCCTTGGGTACGTCTACCAGGTAGATCCTGGTCTTGGTAATAGCTGGAACCGCCCCCGGTTTGGGCAGACTTACCTTCTTGTTGGGAAGCTGGTTCAAAAAAGTCAACCTGGGTTCAATCTCGCTTTGTGTTACATCTCCCACGATCACCACCTTGGTTCCCTGCGAAGTGAAATAATTATCATAATAGTCCTGTACATCCTTCAGCTTAAGATTTTTAATAGTGTATTCCGTACCGTTATCGCTCATGCCCAAAATATTGTTGTTTCCGTAACTCAGTTTTTCATACACATTGGAAGCAATGGTGGCGGGCTGTGATTTCATTTGTTTGAATCCTTCAAGGGCTTGTTTTTGCAAACGGTCGAATGATTCTTCGGTAAAATTGGGATGGAACATCCTTTCCTGCAGCAGCTCAAATGTTTTATCAACATTCTTTTTTAAACATTGTACGGTAAAGTTGATGCTGTTCAGATCATTGTTCACGTTGATGCTGCTGCCCAGTTTTTGCAATTCTACCGACATCTGCTCTGCCGTGTATTTTTTTGTGTCTTCGCCCAGCATACTGGCCACCATGCCCGCAAGGCCGATCTTTGCGGTATCATTTGCCTGTGCCAGGTGACCGCCGGGAATGCTCACGGATAAAGTAACCGTTGGCAGCTCCGTATTCTCCGCGCCGATGATCTTGATGCCATTGGGCATGTCTTTTTTCCAAAAGGGGGGAACTTTTACCACCGGGTTGGGACCATTGCCCGGGGTTTTGCTCCGGTCAAAATTATCCGTGCCTTTTACATAATGTAATCCTTCATAGCCGTAATTTGGTTTTACATAATTGCTGGCGTCAACGGTATAATTATCCGGCGCGGCGATCATTTTATCCTTGTCCTGGCCCTTGGTTATAACACTCACGGTTACACTATGTTTGCCCTTGATGTAATCATTATAAACACGCCACACATCTTCCTTGGTAACCGCACGGTACATATTTAATAGTTCCCCGATCTTATTAGGGTTACCGGTAATGGTTTGGAATAACGCCAGTTGAGCTCCTTTGCCCTGAACACTTTGCAACCTGTTGATGTATTGCGCCTCAATGCCTCCTTTGAACTTAATGATATCTTCATCTGTTACACCACGTGTTTCAAAACTTGCCATGGCAGCCGAAAGCAGTGAATCCATTGATGCCAGCGATTTGCCGGGGTAGGGAACAACGCGAAAAGAAAATTCACCCGCTAATTCTGAGAGTGAACTGAAGGCGCTTGCCTGTAACGCCTTTTTTGATTTTACCAGTTGCTGGTAGAGGATGGAAGTTTTTCCCTGTCCCAATACCTGTGCAAGACAGGCCAATGGCGCCAGGTCTTTATCATAGTCGGGTACCGTTGGAAATACTTTTGTGAGCATGGGTAACCTTGCATAGTTATCTGTGTAGGAAACGTACCTGTCTGATGCCACCATTACTTTCGGCAATACCGTTTTTTGTACATCGGGCCCCTTGGGAATGGAGCTGAAATATTTTTCCGCCATCTTCAGCACTTCGCTGGTTTTTACATCACCTGCTATCGTCAGCGTGGCATTGTTTGGACCGTACCACCTCAGGAAAAAGTTTTTCAGGTCGTTCACATTCACCCGGTTCAGGTCTTCCACATAACCAATGGTGAGCCAGCTATGAGGGTGGCCATAAGGATATAAATTCTTGGATGCGAATTCGCTGACCAGGCCATAGGGGCGGTTATCATAATTCTGTCCGCGTTCATTCTTTACCGTACTGCGCTGGTTCTCAAATTTTTCCTGGGTTACCGCGTCCAGTAAAAAACCCATGCGGTCAGCTTCCAGCCAGAGCATTTTTTCCAACTGGTTGCTGGGTACGGTCTCAAAATAATTGGTGCGGTCGGTATTGGTACTTCCGTTCAATGTGCCCCCGGCTTCAGTCACCACTTTAAAGTGTGTGCCTTTTCCCACGTGATCGCTGCCTTCAAACATCATGTGCTCAAAAAAATGGGCGAAACCGCTTTTACCGATCTCCTCCCGTGCACTGCCCACATGGTAGGTCACGTCTACATATACAATAGGGTCGCTGTGGTCTTCGTGTACCACCACTGTGAGTCCGTTGGGCAACACGTATTTTGAATAGGGGATCACCAGTTCATCTCCCTTTTTTTCAACTTTCTCAATCAGCTTCGCCTGGCTTATCGCTGTCTGACAGCCAATAAAAAATATGGCTGCGAGGATAAAAAATTTTGTTCTCATAAAAATTAATTTTTGAACCCCAAATAAACGTAAAATCAGGCAACAATCACAACCTCCTGTCAAATAAATGGAATCGGAACAGGTTATTCTTTATTAATTTTGGTAAAACTTATTCATTATGCGTAATAATCATGAGATCGACTACAAGATCTACGGCGAAGAACTCCAGTTTGTAGAGATCGAACTGGACCCCAATGAAACCGCCGTCGCCGAGAGCGGGGCCTTTATGATGATGGACAATGGCATTGAGATGCAGACCATGTTCGGCGATGGCAGCCAGCAGCAGGACAATAGTATCCTGGGCAAATTATTCAGCGCCGGCAAAAGATTGCTGGTGGGGGAAAGCTTATTCATGACTGCTTTCACCAATACCGGGCAGGGAAAGAAGAAAGTAAGTTTCGCGGCACCCTACACTGGCAAGATCATCGTATTTGACCTGCAGGCCTATGACGGAAAGATCATCGCCCAAAAAGATGCCTTCCTCTGCGCGGCGAAGGGAGTTAGCATCGGGATCGAGTTCCAGAAAAAACTGGGAACGGGTATTTTTGGCGGTGAGGGCTTTATCATGGAAAAACTGGAAGGCGACGGACTGGCTTTTGCACATGCGGGCGGGTACGTCGTGGAAAAGGAATTGCAGGCCGGGGAACTGATAAAAGTGGATACCGGTTGTGTGGTGGCCTATACTTCGGGTGTTGATTTTGATATTGAGTTCATCCGGGGCATCAAGAACTGGATGTTTGGGGGAGAAGGTTTATTCTTCGCCATACTGAAGGGACCGGGTAAGGTTTGGCTGCAATCACTGCCCATCAGCAGGCTGGCCGGTCGCATCATCGAATATGGCACGTTCAAGAGAAAGGAAGAAGGAAGCATACTGGGTGGACTGGGAAACCTGCTTGACGGGAGAGAGTAAGAAGACCTTTGGCAACGCTCATTAAAAAAATTGGGCGGTCTAATTTCTTTTATCGTATATTTGCGATATAAGATGAATAAATGAACCGAAAACAATATTGGCAGCAGATTTACAGTACCAAACAATTTACGGAGGTAAGCTGGTACCAGGAGGTACCCCGGGATTCGCTTGATTTTGTAAAACAGCTGGGGGTTTCCAAAACAGCAGCTGTTATTGATATCGGGGGAGGAGACAGCTATTTTGTTGACCACCTGCTGGCTGAAGGCTATGAAAATATCACCGTGCTGGATATTTCTGATGCGGCTATCAACAGGGCGCGGCTTCGATTGGGAACGGCGGCAGTAAAAGTAAACTGGATCGTTTCGGATGTAACCGAACTGGATACTGTAAAGAAATTCGACTTTTGGCACGACAGGGCGGCCTTCCATTTTTTGACCAAACAAGAAGAGATCAACGGTTATTTGACTGTTGCACACAAACACTTAAATCCTTCAGGAAAAATGGTGATAGGCACATTTTCTGATAAAGGACCAGACACCTGCAGCGGTCTGCCGGTAAAGCAATACAGCGAAAGTACATTGCAGCGAACGCTTGAAAAATGGTTTGCGAAGATCCACTGTATAAGAGCTGAACACCTCACACCTTTTAACACATTGCAGCAATTCTTATTCTGCAGTTTTCAAAAACTAACCAATAGTTATGGCCAATCATAAAAAAGAAGAATTTACGCAAAAGGAACAAGACCTGGCCGAATTTGCCAAGGCCCTGGCGCATCCTGCCCGCATTTCCATTTTAAAGGTGCTCGCGCAGCATAACAAATGTATATGCGGAGAGATCGTAGAGATATTGCCGCTGGCGCAAAGTACCGTAAGCCAGCATTTAAAAGAATTAAAAAATGCAGGACTCATCACAGGAGCCATCGATGGCCCCCGTAGTTGTTATTGCATCAACTGGAAGGCCTTTGAAAAATTCATGGGTGAGTTTAGTTTTTTGTTTAATAAACTGAAAGTGCAGAATAAGAAGGCATGTTGCTGAGCCCCCACCTTTCTCCCGAAATAATCGGACGTTTCAAAAGGTGGAACAGAAAGATTGAGGCGAAGACTAGCACTTATTAAAATGAATTGCTCTTTGCATTATTGATGAAGAGCGTGATAAAGATGATGTGGCACAAAAAATATCATAATAAAAAATATAATCATGAACAACGAATCACAGATCAAAGCACTCGTAAAAGAGAAGTATGCTGCTATCGCGGAACAAAGTAAGGACCAGAATTCAACTTCCTGTTGTGGAGCTACATCATCCTGTTGTGGAGAGGAAGTGTATCATATCATGGCGGATGATTACACCCAACTGGAAGGCTATAACCCTGATGCCGACCTGGGCCTGGGCTGCGGGCTCCCCACCGAATTCGCCAAAATAAAAGAAGGTGATACGGTGATCGACCTGGGCAGCGGGGGAGGTAATGATGCCTTCATAGCCCGCCGCATCGTGGGTGAAAAAGGCAGGGTTATCGGCGTTGATTTCACAGAAGCCATGATCAAAAGAGCGAGGGTCAACGCGGAAAAACTGGGATTTAATAATGTGGAATTCCGCCAGGGAGATATTGACGACATGCCGGTCACCAGCAATTTTGCCGATGTGATCATAAGTAATTGCGTGTTGAACCTGGTGCCCAACAAGCATAAGGTGATCAGCGAGATGTTCCGGGTGTTAAAACCGGGTGGGCATTTTTCTATTTCTGATATTGTACTGGAAGGAGAACTGCCGGCTAAATGGAAAGAAGTGGCAGAACTTTACGCAGGTTGTGTTTCGGGTGCCGTTCAAAAAGAAGTGTACCTGGAAATGATCCAGGCGGCCGGGTTTGAGCATATCACCTTGCAAAAAGATAAAGCCATCATCATACCTGATGATATCTTGGCGAATTACCTGAGTGCTGAAGAGATCGCTCAATATAAAAACAGCCAAACAAAAATTACCAGCATTACTGTCTATGCAGAAAAACCGGCCAAAGATGAGCGGAATTGTTGTGAACCGGGCAGTGGCTGTTGTTAAGGTAAAATTAATAATGTTGCCAAAAATTTAATTTTCTTAAATGAATAAAATGGAATCAACTCCCCCTCAGGGGATGGAGCCAAAGAAAATACTTTTTGTCTGCATCGAAAACAGCAACCGCTCACAAATGAGCCAGGCTTTTGCAATCATGCATGGGGGGGGAAATATGAAAGCATACAGTGCCGGGAGCAAACCAAGCGGTGTCGTTAATCCCCAAGCGGTCGATGCCATGAAAGAAACAGGTTATGATCTTAGCAAACATGAAAGCAAAAGTCTGGATGCAATAAAACAATACGCCCCCTTTGACGTGGTGATCACCATGGGTTGCGGAGATGCTTGCCCCTGGATGCCTGCAAAAAAATTCATTGACTGGCAGATACCCGATCCAAAGAACATGGAACCCAAACCGTTCAATGAAGTGCGGGACCTTATCGAAGAAAAAGTAAAGGTATTACTGGCAGAACTTTAAAAAAATACCCCCGAAATCCCGGGGGCACTACTCTTTTTACTCCTTCTCTCTTTTGATCGCTTAGCAAAAAAATCTGTTCATTTAATTCCTGCTCGATATCTTAGAAAGCAATCGCAGGATCTCAAGGTATAGCCAAACCAGCGTTACCATTAATCCAAAAGCGCCATACCATTCCATATATTTTGGGGCGCCCAGTTCGGCACCCTGTTCTATCATATCAAAATCAAGAATCAGGTTCAATGCGGCAAGCGCCACTACAAAAACGGAAAATCCGATTCCCATTGCGCTGCCTTCATGCAGGAAGGGGATCTGTATTCCAAAAAAACTCAGCGTGAAAGATATCAGGTAAAAGACCGCGATCCCCGCGGTTGCGGTAATAATGACCGCCCTGAATTTTTGTGTGGCCCTGATGATCCGGAAGCTGTATAATAAATACATCGCGATGGCGGTACCAAAGGTCAGTCCCACCGCATTCATGATAATGTTTGGCGCTTTTGCGGCAAATGCCTCATTATAATAAGCGGATATGGCGCCAAGGAACAGGCCTTCCAGTAAGGCGTAACCGGGTGCCAGGTATGGCGACCATTCTTTTTTGAACATGATGATGATGGCTACCACCAGGCCGCCTATTGCTCCGATCAGTATCAGCGGCATAACATTTTCGCCGCGGGCAAATTCCCTCCAGGAATAAAAGGCCGTACCCATCACCATTAAAAACAGAAAACCAAATTTGTTAAGCGTTCCCCTTACGGTCATGGCATTTTCATGATTCACCACCTTGTCCAGCACCGTATCCTTAAACCTGTTCTCAGCTAAGGTTGGGTTTCCCGATTTAAAAAAAGCCATAGTTTTAATATTTAGAAGTTAAAATTAACCATTTATCAAATAAATGAATTGCTAAATTTTGGTTAAGCCAGATTCCGCCCCGGTGCCTAAGTTCCTTATCTTTGCCGCATGGAAAAGTTGTTACAGTTGATCGATGGGTATAAAAAAGAGATATCCGCGGATGGCAATGGTGACGCGGAAACTTTCCGTATCAAATGGCTGGGTACGAAGGGCCTGGTGAAAGCCATCATGGGGGAAATGAAAAATGTACCGGCCGAACAAAAGAAAGAAGCCGGCCAGTTGCTCAATGAATTCAAACAGTTTGCTGAAAAGCATTATGAGCAACTGAACGCTTCTTCCGCAAACAACAAACAACAAACAACAAACAACGAACCTGACCTTAGCTTACCCGGTGACCCCCTTCCCCTGGGCTCCCGGCACCCCATCAGCCTCATCCGGAACAGGATCATCACTATTTTTCAGCGTTTAGGCTTTGCTGTTGCCGAAGGGCCGGAGATCGAGGATGACTGGCATAATTTTACAGCACTCAATTTACACGAACATCACCCTGCACGTGATATGCAGGATACCTTCTATATTTCCCAAAACCCCGACTGGCTTTTACGTACGCATACCTCCAGTGTGCAGGTGCGTGAAATGGAAAAAGGGAAACTCCCCATCCGCATCATTTGCCCGGGCAGGGTTTACCGTAATGAAACAATTAGCGCACGGGCGCATTGTTTCTTTCACCAGGTGGAAGGATTATACATCGCGGAAAATGTTTCTTTCGCCGACCTGAAGCAGACCTTGTATTTTTTTGTTCAGGAAATGTTTGGTTCGGAAGTGAAGGTCCGGTTTCGCCCCAGTTATTTTCCTTTCACTGAGCCCAGCGCTGAAATGGATATCAGCTGCCTGATCTGTGGCGGTGAAGGCTGCAGTGTTTGTAAAAAGACGGGTTGGGTGGAAATTTTAGGATGTGGCATGGTGCATCCCAATGCGCTGGACAACTGCGGTATCGATAGCAACAAATACACCGGCTTCGCTTTTGGAATGGGGATCGAAAGAATAACCATGCTTAAATACCAGATAAAGGACCTACGCCTCTTCAGCGAAAATGATGTGCGGTTTTTAAAACAGTTTACGGGTGCGGTGTAATATTTCAGCCTCCTGTCGAACCTGGTCCTCCGGAGAATTTAAAAGCATTTTTGAATAGAATTTATTAACATTAAATCTAAGTCTTCCGCCGCGGCGGAGACAGGGTATGCCTCCATCAATCAATACCATCTGCGTCATCGGCGCTGGCACCATGGGCAGCGGTATCGCACAGGTATCGGCGCAAAGCGGCTTCTATACCCTGCTGTTCGACATCAATACCGAAGTGCTTGATAAAGCAAGATCCGGTATCCAAAAAAATCTTCAGTTCCTGGTCGACAAACAAAAGATCACCGCATCCGAAAAAGAAAATATTTTTGAACGGATACGCTTCATCACCGATACGAATGATTGCCTCGCCGACGTGGTCATTGAAGCCATCGTTGAAAAAACGGAGGCTAAGGTTTCCATCTTCAACCAACTGGCCGAAGTGAATCATGCTGAAGTGATCTTCGCTACGAACACTTCGTCTCTTTCCGTTTCTGAGATACAAAAAGGAATTGTTCATCCCCAACGCGTGGTGGGCATGCATTTCTTTAACCCTGCACCATTGATGAGACTGGTGGAAGTGGTAAGGGGCGACCAGACCGCGGAGGACGTGGCTGCCACTGTTTTTGAACTTTGCTTGCAAATGAATAAAACCCCGGTAAGGTGTAAGGACGCCCCCGGCTTTATCGTGAACCGCGTGGCCCGGCATTATTACCTGGAGGCGATGAAACTGGTAGAAAGCGGCATTGCTACTTTTGAAACAGTGGATGCCATCATGGAAGCAACAGGTTTTAAGATGGGTCCCTTTAAATTGATGGATCTTATCGGTATGGATGTTAACCTGGCCGTGTCTCAATCCATGTACGAGGCATTTGATCACGAAGAGCGCTTTAAGCCCTCATCCCTCCAGATCGATAAAGTGGCAAAGGGAGAACTGGGAAAGAAGACGGGGCGAGGTTTCTATCAATACGAGTAGGAATTAGTAATTTAAAATTAATAATTCCTTATAATTTGAGTAGTATTTATTTTTTTGGAGCGCTTATTTGATTGTTGAACTGTGCGTTAAAAAATTTACAGTTCGCGCATAAAAAATTATTAATTATTAATTTTTAATTCTTAATCATGATCTTGGTTACCGGCAGCGCAGGATTACTCGGGAAAGAATTGCTCAGCCAGTTACTTGCGCAGGGGAAGCAGGTAAGGGCCCTCTATAATAAAACACCGTTGCCGGATATTCATAATGACCAGCTTGAACAGATCCAGTGTAATATCCTTGACGTAATTGGTTTGGAGGAAGCGATGCAGGGAATTGACCAGGTATATCATTGCGCAGCGATCGTGACCTTCAATCCAAAAAGAAAAAGGGAACTCTACCAGGTCAATATTGAAGGCACGGCCAATGTGGTGAATGTTGCACTCGACGCCGGGGTAAAGAAGATGGTGCACGTGAGCTCGGTGGCCGCACTGGGACGCATACGCGAAAATGAACCCATCAATGAAACCATGAACTGGACGGAAGAGACCAGTAACAGCCGTTACGGTCAAAGTAAATACCTGGCGGAACTGGAAGTGTGGCGCGGCATTGGCGAAGGTCTTAATGCCGTGATGGTGAACCCGGTGATGATACTGGGCGCCGGAGATTGGGAAGGGGGCAGTTCGAGGATATTTAAAAGCGTATATGAAGAGTTTCCCTGGTATACCGAAGGCATGACGGGGTTCGTGGATGTTCGCGATGTTGCGAAGGCCATGATTCAATTGATGGAGAGCGATATCAGCGCCCAGCGTTTTATCATCAGCGCGGAAGACCGGAGTTTCCGGGATATGTTTGATCTGATCGCTAAGACATTTGGTAAAAGACCACCGCATAAAAAAGTTACTCCCATGCTTGCAAAGCTGGTATGGCGCCTCGAAAAATGGAAGAGCCGCTTTAACGGTAAAGAACCCCTGATCACAAAAGAAACGGCTGCTACCGCGATGGCGAAAGTGCATTTCGACAACAGTAAGTTAAAAAAATTCCTGCCCGGCTTTAGTTATAGGCCCATTGAAGAGACCATTACGGATACCTGCGCCGCATTTCAACAAAAGCTTAACAGTCGTTGATGTAAATTTGCCTTCCTACGGAGACTGTCATGCTGAGGCACGAAGCATCTCAACATACTATTTTGATCTCATAGTAATTAATTGAACAAATATCAAATGAAAAAAATCATACCGTTTTTACTTTCCATTATTATCTCAACTTCCGTTTCTTCCCAATCCACTTATTACATCAGTGGTAAAATAATTGATGCCCAGACGAAGCTTCCTTTACAGGCTGCATCCGTATTTGCGCAAAACACCACCATTGGCACGGCCACCAATGCCGAAGGGAATTTTAGACTGGAATTACCCAACGGTGGATACGACCTGGTGGTCACTTTCACCGGCTACCAGACGGAAACCAGGAGGATATCCGCCACCGATGCAGGAGATAAGGATATCGTCATCGAATTAAAACAAAAGGAAAAAGAACTCGCTGACGTGATTGTAAGGAGCAGCACTGAAGTGGCCGATGGCTGGGAGAAATACGGCGATTTTTTTCTGGATAATTTTCTCGGCAAGACCATTAACAGTAAGCAGTGTATCATTAAAAATAAGGAGGCGCTGAAATTCTATTATTACAAGAAAAGGGACCGTCTGAAGGTGCGGGCCTCTGAACCGCTGGTGATCGTTAATAACGCATTGGGATACACGATAAAGTATACGCTGGATTCTTTCACCCATGAATACGGTACCCAGCTGAGCCAGTACACCGGCTATCCTTTATTTGAAGAGATGCAGCCGGCCAATGAAGAGCAGCGGGCGAAATGGGATGCGGCCAGGCTGGTGGCCTACCAGGGTTCCATCCTGCATTTTATGCGGAGCCTCTACAGTAAAAAATTAAAGGAAGAGGGCTTTGAGATACAGTTCCTCATCAATTTCAATGATAAGGAAAGGTCCGTTCCCGTCCTGAATTTCTACGGCGGGATGAATTATACCATGGACGACAGTACCCATACCGTCGACATCCTGCCCAACCAGCAAAATGTGGCGGTGATCTATAAGAATGAAACACCTTCCCGCGCTTACCTGGAGGCCAACCCTGAGGCCAATCCAAAATTTGAGCTGTCCATTTTATCCTTTTTGCCAAAGGAAACCATCAGCATTGAACAGAATGGCTATTATTTCGATCAGCACGATATCATCATCAACAACTACTGGGCCTGGGAAAAAATGGGGGATATGCTGCCTTATGATTACAGGGGAAAGTAAGGATAGATACAACTTTCCCAAAGTTTAAAACTTTGGCAAAGTTTATCCTTTTTTCTTTTACGACCTTTGTGACCCATGTACTCGATACCCTTCCATTTTGCACCTACCACGGTGCCTACTTTTCCTTCGAAGTTCCTCAGAACTCCAACTTCAAACTTTGCCATCATATTTAAATTTAGTTGTTATAAAAATTGTTTGTCGCAGGATCTAAACGGCGCCATTTCCATCCTGCAAAAGCAAATATATACCGGCGAAGAGGCGATTCAAAATGTGTTGCAGATAACTGCATAAAAAGGTATCATTTTGCAGGTTTTTGCATAACCCCAAATGCTGATCCTTTACTTCAGGTAAGCATTTTCTTCGCTACTGCTTCGAGACTTCCATGCAACTCCTTCGAGAACCTTCGGTGGCTTCTCGAAGGAGTTGCGAAGCAGTTGCATGGAAGGTGCATGGCAGTACCCTGCCATTACCGAAAATAAGGAGGGGCCCGATGGGCCCCTCTCTAATTGTTTTACCATAAAATTCTATTATCGTGTCATATCAAACTTGCTCTGACTGTTTCCTGTTTAAAACCGGTATAGCTGCAAAAGTCATCAATATTGATCCCTCCGCGGGATGTACGATCAAACTTTTTTTTGATATCGGCCATCATTTGCCTCGCTGTTCTTTCGCCTCTTCCGGTTATATTCATAATGTCCTTAGCATAGATCACGATGCGTGTATGCACCTTATTCACTTGATCCTTAATTTTCACTTTTATCAATTTCTGCCTAATAACCTGCATCCTGCAGGCCATTACCTGGCAGGGTTAACGGGATAAAAATAAAAAATATTTTCATAAATCAAAACTTTTGGGTTGATTGGGAAATGGGGAGGATCGTGTCGAAGGGAAAAGCTAAGAATGAGGAAAGATACGGGATGCTACCTCACCCCAACACTCTCCTTAAAGAGAGGGGACAGTTCTCGTTTCATAAATTAAATTTTCGTTCAATAGCTTACTCCCAATGATAGGTTGGTTAATGCTGGGAGCAGAATTCATAACGTCCCCTTTAAGGGATGGGGGCAAATAAAAAGGGGGTCGCTATTACACGAACCCCCTTTGTTGAAAATACTTTTATTTAATTTAAGGAGTATTTTTAATCCCGTTTGGATCTTTTTCAAGCGGAATGCTATAGATTAGTTTTTTTCCGTCACTGAACTCAAGCATCCGTGCGCCGCTTGCCCGGGCAGCATTCATAACCTGGACCCTTGCATTGATATCGTTATTGGCACAGCTTGCAGGAAAAAAGCTTTGCCCGTTTTCAAGATATACCCTGGTATGAATTGTGTACCAGGTGCCTACTAGCATGGGAAATCCTGTAAAGAACCCCGGAACAACCGGGTTACCGATGCCTGTGGTATTCCAGTTCCAGGTCACCGTGGACGTAGCGCCAACTTGTGGTCCGCCGGTACTGGCAACATTTCCCGTTCCCTGGTCGAATAATTTAAATTCGATCGTAATTCCTGTCATCGTGGTATTCAACGAATGAAGATAATTGATATATGCCTGCAACTGGTTCTTCAATGCGGTTGTTGGTTGAAAATGTACTGTATACGGATCGGATATGGAGCCTGAACCCTGGTAAAACATCATGTTTTTCAGGAGGTCTTTAGACCATGGGGGGCAGCAGGGGTCAGACGGGGGAGGAATGGTTACATTTTTACCCCCAAGTATACAAGCCCGGTTACCTGAAAGTGTGGAAAGCACGGATAAAAAACTGGGCCATTGGCTGAATGTATTATGAAAGGGGCCGTATACAGAGGGTATACCCATTACTGTTCCTGATGCTGTTGGTGTTGAAGTGGTTCCGCCACTGGAAACAGCTACAAGCGAAGGAGAGCCAATATTAATGTATCCATACACGGGCGCAACGCTACAGGATGATGCAAAGAGCCCGCCGCCGCAATTGACAAAGCTGGCAATATCATTTTGCCTCGCAGAAATTGCAGTTAATTCTGCAGGGGTTAATTTTCCTACACCCCAATCAGCATTGCAAACAACGATCATGGAAAATCCTGAGAATGATTGGGATGAAACTGCGCCGTCATGAACAAAAGTAATGCCTCGCGATAAAGCTATCCCAATTTGTGTCCAGAAGGTTGTCATTTCATCTGCGCCAACCGCTCCTTTACCTCCGCCAATTACCAGGATGTTACCGGCGGCATTTACCAGGGATCCGCAGCTGGTAACGTTCGTTAATATACCGGTATTGATCACATTTTTCCACATCAAAATAGTTCCATGCGTGGCATCATTACCATATGTTGGTCTGAGCCCGTATTCAATATCCAGTCCGCTGATAATGACCGGCCCGCCACATTTTCCAATCTTTGGAACTAAGAGCGCCAATAGCAATATTGCTAACATCATTATTGAAATTAATTTCGTTTTCATTGTTTTTATTTTAATTGAATGCTTACTCTCTTTCGGGTTTTCGGCTTACCCCGTTATATTTTATTAATTATTAGTAAATCGGTTTATTCACCAAAAAATCCCTTCTCTAC
>JAYWAZ010000139.1:0-37905 GCA_043781975.1 Bacteroidota bacterium
CAGTGACCGACCCCCTGCAGATCATTGCAACGGGGCTCACCACCATCGACTCGAAAACCCTTCTCCCCTTTTTAAAAGATTATCTCTTGCGGGAAAAAGTGGAACTTATCATTATCGGGCTACCAAAGAATTGGGACGAGTCGGACACCCATGGAACACCGCTGGTGGAAACCGCCATCAAAAAAATACAGAAGGCCTTCCCCGAAATGCCCCTGAAGACCGTGGATGAGCGCTATACTTCCAAAATGGCCAAAGACGCCATGCTGGAAATGGGCATGAAGAAAAAAGACCGCCGCAACAAAGGCCTGGTGGATGAGATCGCCGCAACCATCATGCTGCAGGAATACCTGCAATCAATTGGATAATTGTTCCATTACCGCATGGCTGGATTCGTGTTTTAGGCTAATTTTGCAAACCATCAACTTTCAACCTTCAACAAATGATCCTTCCGATAGTCGCTTACGGTTCCCCCATCCTTAGAAAGGTATGTAAAGACATCACCCCCGAATACCCCGGACTGGAGAACTTCATCACGGACATGTGGGAAACCATGTACAACAGCAATGGTGTTGGGCTGGCAGCCCCGCAGGTGAACAGGGATATCCGCCTGTTCACGATCGACAGTGAGCAGATATTCCGCAACCAGGATGAGGATGAAAAAGGCCAATACCCAGATGAGCCCGGTTTTAAAGGCATTTTCATCAATGCCCATGTCCTGGAAATGAACGGAACCGAATGGGCCTATAACGAAGGTTGCCTCAGCATCCCTAAAATAAGGGAGGATGTGTACAGGAATGAATCCCTCACCCTGCAGTACATGGATGAGGGTTTTCAGTCCCATACCAGCACCTTCAACGGGCTAACGGCCCGCATCATCCTGCACGAATACGACCATATTGAAGGAAAATTATTCATCGATTACCTGAAGCCGCTGAAAAGAAAACTCCTGAAAGGCAAACTGGAAGATATTTCCAGGGGCAGGATCAAAGTGGATTACCGCATGGTTTTCCCCAAATAAACCCCCATTCACATAGCCCTTTCCGTGATCTCGGAACTTTCCGTACAACTGCATAATTCCCATATAATTACAAGTTTTACACATTTTAAAAAAAATACCCTCTTTAGAGTATTGTAATTATCAAAAAATGCCTTTACTTTAGTGTTGGAAATTAACCACTAACAATTTAAACATCGCTTATGAGAAAATTACAACTCCTATTTTTTACAGTTGGTATTTTTTTCTCTGCTGCTTCTTTTTCGCAAAGTGTTACTCCTTCCATTCTAAACACCACCGGAGGTACTTATATCTTCGGCTATTACCGTTTTGAATGGAGTTTTGGTGAGGCCACGGCTATTGAAACCATGATCTCTTCATCAAATTTAGTAGTGACCAATGGTGTATTGCAACCGGGTACAAATACCCCGGCAACAATTAACAATACCGGCGTATGGGACAGAGACGAGATAAAGATCCTCCCTAATCCAACGCCAAACTGGCTTGAAATCGATTTCTTCAGCAAACAAAAGGGTAAAGTCACCCTCCAACTCTTTGACGAGGCAGGAAGTAACCTTGCCGTTAAGCAGTTCGATTACTTCGGTACGGGACGTATTGAAAAAATGGACCTGACCCGTTATCCGAGCGGACAGTATTTCCTGAACATTCAATTAACGCCTACGGGTAATTCTGTCGCCAAGAACGGAACTTATAAGGTTCAAAAAATTAAATAAGCACTGTAAAAAATCTTTAGAAATAAAACTATCAAAACTAAAACCATTCTACACATGAAAAAGCTTTTATTAACGATAACAAGTATTGTTGTTACGTTACTCACCATGGCCCAGTCACCCAACCTGATGAATTACCAGGGTGTGGCAAGAAATGCCGTGGGTAATGTAATTCCAAGTCAACTGATTGGCGTAAGACTGAGTATCTTAACCGGTACCCCTTCCGGCGCTGTAGTTTACATGGAGCAAAGGAACGTTTTTACCAACGCATTCGGTTTGTTCACTGTAGTGCTGGGAAGCCCCGGCGTACTGGCACAGACCGGAACGATCGCTGGCGTTAACTGGACCGCATTTGGCGCAGGAAGCGGCAATAAATATTTAATGGTTGAACTGGATCCTGCCGGAGGCAGCAACTTCATCAATGTGGGTGTTACCCAGATGGTGAGTGTTCCCTACGCATTGAATGCAGGCGGTGCAGCGCCTATCGGCCCAGCCGGTGGCGACCTCACAGGAACTTATCCCAATCCGCAAATATTAATTCCTTTAATAAAAACACAGAGTGTTCCGGGCAGCCCGATGATCAGCATGACCAATACATCAACTACCGGCATATTCGGCGCCTTGTTTGGCTCCAGTGCCAGTACGGATGCAAATGCAGTTGGTGTTCAGGGAACCCTTACTTCAGCAGGCGGCGGTAGTTTTTCTTCAGCCGTTAGGGGTAATAGCAATAGTACTACCGGTAGTGGCATCGGTGTCTGGGGTTCTCAAAACGGTTCTGGTTATGGTGTGTATGGAACAACCCCTACGGGTTGGTCAGTCATTGGAGAAACCAACAGTGGTTATGGTGTTTGGGGTACGGCCGCAACATCCGGTGTGGGTGTTTATGGCAGGTCCGCTACGGGTAATTCAGCGCTTTTCCAGAATTCAACTGCGGGCAATACCAATGCAACGGTAGCGGTTACTACCAATAGTATTGGTGATGGTATCAATGTAGTGAATTCAGGAACAGGCCGCGCAGGCTGGTTCCAGGTAAATAATCCGGCAAGTACAGCCAATGCCATTGAAACTTCAACCAATGGTGTTAGTCCCAGTTGGGCAATCCGGGCTACAAGCACAGGAACCCAGGGTGCCGGTTTATTTATAATTAATAATGCATTAACCAATCCAGGTAATGCTGTGCAGTCCACCACCAACGGTTTGGGCCGCGCCGGTTTCTTCACCAGCACCAATACAGCTGGTACTCTGGCTACATTGGAAGCCAGCAACAGTACTTTAAATGGCAATGTCAGCGCCATCACGGGTAATATGCTTACCACTACCGGCTCGGCAAATTCAACGGGCCTCAGGGGTAATAATAATAGTAATACCGATTTTGGTATCGGTGTATGGGGCGGCCATAACGGTTCCGGTTGGGGCGTTTATGGTTATGCCACAGGTAACGGTGGCGCTAACTGGGGTGCCGGCGTTTATGCCGACCTGTTATCAGGCGGCCTGGCAGGCGGTGCTGCTGTTAGGGGTAATAACTACAACGCCGGTGGCTTTGCTGGATACTTCCTCGATAATAATGGCGGTGCAACCAGCCGCGCTTTAAGGACCGCTGGTAAGGTTCAGATGACCGGCATCAACGAAGCCAATAACTGGATCCTGAAATCAGACGCGGTAGGTAACGCCACCTGGGCCAACCCCGCAGTTTTACTGGCTCCGCTTTTCTGGGCAACCACGGGTAATGCGGGAACAGTGGATGGCACTAATTTTATCGGTACCACGGATAATGTGCCCTTTAACGTTAGGGTAAATAATAATGTAGCCGGCCGTATCGACCCTGCACTTATCAATACATCATGGGGCTACCAGTCATTTTTTAACGCCCCAACGGGTAATTTTAATACCGGTATCGGTCACCAGGCTCTTATCTTTCTTACTTCTGGTGTTTCTAATACTGCACTTGGTGGTGTAAACCTTCCATTAACTACAACCGGGAGTAATAATACCGGCGTGGGTGTCAATAACCTTTTCACCAATACAAGCGGAAGTGGCAATACCGCGGTGGGCTTTTTGAACAACAGGAGCAATACCACGGGTTCAAACAACTCAAGTCTGGGTTTCCAGAGTTTATTCTTCAACACCACGGGTAGCTTCAACACCGCTGTGAGCTACCAGGCCAATGCATTTAATACCACGGGTATTCAAAATACTTCTATGGGCGCACAGGCCTTGTTTAACAACACTACCGGTGGCAATAACACAGCTATAGGAACACTTGCTCTTACCAATAACACTACAGGAAGCGGCAATACTGCCCTTGGTGTAGGTGCGAATGTGGCCTCAGGTGCGCTGGTCAATGCTACTGCCATTGGTTTTACTGCATCTGTAAGCGCAAGCAACAGCCTGGTTCTGGGCAATAATGCAAATGTGGGAATTGGTATCTCGGCTCCGCTTGCAAAATTAGATGTGGCAAACGCCAACAATACCAGTGCGGGTAATTTTGTTAATACCAATGCTGCAAATACAACATCTGCTATTACATCATTAAACGCTGCTAACGGATTTGCTAATTTTGGCTTGAATTCAGTTTCCATTTCTCCATCCACTTACAATATTTTGAACCCCGCAGGTATATATGGTAATTCATTGAACAATACGGGTATCCTGGGTGCAAGTAATAATGGTGTAGGTATAAGCGCCGCTTCGAACATCAATCACGGTGTGCTTGGCCAAACTTACGCCGGCGGTAGCACCGTGGGTGTATTTGGTGTAGGTAATGGTGGTAATTATGGTATTGCCGGTATTGCCAATACAGGAGGGATAGGTGGTTATTTTTCTGGTTCTGTAAGAGCTTTATGGACTCAGAATGGTGGCGTTCAGTTCCAGAATATCAATGAAGCAGCCGGAAGGGTACTCACCAGCGATGCTTTTGGCAATGCCACCTGGCAGGATAATAACAGCCAGAATGTGGGTATCACTTTACAGTTTATGAACAATACACCGGTAAATATTGCAAATGGGGCCACAACAACGATCGTTGACTGGGCAAATATTATCAGTGAAGAAGGCGGACCAGGCAATTACAATGGCGCAACCGGCGAATATACCATTACAAAAGCCGGTGTTTACAATGTGGAAGCACATATTTTCTGGAATGCATTTACTGCAAATTCCTCCGCGAACTATATGTCTGTTTTATTAAATGGCGGCACCGCAATTGCACAATCGGGAAATACAGCAGTTGCCGGAGATTTTTTAAGCAATGCTGTTAATATCTCCAGGAGGTTCAATGTAAATGACAGGATAAAGATCGCTGTTCAGCAAATTTCCGGAGCGACCCAGTCTATTGGTAATTATAATGGCAACCATTTTTCTGTTCAATTCCTGCATAAATAATTTAAAAACAACATCATAAAATAAAAATAATAAACATGAAAAAATATTCAATCTTAACCTTGTCACTCGCGATTGCCTGCACGGTGTCCTTTGCGCAGAACGCACCGGCAACAGCAACCAATACGGGCAAACACACGGAGCCTACCATCAATGGCAAGCCTTACAGCCAATGGGTAGCAGAAGAGAAAGCCAAACAACAGCAGCAGGAAGCCAAAGCAGCCGTTGAAAACAATATGATGAAGGCGCCGACTTTACCTGCTTCAACTGCTAAAACAGCATGGGATACAAAACCTGTTGATGTGAATAAGCCAGTAGCCAAAGAAAACGTGCAACTGCCTCAGATCGCCGTCAACCCGGTTGACCTGGGCACGGGAAAAGCAACGAGCATAGATGTTCCGGCAAACAAAACTGTCAATAGCAGCAATGTTGTAACAAGCCCGGTAACGGCTACCACTGCAAAAACGGAGTTCGTGCCACAGCTTAAAACACAACCCGGCCAGGGCAATGGCAATACCAACCAGCTGAGCACGCCGCGTACCGCTGATGAGATCGCGCCTTCCGTTAAACCGGTAGTGGTTAAAAATCCTGTTGAACCCACACAGGGAGAAAAGGCAAAAACAAAAGAATAGGTAAACTCTTTTAAGAAAGATAAATCTAATTTGCAGGTATGATTCAAAAGATCATACCTGCTTTTTTTTGCGTATCGCTCATCACAAGCGCCCATGCCCAGCGAACC
Source organism: Bacteroidota bacterium (assembly GCA_043781975.1). Lineage (GTDB taxonomy): Bacteria > Bacteroidota > Bacteroidia > Chitinophagales > Chitinophagaceae > Ferruginibacter. The sequence continues at coordinate 5,843 of JAYWAZ010000139.1, forward strand.
GGTGACAGCATCGTGCTGATCGGCAAAAAGACCATTACCCTGAGCGAGGTTGTGATCAACGACAAGCTGAACGTACCGGCATTTATCCGGCGCATCAGGAACGACAGCTCTTTCTACAAGGCTTTCCGAAACCTCCACATCCTTCAGTTCAGCGCCATCAATGACATCCGCCTGAATAACAGCGACGGGGACCCGAAAGCCACCCTGCACAGCAAAACCATGCAGCTCCGAAACAACAATTGCCGCAGGATGCAAACGCTGGAAGAACAAACCACCGGCGACATCTATGACGCCGACCATAATTTCAATTATTATACCACACAACTCTATGCCTCCCTGTTCTTCACCAAAGATTCCGTTTGCGGTGAAAACAATATCGTGGCCGGAAGGGAGTTCAGCACCTCCGGTAAAAGCGGACTGGAAAAGCATAAAGAGCAACTCAAAATGCTGTTCTTCAATCCCGGCAAAAAGATAAGCGGCATTCCCTTCCTCAGCAACAAGACCGCGATCTATGACGATGATATGGCCAGCCGCTACGACATGAGCATTGACATGGATATCCGCGACAATACCAGTTGCTATGTGTTCAGGCAAAAGGTAAAACCCGGGTATGGCAGCGACGTGGTTGTGGATGAAATGACCACCTGGTTCGATGACCGGACCTTTGATGTGGTGGCCCGAAATTACAGCCTGAGCTATGATGCCCTGGTATATGATTTCAAGGTACAGATGGAAGTCCGCCTGAGCCGGTATGGCCAATATCTGGTGCCCGTGCTGATCCGTTACAACGGCAACTGGAAGGCCCTCTTTAAAAAAAGAGAAAGATGCGTATTTACGGCAACACTGTTTGATTTTAAATAAGCGGAACCTTTGACATCCATTTGAGGAATTATTAACTTTTTGATGCGTAATTTTATTCGATGATGAATAAATGCATACCCTTATCCTTTGTGCTTCTTTTCTGTGTCGTGTTAAATGGATTAGCGCAAACCAATGGAAAGGATTTTAAATTAGTGGACGCCTATGTAAAAAAACTCGGCTCCCTGGACAGCATGAACATGGGCACCATCAGCGCCATTGTTACCAAACCCTTTACGGACAAGACCGATAAGGCCAGGGCCATATTCGACTGGATCGCATATAATATCAGTTATGACTGCAAGGCCGGACGGAGCGGCAACACACAAAAAAACACCCCTACCGAAGTTTTGCTGTACCGGAAAGCGGTGGGTATAGGTTATGCCGCCCTCTTCCAGGACATGTGCAGCAGTGCCAATATCCGCTGCCTTATCCCCGATGGCTATGCGAAGATGAACCCCGAACAAATTGAAGATTCAAAAACAGATATCAATCATTCCTGGGCCGTGGTACAATTGGGGCAAAGCCCCGATGACTGGTTCTACGTGGATCCCGCCTGGGGAAGCGGCTTTACCGATGCCGACATGAAAGTTTATACCCCTTTTTACAATGATGTGTATTTTTTTGCAGATAAACCCATTTTCAACTGGCAGCATTATCCCGATAACGAGGCCTGGAAACTGGGCGCGGCACCAAAAAATAAAAAAGATTTTTATGCACTGCCCCTGATCAGGGCCATGGCTTATGAACTGGGTCTAAAAAAATTCACGCCGGGTACCGGGAAGCTGAAAGTAAAGGCAGGCCAGCCTTCCAGCTTCAGTTTCACCGTTGACCTCAAAGCAAACATCTCAAAAATATCGCTGCGGATCGGTGAATTGAAAAAACAGAAACTGAAAGATGTCCCTTTTGCATTCGACAAAGGCCAGCTCAGTTTCTCCTTTAAATTTGAAGAAGGCGACTACCCGGTAACGATAGAAGTGAACGGCAAGGGACTGGCCGTTTATGCGGTGGAAGCGGATTAAAATAAAAAAGTTTACACCTGTTGAATGATGTAAACTTTATCATGAGAAGGTCTCAAATATTTGATCAGGCCCTTTGTTTTACAGGGGCTTTTTTCTTTACTTTTTTCAGCGCCAGTTCAATATCTCTGCTCAGGTTCTCGAAAGTGGGCTTACCCGCTACCATTTCGCCGTTCACAAAGAATGCCGGTACTTCACGCACGCCCCTTTCAATACCCTCATTCAGGTCGTTGCGCACCTGCCAGCCATAGGTTGAGTTGATGAGTTCATCCAGGAAATGTTTATTGCTGATACCCGCTTCTCTTGAATACAGTTTCAGGCTGGTAGTACCCAGCTGGCGGCGGTTCTCAAATAAGATATTGTGCATCTCCCAGAACTTACCCACCTGGGCCGCTGCTACGGACGCCTCGCCGGCCTTCATGGAGCGCTGGTGTATTCGCGTCAATGGAAAATGACGGAACTGGAAACGAATCTTACCCTCAAACTCATCCAGTAATTTTTTGACCACTTCATTCGCTTTTGCACAGTCCTCACTTTCGTATTCGCCAAATTCCATCAATGTTACGGTTGCATCGGGGTTGCCTACAAAAATATCCTTGGGTGGAATGATCTCCACCACCTCTTTTACTTTCATTGCCATGTGTTTGTCTGTGTTTGTCTGTTGCCGGGCAACATGTTATTATTAAAGTGATGCCTTCATTACTAAATGCACCTTGTCTATTTTTTTATTGCTTTTTTCATCTCTGGTTCCGGGGCCTCATTTCGGAACACCATGGTTCCGTCAAAAACATCTACCAGCACCGGACGCTGTTTGTCAATATCGCCGCCCAGTATCTTTTTACTCAGGCCGTTCACGATCTCTTTCTGGATCAATCTTTTCAAAGGTCTTGCGCCAAACTGAGGGTCGTAACCGTTTTCGGCCAGGTAATCCAGCACATACTCACTGAACTGAAGGTTGATACTGCTTTGGGCTACCAGTTGTTTCAAATTATCCAGTTGTATCTGAATGATGCCCCTGATCTCCTTCTTCATCAAAGGCTGGAACATGATGACCTCGTCGATGCGGTTCAAAAATTCGGGGCGGATGGTTTGTCGCAGGAGGGTCAATACTTCTTCCTTCGTCCTTTCAACCACTTCCTCCTTGTTTTTTTCCGTTACCTTCTCAAAATTTTCCTGGATAATATGGCTTCCCATATTACTGGTCATGATGATGATCGTATTTTTGAAATTAACCATACGACCCTTATTATCGGTCAGCCGACCATCGTCTAACACCTGCAATAATACGTTAAAAACGTCAGTATGTGCCTTTTCAATTTCGTCAAGTAGGATAACGCTATAAGGTTTACGCCGCACCGCCTCGGTCAATTGCCCGCCTTCTTCATACCCTATGTAGCCGGGAGGAGCCCCAACAAGCCTGCTGACACTGTGTTTCTCCTGGTATTCACTCATGTCGATCCTTGTCATCATACTGTCGTCATCAAAGAGGTATTCAGCCAGGGCCTTGGCCAGTTCCGTTTTACCCACACCCGTGGTTCCCAGGAAAATAAAGGACCCGATGGGCTTTTTTGGATCCTGTAATCCCGCCCGGCTCCGGCGGATAGCATCCGAAACGGCTTCAATGGCCTCGTCCTGTCCCACCACCCTTTTGTGCAATTCCTCTTCCAGGTGCAATAATTTCTCGCATTCGCTTTGCAGCATTTTCATAACGGGAATACCCGTCATCCTGGCGATGTTTTCCGCTATGTCTTCGGCATCCACTTCTTCTTTGAGCAAACGTTTTTCGTTCACTTCAGCCAACTGTTGTGAGAATTGCTCAATGATCTTTTCCTGCTCCTGCACCTTTCCGTAACGTATCTCGGCCACTTTACCATAATCGCCTTCTCTTTCCGCTTTATCAGCAGCCAGTTTAAGGTTCTCGATTTCTGCTTTTGCATTCTGTATCTTCTCAACCACTTCCTTTTCCTGCTGCCACTTTGCTTTAAACGTATCCCGCTGAACCGAAAGGTTGGAGATCTCGGTATTCAATTCCTTCAGTTTTATTTCATCGCTTTCCCGCTTAATGGCTTCCCTTTCAATTTCCAATTGCCTGATCTGCCGTTCCAACTTATCGAGTTCCTCGGGCATGCTGTTCATTTCCAATCGGAGTTTCGCGGCGCTTTCATCGATAAGGTCAATGGCCTTATCGGGTAAAAAACGGTCAGTGATATAGCGGTGCGATAATTCCACTGCGGCAATGATCGCTTCGTCTTTTATGCGCACATGATGATAGGTTTCATAGCGGTCCTTGAGGCCGCGCAATATGGAAACCGCATCTTCCACGCTGGGTTCATCGATTATCACTTTCTGAAAACGGCGTTCCAGCGCCTTGTCTTTTTCAAAGAATTTCTGGTATTCGTTAAGGGTAGTTGCGCCAATGGCCCTCAGTTCTCCCCTGGCCAGGGCGGGCTTTAAAATATTGGCCGCATCCATGGCTCCATCACCGCCTCCTGCACCAACCAGCGTATGTATTTCATCAATGAATAAAATGATCTCCCCGTCGCTGGTACTGACTTCCTTCACCACGCTTTTTAAACGCTCTTCGAATTCACCTTTGTATTTGGCGCCGGCTATCAGCTGTCCCATATCCAGCGCGTAAATGATCTTTGATCTTAAATTTTCGGGAACGTCGCCATTTACGATACGCATCGCCAAACCTTCTGCGATGGCGGTTTTACCTACACCGGGTTCTCCCACAAGAATAGGATTGTTCTTGCTTCTCCTCGACAGGATATGCAGTGTCCGGCGGATCTCTTCATCCCGTCCTATCACCGGGTCCAGTTTGCCCGACCTCGCCATTTCATTGAGGTTCTTTGCATATTTGTTCAACGCGTTGAATTGTGTTTCGGAGGTCTGGGAAGAGATCGTGGATCCCTTACGGAGATCCCTGATCGCAGCAATAAGACCTTTTTCAGTAAGCCCCGCATCTTTCAGTAATTTGGCGGTATTATCGTTGCCCTGGAGGATGGCCAGTAATAAATGCTCCACGCTCACGAATTCATCCTTGAATGTTTTTAGAGCGGCGCCCGAACGCAGTAATATGTTGTTGGCCTCGCGGCTCAGTGACTGCGCCGGCTCCCCGCCCGATACCTTTGGAAGTTTTTGAATGGCCTCCTGCAATTTTTCATCCACATAAGCCAGGTTCACGTTATTCTTCTTGAGCAGGAACTCAACGGGTGAATCCTTATCATTCAACAGCGCTTTAAGGATATGCTCGGTTTCAATACTGGTATTACCGGCATTGAAGGCCAGTTGCTGCGCCTGCTGCAGAATTTCCTGTGATTTAATGGTCAGGTTTTGTAAGCTCATTTTCTCTAATTTTAAACTTTGACCGCAAATCATAATCCAACACAAAATCTCACGCTATTATGGCATATAAAGATAGTTCCATCTGCCGCAAATACATAGTAATTGCGGCTTCCCTGCTATATTTACAGGCAGCCCATGCCCAGGCCAATTTCAGCAAAGCAGGTGACTGGCTGAAAGAGAATCTTCCTGAACTGGGAGGAAGGGCCGTACTGGTCATTTTTAAAGATGGAAAGATCATCTACAACAGGGCCGAAAATGACCTCAGCCGCAGGCAGAAAATGATCGGGAAATTCATCGCCAGGCGTCAGGGAAAAGATCCTGATGACATGATGAAAGATTTCAGTTCCACCACAAAAGAGCGCATCGCCAGCTGCAGTAAATGGCTTAGTGCGGCATTGATCATGACCTTCATTGATGATGGCAGTCTGCGTTTAGAGGATACCGTTGGGAAATTTTTACCGGTGATGACAGCAAACGGCAAGGGAGGCATCACCATCTGGCAATGCCTCAGCCATATGACGGGCATTAAGTCTGGCAACGCACGGGAAAGCATCGATGCGATGAAAGACATCCAGTCGATGGACCAGGCCATTGAGCTGATTGCGAAACAACCGATGGAGGGTGCTTCCGGGAAGACCTTTCACTACAGCAGTGCGGGCCTGCAGATCGCCGGGGCCGTGATAGAGAAGATCAGCGGTAAGGATTTCGAGACCCTGTTCGCAGAACGCATCGCCCGCCCCTGCGGGATGACCAATACCGACTTTGGACAAGGCAAAGTCCCTATGCCCGCGGGTAGCGCCTGGAGCACGGCTGAAGATTATACCCGGTTCCTCAACATGATCCTGAATGACGGTAATTTCGATGGCAAACAGGTATTGAGCAAGCGCGCTGTTGAGGAGATGCAGAAGAACAGGGTGGGCAAGGATGCCGTTATCGCATATACGCCTGCCGAAGCGGGTAACTGGGGCTATGGGTTCGGTGAATGGGTGATGGATGATGCAACCAGAGACAAACGCTCCGATGGCGTCACAAGCCCGGGTTTGTTTGGCAGTTCCCCATGGGTTGACAATAAACTAAAGTACACAGGTTTTCTTTTTACGTTCAACCTGAAAAGTAAAGGAAGAAACGAACGCTATAAAGAATTGAAAAAAATCATTGACGAAGCAATAACTAAGTGATAAAATTGTCGTGCCCCGTATTACGGTTGGTGGGGACATTCTGACTCGTCCCCGCGGTCGGTGTCCTCACTGACCATATCCATCAATTATTTTTAGCCGAAAACGATCCTGAACATATACCCGGGCTTTTGTATTTTTATGACATAAGGAATGAATACGATCGAAACCAATACGCAGTTAATAAAAAAATATGCCTTGCAGCTGGGTTTTGATCATTGCGGCATCGCCAAAGCAATGCTGCTGGATGAAGACGCCCGGCGGCTGGAACGCTGGCTCAGTAAAGGGATGCAGGGGCAGATGCATTATATGCAAGATCATTTCGACATGCGTGTTGATCCCCGAAAACTGGTACCCGGCGCCAGGTCTGTGATCACCTTATTGCTTAATTATTTTCCCGGGCAGGAACAGGCAATTGATATCCCTAAGATCTCGAAATATGCATTTGGAAATGATTATCATGAAGTGATCAGAACAAAATTGAAAACATTACTTCATTTGATCAAAGAAAATATCGGTGAGGTGAACGGAAGGGGTTTTGTAGACAGCGCGCCGGTACTGGAAAGAAGCTGGGCGCAAAAAGCCGGACTGGGCTGGGTGGGCAGGAACGGGAACCTCATCAACAAAGAAATGGGTTCTTTTTTCTTTATCGCCACGCTCATCACGGACCTGGATCTTGTATACGATGACGCCTATGCGAAGGATTATTGCGGTACCTGCACCCGGTGTATAGACGCTTGTCCAACGGACGCGATATTGGAAAATAAGGTGGTAGACGGCAGCAAGTGTATTTCCTATTTTACCATTGAACTGAAAGACGCATTGATACCCGATACCATGAAAGGAAAATTCGACGACTGGCTCTTCGGCTGTGATCTCTGCCAGGATATCTGCCCCTGGAACCGGTTTTCATCCCCCACACGTGAAAATGATTTTACACCCATTCCCGAGATCCTGAACTTTACGAAGAACGACTGGGAGGAACTGACGGCCGAATCATTCAAGCACCTGTTTAAAAATTCTCCGCTGAAAAGAAGTAAGTTTGAAGGCATCAAACGTAACCTGTATTTTATTCAAAATAAAAAATGAATCCCAACATTCAACAACTTTACGGGATCGCCAGTAAACCAAAACGACTGATCATTGGTTTGATGAGCGGTACCTCCCTGGATGGATTGGATATCGCTTTGTGCAGCGTAGAAGGGAGCGGTACGGATACAAAACTGGAACTGCTGCATTTCGAAACCGTTCCATACGGGGAAGACATGAGGAATGAATTACAAACCGTTTTCGCAAAAAAAAATATTGACCTTGAAAAATTATGCCTGCTGCATCCCTGGCTGGCCAGGCAACACGCCGCCGCGGTGAATGATTGCTTACAAAAATGGGAAATACGCGGGGCCGACATCGACCTGCTTGCCAGCCATGGCCAAACGATATACCATGCGCCGCAGCGTTTACACCAGCAACAAAAATTCGGCAACGCCACGCTACAGATTGGCGACGGGGACCAACTGGCCTTAGCAACAGGCATCATAACGATCAGTGATTTCAGGCAAAAAAATATTGCCGCCGGTGGCGAGGGGGCACCCCTGGCCGTTTATGGTGATCATCTATTATTCAGCAAAGCGGGTGAAGACCGCCTCATGCTGAATATCGGGGGCATCGCCAATTTCACATTTTTACCGGGCAGCGGGGAGGTGAATGAGATATTATGTACCGACCTGGGACCGGGCAATACCCTGATGGATGCGTTTATGCGGGAGCAGTTCCCGCGAAAATATTTTGATGAGAACGGAATGCTGGCCAAAGGAGGCTCCATCAACCCTAATCTGCTGGAGGCTTTAAAACAAGACGCTTTCTTTTTACAACCCTTTCCAAAAACAACCGGTCCGGAATTATTCAACGGGCATTACCTGCAACTGGCAAAGGAAAGATCGGGCACTCCATCCATTTCTGCAGCCGATACCATGGCCACGCTCAACAGGTTTTCTGCCGATATGATCATAACGGGGATCAATAAATGCCTTTCCAATAATCTGAAATTACATATTATATGCAGTGGCGGAGGGATCCATAACCCCGTATTGATGGATCACCTGGAAAAACTACTGGCCGGCTGCCGTTTCGATACGACGGCGGCAATGGGCATCAACCCGGATGCAAAAGAAGCCGTTTTATTTGCCCTGCTGGCGAATGAATGTGTTTGTGGAAATGGTTCGGATTTCGGAAATGCTTTAAATGGAATACCCCCCATATCAATGGGTAAAATAAGTTTCCCCGTTTAATGGTCCTGTACGTAGGTCTTTAGGCCGTTCAGCGCATCCTCGTATCCCTGGCCCGTTAGTTTTTCAATAAAGATGCCGTAAAATTTTTCCCAGGGATACCATTTCAGTTTGGTGAGCGCCTTCCATTCTACCTGTACAGTATTGGTATCGGCCAATGGAAGGATGGTGATCGTATTCTCCACATCGTTCTCCCCTTGCCGTGATAATGTGGCAGTTATTTCATGATCGCCATGTACCATTATGATGATCTTGTTTTTCTTACCCCGGGTTTCCCATTCACAGTAGCGGTTAGGGCCATTGTCCAGCGGACTGAAATTCAGTTTTAAAGAATCATTTTTAAAGACCGGTTGCCAATGCGGCCAGTTGTGCAGGTCGCTGATCTCGGCGAATACTTTTTTTGCACTGCCGTTGATCACCACGCCCCTGGCCACCATCACCTGTGAAGGAATGAGCAGGGAAACCAGGGTGATCATGATGAACAGCCCGGTAAGGGCAAGAATGAATCCTTTGATCAGTCGCATGCGGTTATTCCCATTTAAAGACCTTTATCGCAATAAAGTAGATAATGACCATCCAGATGCCTAAAATACCCAGTTCTTTCCAGCAATCCCAAAAGTGCAGGCCGGTGAAAGATATTTTGCGCATAGCATCATTGAATTGTGTCAATGGTAACCCCCAAAGGCAGATCGTTTGCAGCCATTTCGGAAAAACTTCAATGGGGAAGAACGTTCCGGATAAAAGCATCTGCGGAAAGGCGAATAGATTGATCAGTAAAGGAATGGAAGTATCTGTTTTGACAATACTGCTGAAGATGAGGCCCACCCCCAATAGCAAGAGCAGCATCAGGATCGTGATCGTGGTCATTTCAATGAAAGTGACAAAGCCGTGGATCAACGTGAAATCCAGGAAGAAATAACCTAGTGAGATGAGCATGACCACGTTGATCAGCTGAAATACCAAACGGCTGATACCGATGCCAAGAAGGATATTGATCCGGCTTACCGGTGTAGCGTAAAAACGCTTCAGGACCAGTTGCTGGCGGAACTGGAAAAAAATAAATGAGATGCCGAATAATGTTGAAAACAAAACAGAAAAACCGAGCATGCCGGGTAAAACAAAATCAATATTTCGGTATGCCCTCACTGAGTAAACATAGGGTATAACAGGTGGCATGCCCTTCCCGGCAATTTTTTTCAACGCAATTTTATTGCTGATGTTCGAAAATATCTGTTGAAATGCGGCAACCGCGTTTCCGCTGGCATTTGTCAGCGTATCCAGGATCACATAATGAACAGCTCCGGAAGAATCGCTTATTCGCTTAATGCCCACAATCGCCGAGATCTTATCTTTTTCCAGGGCTATTCTTCTTGCCGTCGTATCGGTGGACCCATCCGGATTTTTAAAGTAAAGGATGGTAATAAGCGGGTTGGCTTTGATGCTGTCGTATACCTCATTGGCCGTATCCGCATTGCCCGAGAGGGCAATACGATAATGGACCCCGTTCCCATTGCCAAAGGAGCCAAATATAAAAATAAAGATCACCGGGAATAAAAAACTGAAGAACAGGGCGCTTGGATTGCTGAGAATAGAGCGAAAGCTCGCTTTAAGCAGCGCTAAAAAGGCATTGAACTGGCTGTACTTTTGCACCACGTATTTTTTAAGGCGTAAAGCTATTGGTAAAAAAGGAATTATAAAAAAAAATCGGGGGCTGCGACAAATGTCGTATATTTGGGTGTCAAAGGTCGGACTCAGGAAAAAAATAACCCCTTATTCATATAAAGCGAATACCGGAAAGGCGCAGGACCTGGTGCTGCCCCATAAAAGCGCTAAAGCCATGATCGCGATAAAAGACTTTACCTACGGTGAATTTAAAAAGATCGCTGATAAGACCCCCTTTACCCAGGCGGAATGGGCTGCCATGCTGCACGTGAGTGAACGTACCCTTCAGCGTTATGCAAAGAACAATGGCCATTTTGCATACATCAATGCGGAAAGAGCCATGCAAATAGCGCATGTAGCGGCTGAAGGAAAGAAGACCTTTGGTAAGGTTGAAATGTTTTATAACTGGTTAAAACAAAAACCTGTGATGCTTGAAGGAGAGATCTCCCCCGATTCCCTCACCACCTTCCAGGGCATCCAGATGGTATTAACAGAACTGGGCAGGATACAACACGGTATTTTAGCATGATCGTTTACAGGCTTTCATCAGAAATATATAAGGACGACCTGAGCGGTACGGGTGCAAAGGTATTGGGCGGACGCTGGAACAGTCGCGGTACAGCGGTTGTATACACCACCGAAAATATTTCGCTGGCCGTCCTGGAAATATTGGTAAGGGCCGATGCGGAAAACATACCCCTGAATTATTATCTCCTGAAAATTAATATACCAGATGATCACGAAGCGGCAGTTATTGCAAAAAACAAACTGCAAGCCGACTGGAAAGAAGACCTGAACCTAACACAATGGCTGGGCACTGAATTCATAAAAAACGGCAGGTCCCTTTTACTTAAAGTGCCCTCTTCCATTGTCGATGAAGAGCATAATTTTATCATCAATCCAAAACATCCTGACTTTAAAAAAATACAAATTGCAGCGGCAAAAAAATTTCGGTTTGATAAACGACTCTTTTAAAATATGAATAGAACCTACCTCCTCCTTGGCAGCAATATGGGCAAAAGCGAAAAACAGTTGGCTATTGCACAAGACCATATCGAAAAAAAGATCGGTAATGTCTTCCGGGCTTCCTCCATCTATCAAACAGCCGCCTGGGGCAAGACCGACCAGCCCGATTTTCTGAACCGGGTGCTCATCGTGGAAACCCGGTTAACGGCTGTACAGACTATGCAATGCCTGCTGTCCATAGAAAAAAAAATGGGACGGGCCCTCGCTGAAAAGTATGCACCCCGGATCATTGACATCGATATCCTGTTCTTCAACAGGGAGATCATTAACGGGGCCGCACTGACCATCCCCCACCCCCAATTACAAAACCGTCGTTTTGTATTGGTACCGCTTAATGAATTATCTCCGCGGCTGATACACCCGGTTCTCAAGAGATCCATCCACAACCTGTTAAAGGAATGCAGGGATAAGCTGGATGTGAAAAAGTTTTAATTGTGCTGATGAGGTTTACCCTTATTTTGCACCTGGCTCGAAGACCAGTATGAAGTATAATTTTGTTACCATAGAAGGGAATATCGGCGCAGGTAAAACAACGCTTACCCATTTACTCAGCAAGCATTTCAATGCAAGGTTGGTTTTGGAAGAGTTCGCCGACAACCCCTTCTTACCTAAGTTCTATGAAAACCCAGGCCAGTACGCATTTCCGCTGGAATTGTTCTTCATGGCGGAACGTTATAAGCAGCTGAAGGACCTTTTGCAGACCAAGGATATGTTCCAGAACATCACCATCTCGGATTATATATTTACCAAATGCCTGTTGTTCGCCAAAGTGAATTTACCCGACGAGGAATTCCGACTGTACCAAAAACTGTTTGAGATCATCAACCCGCAGATACTCCAGCCCGATATACTCATCTACCTGCATACCCCGGTACATAAACTGCAGGAGAACATCAGGAAAAGGAACCGTGGCTATGAACAGAATATTCCCAATGATTACCTTTTTAAATTACAGGAAACCTATACCCAGTACATCAAGCAACACAATATAAAAACATTGTTCGTGGATGCCAGCAACGCCGATTTTTTGGGTAATGAACAACACCTCAATACCATCGTTGAAGCACTGGACAAGGAATATGAAGATGGCCAGCATTATATTACCCTTCCATAATAAGTCATAATGAATACAACCAAGCTCCCAAAGGAATTCTGGAATTTTCTTTTCGCACGCTTGTTCTTTGTGTTGGGTTTGCGGATGATCACCACCATTGTCATCTACCAGATGTTTCACCTGGCCAGTACCTATATGGTAGGCATCGCGGGCCTGTGTGAATTTATCCCGGCGGTTCTTGCTGCACTCTATTCCGGCCATTATATCGACCGGCATAATAAAAAGAATATCCTCATCTGGTCATATATTTTTTACCTGCTCTGCGGCATTTCACTGGCATTGATCAGTTTACCGCAATTGCAGCTTACAGTAAATACAAAGGTATGGCTCATCCTTGCCGTTGTTTTTTGCACGGGCATCATACGCTCCTTTGCAGGTCCTGCCGCCAACAGCATGATCGCGGCCATTGTTCCCCGGGAGAACCTGCCCAGGGCCATCTCTTTTAATTCTTCCACCTGGCTGATATCCTCCATTGGAGGCCATGCCACCGGCGGCTTACTCATAGCACTTACCGGGATCTCAAATGCTTATTTTGTCACCGCTGCATTAATATTAACCGCGGGTATCTTCGCCACCCTCTTAAAACCAAAACCCCCCATCCCTACATTACGAAAAGAACCAACGCTACAGGCCATCAAACATGGTTTTTCATTCGTGTTCAATAATAAGAACCTGCTTGGGGTCATCTCTCTCGATCTTTTTGCGGTACTGTTCGGCGGTGCGGTTGCCTTCATTCCCGAAGTGGCTGATAAGATCTTACACACGGGACCCATCGGTTATGGTTTTTTAAACGCCGCGATGGACATAGGCAGCCTCGTTAGTATCGCCATCATGCTATGGCTGCCCATGCAACGGAAACAGGGATTGAAAATGATGCTTGCCGTAGCCGGCTTCGGCATCTTTATCATCGTATTTGGTTTATCAAAAGTCTACTGGCTCAGTTTCTTCGCCCTGGCCGCGGCCGGAATTTTCGACGGCATCAGTGTTGTGGTAAGGGGTACCATCGCCCAGTTAAATACGCCCGATGAATTAAGGGGCAGGGTGGCTTCCATCAATCTCATTTTCATCAATTCTTCCAATGAACTGGGGCAGTTCGAAAGCGGCATTACCTCCAGGTGGTTCGGCTCCGTACCCGCCATCATCATCGGGGGCGCCATGTCGCTGGTGATCGTTGCAGGCACCTGGTTCAAATTTCCGAATTTGAAGAAGCTGGAATATTAGGAACCCTAAGGAGTTTTTGAAGCCTTATTATTTGAGATCCTTTTCTAAAATTCGTAACTTACCTCTTCGTACTTTGAACAATAAGCAATAAGCAATAAGCAATAAGCAATAAGCAATAAACAATAAACAATGGAACGCAGATCATTCCTCCGCAATACAAGTCTTACTTTGGCAGGACTTGCCTTATTGAATAAAGAGACACTGGCATCCTTTCTCGCGGATCCTGCATGGAAAATAAAAATGCTGACCGATGATATTGGCGTATTCACGGAAAAGGGCGGCACCATTGGGTTCCTGCTTACAAAAAAAGGTATCGTGGTAATAGATGCACAGTTCCCGGATACCGCCCCGCATTTGATCGATGAGTTAAAGAAAAAATCAGACAAACCATTCCGTTACCTGATCAATACCCATCATCATGGCGATCATACATCGGGCAATATCTCATTCAAGGGATTGGTGGAGCATGTAGTGGCGCACGAGAACTCAAAGGCCAACCAGGAGCGCGTGGCCATTGAACAAAAGAAAGAAGACAAACAATTATACCCTGATATACTGTTTGGCGCCGATGGATGGAAACAGAAAGTGGGAAAGGAAAAGATCAAAACCTATTATTTCGGCCCGGGCCATACCAATGGTGACGCGATGATACATTTCCAGCACGCCAATATCGTGCACATGGGCGACCTGGTGTTCAACCGCCGCCACCCTTTCATTGATAAATTAGCCGGCGCCAGTATCGCCAACTGGATCATTTTGCTGGACAAAGCCATCACCACTTTTGACAACAGTACACAATATATTTGCGGGCACGCCGCCGCCGGGTATGATATCGTGATCAAGGCTGATGACCTGAAATCATTCGGAGATTACTTAGGGAATGTCTTGAAATTTACAGCATCTGAAATGAAGGCAGGGAAGACAAAGGAAGAAATTTTAAAAGCAAAAGAGATTCCCGGTTCACCTGAATGGAAAGGCGATGGCATTGAACGGCCATTGACAGCCGCCTATACCGAACTTACTCCGAAGTAAATCGAACGCAACGTTTCATGATCGTCATTATCGATACTTATTTTTTTTCGAGCAGTTTTTCGAGCACAAAATAAACGATCGGGCAAAAGCTTGAATTCTTCAGCGTAAGTGCTGCCCTTTTCAGCAATACATCCTCATCGGTATAAGGAAAACGGTGACAATCCGATGGCCTGGCCTCGTATATGCTGCAATAATTATCCGATCCCAGAAAAGCGCAGGGTGTTGTTTTGAGCACATGATCGCCCTCGCTGTCAACGAACAAATACCGGTTGATAAAATCGCCTTCCTTCATTTTTAAATGTTTGGCAATGCGCTTGATATCCGGCGTTTTAAAGCGGGGTGAATAGCTTTTGCAACAATTGGCGCACTGCAGGCAGTCGATCTTTTCAAAGGCCTCCTCATGAAGGTCGGGCAAGACTTTAAGGACCTTATTCTTATCGGCACGGTTCAGGAACTGCTTGTACGATTTTTGGTGGTCCTCCGATTTTTTTTGCCAGTTCTGTAACAGCTCGTCTTCCATGTAATGCTTATTTAACGGGTTTTTTTTCTCATTTTTCCACAGGCCAAAAGTAGCGAAGTTTTCCGCCCAAATCTTGTTGTGTTGTCGTAAATTTGCGGCACGAATAATTGCTTAAAAGTTGAAAAATGGTCTGCCGTATAAGTGCAATTATTTTTTGACATTTATCAAAGCTAAAAATAACAATAAACATCATCATCCCCTTTTCCAACCTTATGGACCGGGGATAAAACTTCAACAGCCATATGAACCTTTTCGAAGAACAACAACAGGAATTTACAGGCCGGCATATCGGCCCTAATGAAACTGATACCAGCCTGATGCTGCAAGCCATCGGTGTGCAGTCGCTGGATGAACTGATCAGTAAAACCGTGCCAGCATCCATCCGCCTGAAAAAACCATTGAAGGTACCGGCGGCGCAAACAGAATTTGAATATTTGTCGGAACTTAAAAAGATCGCCTCGAAGAATAAGGTCTTTGCATCCTATATCGGGCAGGGCTACTACAATACCATCACCCCCAGCGTGATACTCCGGAATGTTTTTGAAAACCCGGGATGGTACACCCAATACACACCTTACCAGGCCGAGATATCCCAGGGACGACTGGAAAGCCTGCTCAATTTTCAGACCATGGTATCCGACCTTACCGGTTTGGAACTGGCCAATGCAAGTCTGCTGGATGAAGCCACCGCTGCAGCAGAAGCCATGGCCATGTTGTTTCATCATAAGAATAAAGGCGATGAGATCATCTCCCCTAAATTCTTTGTTGACAACCGTATTTTTGAACAAACCAAAGAAGTGTTGCTGACGCGGGCCACTCCCATCGGGATCGAACTGGTGCACGGTGATTACAAAACCGCAGGCCTTGACGGATCTTATTTTGGCGCCATTGTACAATACCCCGACAGTCATGGTTCGGTTGATGATCACCGTGAGTTCATTAAGCGTGTACACGCCGTAAACGGATTCGTAGTAATGGCCACTGATCTTTTGGCATTGACCCTGCTTACCCCCCCGGGTGAACTGGGCGCCGATGTAGCCGTTGGCGCTGCACAACGGTTAGGTGTACCCCTTGGATACGGCGGACCACATGCCGCATTCTTCGCCACCCGGGATGAATTCAAACGCGGCATTCCCGGTCGCATCATCGGCGTAAGCATTGATGCACAGAATAACCGTGCCCTGCGTATGGCCCTGCAAACAAGAGAACAGCACATCAAAAGGGAAAAAGCCACTTCCAATATTTGTACGGCCCAGGCCTTGCTGGCCAATATGGCCGCCATGTACGCCATTTACCACGGTCCCGAAGGATTAAAGAAGATCGCACTGCGCATTCATGTTGTTACAGCGGCGATCGCAAAAGGATTGGAAGATGCCGGTATAAAATTGCTGAACAGGTATTTCTTTGATACCATCAGCTTCGAAGTAAGTGATCTTACCGCTTTTAAAAATGCGGCCATCACCAACCAGGCCAATTTTCATTATCATCCAAATGGAACGGTCAGCCTTTCCATCGACGAAGTGGCTTCCAACCAGGTTAATGAAACGAAAAAAAATCTTATTGCGATATTCAAAAAGGGGACTAACAGGAATATCATTCTCGCCATTGGTAAACCAGATGCATCGTTCAGCTGGCCGGGATCACTCAAAAGAACTTCGGCCTATTTAACGCATCCCGTTTTTAATAGTTACCACAGTGAAAGCCAGATGATGCGTTATATAAAATCACTGGAGAACAAGGACCTGAGTCTGAATACTTCCATGATATCGCTTGGCAGCTGTACCATGAAGCTGAACGCCGCAACGGAACTGATCCCGGTAAGCTGGCCCGAATTCAGCGCCATCCACCCATTCGCTCCGGCCGCGCAGACAAGGGGCTACCGGCACATCATCTCAAAACTCGAAGAATACCTCTGCCGGATCACGGGCTTTACTGCCTGTTCACTGCAACCCAACAGTGGTGCGCAGGGCGAGTACGCGGGACTGTTAACCATCCGCGCCTATCATGCCGACCGGAAAGAAAGCCATCGTAACGTAGTGCTCATACCCATTTCGGCACATGGCACCAACCCTGCCAGCGCCATCATGGCGGGCATGAAAGTGGTGGTGGTTAAAAGTGATGAGGAAGGGCTCATCGATATAAGCGACCTGAAGTTAAAAGCGGAAGAAAATAAAAATGTCCTCGCAGGACTGATGGTGACCTATCCCAGTACGCATGGCGTATTTGAAGAGAGCATCAAAAAAGTTTGTTCCATCATTCATGCCAATGGCGGACTGGTGTATATGGATGGCGCCAATATGAATGCGCAGGTTGGATTGACCAGCCCGGGTATGATCGGTGCAGACGTTTGCCATTTGAACCTGCACAAAACATTTTCCATACCGCATGGTGGCGGTGGCCCCGGTGTTGGCCCTATTTGCGTGAACAATAAACTGAAGCCCTATTTACCGGGACACAATGCCCTGAACGAAGCCGAGATGCGTGATGGAAATGATAAACGGATCACCGCCGTTTGTGCCGCTCCGTTTGGGAGTGCCAGCATCCTGCTCATCAGTTATGCCTACATTAAAATGCTGGGATCTGAAGGGATCAAAAAAGCGACCGAATATGCCATACTTAATGCCAATTATATGAAGGCCAAATTGGAAAATAATTTCAAGATATTATATACGGGAAAAAATGGCTTTTGTGCGCATGAGTTCATTGTTGACCTTCGTCCGTTTAAAATAACAGCGGGTATTGAAGCGGAAGATGTGGCCAAGCGCCTGATGGATTACGGCTTTCATGCACCTACGATGAGTTTTCCCGTGCCCGGTACTTTTATGATAGAACCTACGGAAAGTGAGGACAAGGGCGAACTGGACAGGTTCTGTGAAGCGATGATCAGCATCTATGATGAAATAAAAGCCATTGAAGAAGGCCGGTCGGATAAAACTGATAACGCCTTAAAAAATGCGCCGCATACTCAGGCAGTGATATGCACTGATGAATGGGGTCACGCCTATTCCCGGCAGGACGCAGCTTTCCCCCTCGCCTATACGATGAAGAATAAATTCTGGCCATCGATCGCACGCATCAACAATACCTTCGGCGACCGTAACCTCATCTGCACCTGTGAACCGGTGGAAAGTTATATGGAAGTGAAATGAAGAAACTGATAATGGGTATGATGAAAATGTTTAAGTCCGGCCCGCCAAGGCCGGACTTTTTTTATTACCCGCACCGCAAAATTATTTGTACATTTCATCATGCAAAATAAATTTCTCCTTTATGGCGCCAATGGATACACCGGGCGGATCATTGCAAAATTGGCCGCCAGCTATGGACTTCAACCCATCCTGGCCGGGCGTACGGAAGCCAATATCAAACCACTCGCTGAAGAATTAAAACTCCCTTACCTGGTCATCGATCTTAATAATACCCAGCTGCTAACAAATGCACTGAAGGAGGTCAAAGTAGTGCTGCATTGCGCAGGTCCTTTCAGTGCTACTGCCAGACAAATGATCGATGCTTGTCTTGAAACGGGTGTTCATTATACCGATATCAATGGTGATATCTCCGTTTTTGAAATGCTGAAAACCTATGATGCTGCTGCAAAAGAAAAGAATATCATGGTCATGCCAGGCGTAGGTTTTGATGTGGTGCCAACAGATTGCATGGCATTGCATTTAAAAAGATCAATGCCCGATGCCACGCATTTGAAATTGGCCTTTGCTTCCATAGGTGGTGGATTATCGCATGGCACTGCATCGACCATGGCGGCTAAGATCGGGGAAGGTGGCGCTGCCAGGGAAAATGGAAGGATCGTCAGAAAGCCCCTGGGGCAAAAAGGGTTGTGGCTGGATCTTTCCACGGGCCAGGGTGAACCCGGAAAGAAAATATTTGTGATGAGCATACCCTGGGGAGATATTTCCACGGCACATTTTACCACCGGCATTCCAAATATAGAAACCTATACGGGCATCGCCAGAAAAGTTTACCGGATACTGAAATGGCAATGGTCATTCAACTGGTTATTGCGTACCCGTTTTGTCCGTGGCATCATTCAGAAAAAGATCAATGCAAAACCGGCGGGGCCCAGTGATGAACAAAGGCAGAAAAGTGCTGCACTGGTTTGGGGTGAAGCAACAAATGCCGCGGGAGAAAGGATCAATGCCAGTATCAGCTGCGCAGATGGTTATACACTTACCGCACACAGCAGCCTGCTCATTGTAAAAAAGATACTGGAGGGAGATCTAAAACCCGGTTATCAAACTCCCGGCGGGGTATATGGTGAATCATTGATATTTGAAGTGCCGGGTACAAAAAAAATGTTATGGCGTTAAAGGAAACTCGACAGTTTTTTTTTGATTATTTTAGAAACCTGCTTTAAAATTTCCATTCATAAAATGAAATGAAAATGAAAAAACAATTTCTGCTGCTTATTGCCGCCTGTATCTCCGGCTCCATACTGCTGGGACAGGATATGAACGCAGTAGCCACCGAAAAAATAAAAAGTGAAGGGCTTTCAAATTCAAAAGTGATGGATCTCGCCTTTCACCTCACCGATGCCAGCGGGCCCCGGCTCACCAACTCGCCCGGATTCTTCAGGGCAGCCAACTGGGCCAAAGAGGAAATGACCAGGATGGGATTGGTCAATGCCGCTCTGGAACCCTGGGGCGATTTTGGAAAGGGATGGGAACAAACGCGTTGCTATATCGCAGTGACATCACCATATTACCTCCCCATCATTGCCATACCCAGGGCATGGACGGGAAGCACCCCCGGCAAGAAAAATATCAGCGGCGAGGTAATGCTCATCAATGCAAAGGACTCTGCCGAATTATACCAGAACTATTCCGGTAAGATAAAGGGCAGGATCGTGATGTTCTATTCCACTGATACCCTGCATCCTTCATTCAAACCGGATGGTGACCGGCTGGCCGACAGTACCCTTCAAAAAATGGCCAACGCAAAACCCGATACGGCCCGCGGTCCCCGTAATGCCAACCAGCAGCAAATGAACGCAAGGCGCCAGCAGCAAGCATTACAGCGCCAGCTTGGAACTTTCTACGCCGCGGAAAAACCCGGTCTTGTGCTTAGCATGAGCCGTGCAGGGAACAACGGTACCCTATTCGTGCAGAACGGTGGCTCCTATGCGAAGGACGCGAAAAATGAATACGCCTGGGTAATGCTGTCCAGCGACGATTATTTGCGCATACAGCGACTCGTTAGTGCGGGACAAAAAGTGGAAATTGAAGCGGATGTAAAGACAAGATTTACCGATGATGACATCAAAGGATACAATGTGGTGGCGGAGATACCGGGAACCGATCCCGTTTTAAAAGACGAACTCGTGATGTTGGGCGGGCACCTCGACAGTTGGCATGGTGCCACCGGCGCCACCGATAATGCCGCGGGTTGCTCCGTGATGATGGAAGTGATGCGTATCCTCAAAGCTACGGGCCTGCAGCCCAGGAGAACCATCCGCATCGCTTTATGGAGCGGCGAAGAAGAGGGGCTGCTGGGTTCAAGGGCTTATGTGAAGAATCATTTTGCTGACCCTGCCGATATGCTGCTGAAGCCCGATCATCCAAAGGTTGCGGCCTACTACAACTTAGATAACGGTACCGGTAAAGTGCGGGGCATTTACCTCCAGGGAAATAAGAACGCCGGGCCGGTCTTTGAAAAATGGCTGGAGCCTTTTTATGAACTCGGCGCCAGAACCATAACGATCAGCAATACGGGGGGAACGGACCACCTGTCATTTGACGGCGTGGGCATCCCGGGCTTCCAGTTCATACAGGATCCGATTGAATATGATACAAGAACACATCACACCAATATGGACACCTATGACCACCTGGTACCTGATGACCTTAAGCAGGCGGCAACGGTCATTGCTTGCTTTGTGTATAATACTGCACAGCGGGATGAGAAAATACCCCGGAAAGAATTGCCAAAACCAAGGCCGAACACGGGGAGGAATTTTTAGAGGCTGATTTAAATGGTAGGACGATCGAAGAGATCTTTTATCGCTGCATGGTCAAATTGTCAAACGAGGCTTCATTACAAAACTTCGATGGCTATTTGGCCATTCGGCATTTGAACAAATACAGGGAAATCGGTAAGGATTATTTCTCCTTGGCAACGGTCAGGCGGGTAAACTCTGAACCACTGAATATTTTAGACAGTTTATTATCGTTGGTCTTTTTCCATTCAGGGATATGCGTCTCAGAAACGATGCGCCAGAAATTCTTCGACTTCAGGTCATCATAATCAGGCGATTTTACAAAGATCCCCACAATTGTATTACGCTTTTTGAATTCGATCTTGACCGCTGTTTTAGCCAGGTGGGTAGGCTCCAGGAATTTTGTAATCAGTTCATTGACCATGTGGAAATTTTTTGCAAATGTAGGCTAATTAAGGCTCTTAACCGAATTTATTATTAAAAGCAGGGTACTCAGGGTGTTGCTGTTGCCGTTTGTTCCAGGTGGCCTATCCCAAGTTCGGGGAATTTACCTTTGATGGGGCCAAAAAACTGAAGAATATGTTTGAAATCCGCGGCCTCATCATTTCCCGTCAAGAAAGGTTCGGAAAATATCAGTTGCCGGTGCTCAAAATCCAGTCCGATCATTACTATCGGAACGCCGGCTTTTTTAGCAATATGATAAAATCCCGTCCGCAAACGGTCCACTTTTTTTCGGGTACCCTCTGGAGAAAGTCCGAGTACGAATTCATCCCTGCTTTCAAAAAGCTGAACCGCATCATCAACAAGGTGGTGATGATGAAACCGGTCGACCGGCACACCCCCCAGCCAACGGAAAAAGAAACCGAAAGGAGCTTTGAACAATTCCTGTTTCCCCAGGAATCTGAATCGCTCGAGGTGAAGCGCTTTTCGGAAAGCAAGACAAATGATGACATCCCGGCTGCTGGTATGCGGCGCTACGATCACAACGGCCTTCTTTAATGAAGGCGGGAATACACCTACCGCTTTCCACCCGGCAAGGCGCAGGTAAAGTTTACATATCAATCTTAGCAAGCGATCAGTTTAATAAGCCGGATCCAATACAGCTAATGTATAAAAATGATTCAAATCACATCCTGTAGCAAACCGCATTAATATTCATGCCAGCGCCTACCGAAGCGAAGAGGACCACATCACCGCGATGAAGCTGGTGTTCGGGCATCGTTCCTTTTCGCACCAGGTCGAATAAGGTTGGAACTGTGGCTACCGAACTATTTCCCAGTTTGTGTATACTCATAGGCATGATATGTTCCGGAACTTCCCGGATATCATAAAGCCTGTACATGGCCTTGATGATACCCTCATCCATCTTCTCATTGGCCTGGTGAATGAATACCATTTTCAGTTCATGAATGCTCACGCCACTTTGATCCAGGCAGGATTTCATAGCCGCAGGCACATATTTCATTGCATATTCGTATACTTTTCTTCCCTTCATTTTTATATAACGGATACGGGGGTCCGAATCCGGGAAAAATGATTTGCCGAGATTGAGATAGCCGACCTCATCGCCGCAATGCGACTGTACACTGGTGGATAATATACCGCTGCTTGTTTCACCGGCAGGCCTCGCTTCAATGATACAGGCGCCGGCGCCATCAGAAAAGATCATGCTGTCGCGGTCATAAAAATCCAATACCCGCGATAAGGTCTCTGTCCCTATCACCAGGCATTTTTTTGCGATGCCCGCTTTAAAGTAAGCATCCGCCTGGATGATACCCTGTATCCAGCCGGGGCAGCCGAATAAAATATCATAAGGGATGCAGGAGGGATTTTGAATTCCCAGGTCGTGCTTCACCCGGGAGGCTAGTGCAGGCAAAACATCGATTTGAATGGTATGCTTGATGACATTACCGAAATTATGGGCCACGATGATCTGGTCGATCGTTTCCGGATCGCAGCCCGCATCATCGATCGCCTTTTTTGCAGCAATGGCGGCCATGTCCGAAGAATCCATATTGGCCGGTGCATAACGGCGTTCTTCGATGCCCGTGATCTGCCTGAATTTTTCAACAATTATCTCTGGCGCCGTTTCGATCGGTTTATGGTCTTCGGCATAAAAATTATGAATGGCAAAGTCGCGGTTGGTTTTAATTTCAGGTGGAATAAAACTGCCGGTTCCGGTGATCACAGATGAAATCGCTTGCATAAAAAAAATATAATAGATTCTAAAAAAGCATCAGAAGCAGCATCAAAGTTAATAAAAAACGGGGGGCATAAATTATTTATTGAAAAAAATTATCGGGGTTTTGTACATTTATGGCCACCTTAACTGCAACTGTCTAAAAATGATCAGGAATAACAAGGCCGCCATTCTTTTATTTTCATTTTGCCTGACGGTGCTGACGGCAAATGCCCAGATCGTAAATATTGAAAAGGCCCGTATGCAATCCGACACCACCGGCTGGATGGGCAATGCAGGCGCTGCCGTTTCTCTCACCAAAAATGTACGGCAGGTTTTCTCAACGGACCTGGATGCACATGTGCAGTATAAATCGAAGAAAAGTTTATACCTGCTCCTGGGCAGTTATGGATTTTTGAAAGGTGCCGGCAGCAAATTGATCGATAACACCTTCCTTCATTTCAGGTACAACTATAAACTGAATAAATTGATACGGTGGGAAGCGTTCACACAGGTTCAGCAAAATGTCATCACCGGTATCAGGTCAAGGTTTTTACTGGGTACGGGGCCCAGGTTTAAAATACTGTCTGTAAAACTGATCAAACTCTATGCGGCCACACTACTGATGTATGAGCGGGAAGAAGAATTACCGGCAAAACTGGTTCACAATAATCTCCGAAGCAGCAGTTATGTTTCCTTTACCATTACACCCAACAAACAGGTCGAGATCATCAGCACCAGTTTTTTTCAACCACTGCTGAATGACTGGAGCGACTTCAGGCTGCTGAACCAGGTAAGTGTAAGGGTGAAGGCCGGGAAAAAACTGGGAATAAGAATGAACTGGAATTACCTGAACGACAGCAAGCCGGTTCCTGGCATTCCTTCCGTAAATTACAGCTTAAGCTCAGGCTTCGATTATGAATTTTAATTTAACTACCTCCTGGTGCCAACTGAATTTTCTTGTATGAAACTGTTGAATACATTTTTGTTGTTTGCTTTCATCCTGTTGTTATCCTCAATGGTAAAAGCACAATCCGGTTTTTCCATACCAGCTTATACCGCCTATGCCCTGCCTGCTGAAATGATAAAAGAAGACGGTGAAAGCAACCTTTTCAGCTTAGAGAACGGCTTGCAAAACTGGACGGATACCAAACAATCCATTCAATTCTTTTTTAAAGTGCGCACATCGGGAAAACTTCGCCTGGCCCTTCTTTTAAAAAATGATATTGCCGGGAATAAAATTTCAGCGACCATCGCGGGTAAAAAATTCATCATATCAGTGCCGCGCTCGAATGAATTTAAACCCATTCAGATCGGTTCCCTTGAGATACAGGATACCGGGTTCTATACCCTTACCATTGCATCACAAATAAATAATGGAAGAACAATTGCATCAATAAGGTCGCTGGAATTAAGCGGCACTGCCACTAAAAACATTCATTTTAATACAACGCCAAGAAGGAACGCCGCATCGGTCCATCTCTTTTATCCTATACCCGACAGTATCAAGGTACTTTCCTTTTACAATGAGATCACCATACCTGAAAATTCGGATGCCCTTCACAGTTACTTTATGGCCTGCGGCTTCGCAAGGGGTTATTTTGGGATGCAGGTAAACAGTCCCACGGAAAGAAGGGTGATCTTCTCCGTATGGGATGCAGGCAAAGAAGCGATTGACAGAAATAAAGTAGCGCCTGAAAATAAAGTGCAGCTGATGGCAAAGGGTGAAAATGTATTTGCCGACGGATTTGGAAATGAGGGCACCGGCGGGCACAGTCACTGGGTCTATGACTGGAAACCGGGTGCCACTTACCGGTTCCTCGTTACCGCTGCCATTGACAGCGCCGCAGCCACAACGAGCTATGCCGGCTATTTTTTTGTGCCTGAGCTCCAAAAATGGAAACTCATCGCCTGCTTTAAAGCACCCAAAGATGTCAGGCCCCTGAGAAGTTTATATTCTTTTGTAGAGAATTT
Organism: Bacteroidota bacterium; assembly: GCA_043781975.1. Lineage (GTDB taxonomy): Bacteria > Bacteroidota > Bacteroidia > Chitinophagales > Chitinophagaceae > Ferruginibacter. The sequence continues at coordinate 31,206 of JAYWAZ010000139.1, forward strand.
CGAAGGCAACAACGGGCAACTGTACCGGAAGGCTTTTTTTGGAGATCAGTGGATAAGAAAGGACAACGGTGACTGGAAAGAACTGACGAGAAGTACCTTCAGCTATGATGCCACGGGTAAGGCCGGAGACAGGATCGATTATGGCGGAGGAATTGACAGCAACCGATTTTTTTTATGGAACGGCGGATTTCAATCGGCAAAGGTCCGGTATGGGGAAGAATTCATAAGAAAAGCTTCGGGCAGTAAACCGATCATCGACCTGAATAAAAATGTCGATAGCGCTGCAGAAATCCTTAAAGAACGGGAAATCATCGGGAATGGTATCCGGTCAGGTACCTTCGATACCACAGGAACTGCCAACGGGGTTTTTTATAATATCCTCAAAGAAGGAACGGGAGAAAATATAACGGTGAATGATACCCTTTTCGTTCGTTATAAAGGTTCATTAATGAATGGGATGGTCTTTGATGAAACAAAAGATAAACCCGCGATCTTCACCCTAAAGCGACTAATAAGGGGGTGGCAGTTCGGCCTTCCCTTTTGCAAGGCCGGTGGAAAGATCAGGCTTATAATTCCTTCATACTTAGGCTATTCGATCAGGAACCTGGGTAATATACCTCCAAACAGTATTTTAATATTTGATATAGAAGTACTAGAATTAAGGAAAGGAAGGCCTTGAAAAAACAATTCCCACATATTACTAAATAAACACTACCTTTGCATATTATTTTACAACACAATACAATTAAAAATGGACACTAAACAACAAGGTACCGTTAAATTTTTCAATGCAGAAAAAGGATTCGGTTTTATCAAGCATGATGACTCAAACAAAGAAACTTTTGTTCACGTGAGCGGATTGATCAGTGATATCAAAGAAGGTGACGCTGTTGAGTTTGATTTACAGGAAGGTAAAAAAGGAATGAACGCAGTTAATGTGAAAGTAATAGGATAAGTCCTTATCATCAAGACCTTTTAGGGCTGCACCGCAAGGTGTAGCCCTTATTTATTTTAAGCCCGTCCCCAAAAGAATCAAACAGGGATTGTTAAATCCTTCCAAACAGTTCCGCAACATACCTGCATAGTCTATAAATTTGCAGTTGAACCCTAAAAATGAAAATATGAAAAAGTTTACATTGATCCTGCTGGGTATCTGCAGCATTTCTTTACTGCATGCACAGTCTCAGGTATCGAGGCCCGTCCTTGCCAATAAGATCATGCTGACAAACGGACAAAAGATCATCGTACAAAACTCCGTTTCCATAGAATCGAGTATGAGCCCGGGGATGGATGTCACAAGCATTAACACCAGTGAGAATACGCTGGAAGTAAAGAACACCACCGAAAAAAATTATACCATCAGTAATTCGCTCACGAAAGTAAAGCTGAACATGGAAATGATGGGACAAACGAATTCATATGATTCCGAAAAGAAAGAAGACCAGAACACAGAGATCGGAAAATCTTTCGCGGCCAAGCTGAACAAACCATCCGATGTGGTCATTGATAATAGTACCGGCGTTGTTTTGTCTGCAAAAAAACCAGAGAAGAAAACCCCGTCGGATGAGGGTAACCCGATGCAGGGACTTTTACAAATGTTTGGTGAAACCAATGACGACGCCATTGTTACGGGCGCTTTTGAACTGATCCCGGAAGGCAAAAATCCGGGGGATAGCTGGAAAGATTCCACCCTTGAGAAAGACACGAAGATCTGGAGAACCTATACCCTCAAATCATACAGCGACAGCGGAGCGGTCATCCAGTTAAATACAGTGATAGACGCAACCACCACGATTGAAATGCAGGGAATGTCCATGGACCTTAACAGCAACACGCAAACAAGTTCAGAGATCCTAACGGATAAGGTCACCGGGCTGGTGAAGAAGAGAATAACCACGGCAAACGTTTCAGGAAGTTTCCAGGTGATGGGGCAATCGGTTCCCATTACGGCCAAAGCCACAACGACAACGACCTACAAATAATATTGTTACCCGGATACAGCAAAGCAACAGCTCCTTTTACTGTTGCTTTTTTATTGGAATGCGTTTTATCATAAAGCAATTTTTACGGCCCCCGTTATTTTACCCGGTCCCTCCTCCTGAACAAAAAATACAATGCTGAATTCGCCGGCCACCCCACCTGATGGTATCCTGAATGCAACCGTGCCCGACAAATTTGACAACTGCACAGACTGAAAGTCACGCACTACGTTATAATTGCCAAGGCTTAAACCCTTATTCTCACCAGCCCTGATCTCGGTGTTAACCTTTGACTGAACCAGGGCCGCGTTGATGACCGAACCGCTATGAACAGGGCTGACAGTATACGCCACCGTTACTTTGCCGCCTTTTATTTCAGGGACCGAATGACCGATCTTTACGGCCGGCGCCGCTTTTAAGCATTCCCCAATAGCTTCCCCGATCCTTCCTTCATCACTTCCCACCATTTCCCTGGTTCCGTTCACGACCAGCTGGGGAGTGTATACAGATTCAAGTTTCATCCTGGAGGCATAATTTTGCTGGCGTTCAGAATATGCATGACTGCTGAAAGGGTCTTTCCAACCGAGGTGATTCCAGTAATCCACATGAAAGGCGATCGGGATGATGTGTTCATCATTTTTTAAAGCATAGCGCTCAAGCAACCTGTCGGCCGAAGGGCAGCTGCTGCATCCCTGGGAGGTAAATAATTCCATCACAACTACGCCATTGGTATCATCCCTGCGGATCGTGGTATTCACCGGGTCCTGTTTTTTTGAAGCACTCATCAGGATGATCATGGACACCGCAACCGCAATAATGGTAACCGGAAGGATGAATTTTTTCATACGATCATTTAAAATAAACTACGATGTAAAGGAACTAAAAGTTTTCCGGCAGAATCACATTAACTTTTCTTTTGCAGGTAATTGAAGCCCAATGCGGTTATCACACAAATGCCGCCGATGAACCACCATAAATAAGTAAAGCCCAGGTTGTGTGCGATCTGTGTTCCCGACAAACTACCGATCACCTGGGCGAAACTCCATGCCATGGTGAACAGGGCAGCGTATTGTCCGCGGTTGTCGGGCGTACTCCTGGCGATATAATAACTGTTCATGAACGGCATCCCGATGATCTCTCCCGCTGTGATGACCAGCGTGGCGATCAGGGCGATGATGAATCCATTCGCCAGGGGAAGGTTCAGTAAAAAATAAGAAGCGGCGATGAGCAAAGTGCCATAGGTCATCAGTTTTAAATAGGGCCGCCGGCCTTCCAGTTTAAAAACGATCACCATTTCAAACAAGGCGATCAAAATGCCATTCATTGACATGACCACACCGATCCAGAATTCATTGAGGTGCAAACCTTCCTTAAAATATAATGGCACGGTGGTAAATAACTGGAAAAAACATAAAGCGAAAAGCAGCATGAACCCGATAAAGATCATGAATGTCCTGTCCTGAAAAGGTGTGGTGACCACTGCTGGTTTTGTATGGTGACTTTTTTGTTGCTGGGCCACAGTTACCCTCGGTAGTATCAGCAAGAGCAGGATGCCGGCAGCGATATTGGTAAGCCCATCCACCCAAAATAACAGGTGATAACTGATGGATGCCAGGATACCCGCAAGCGCACTGCCCACGCCCCATCCCATATTAATGGCCAGTCGTACCAGTGAGAATGATTGCGTACGGTTCTCATTCGTGCTGTAATGCGCTATGGCCGTTGCATTGGCCGGACGGAAGGATTCATTCAACATGCTGGTAAAAAAAATGCTGATACATATACTGAGATACGAGTCCATCTGTCCCAATAAAATAAACATGATGCCGCCGCCGAATAAAGCAGACATCTGCATAAAATAAAACCCATATTTATCACTGAGTTTGCCGCCAAAAAATGCGCCTACGACCGCGCCAATACCATAAATAGCCACCGCCAGTCCACCCTGCGTTGCGGTATAACCCCTGTGATTACAATACAGGGTCATAAAGGGCAATACCATCGTGCCGCAGCGGTTGATGAGCATCACCAGGGCCAGCAGCCACATCCTTCTTGTGAGTCCGCTATAAGCATTCCTGTATAAATTGAGTGTTCTTACAAGCATAGATACGGCTGGGATGAATTATTAGTGGTGATGATTGATGTTGTGAATAAGAAATACAGATTTATACTTTTTAAATGACCCGGAAGTTATTTGTTTTAGGGATGGCGGAAAAACATTGTATGAACGGTTGTGGTGGTGCTATAACTTTCCGCAACACCGTATCCATCCATGAACCATCGATGGTAATCAGTGCGGCAAGGGTGTCATCGTTTATCCAGAGTTCATGTTGCAGGGTCCATTTCCTGAAATCTTTGGTGATCTTATCAAGGACCAGGTTCACGCTGACCGTATCACCAAATTTGATCTCGCTTTTGAACAGGCATTCTTCCCTGAAAATGATGGGGCCCACATGATATTCCTGCATCAGCGGAACCGTAATGCCGTTCTCCGTAAAAAAACGCATACGACAGTAAGCACCGAAGTCGTAATATTTTGAATGCAGCACATGGAAATTGGGATCAAGATCGGCCCAGCGGATCTCTATTTGTTTTGTATAATCATGCATCGGATAAAGTTACGCATCCTGGATGTAAAAGAAAAAGCATCCTGGATTTGAGCAGAGGGTCAGATTGTAGTTCATGAAACGTAATCCCTTTTTGTCAAGCTGAGGAACAAAGCATCTCTACATAATTATTAAGTAATATTATCATACATTAGGCAGGATACAAGTCCGACTGATTATCAAGTTCAGCATCACTTTTTTGGTTTTCGCAAAGATGCTTTGTTCCTCAGCATGACAGAAAATTTTCGTTGCTCAGCATTGCCTAATCAAACTGACAACTACCTGGATTTGAAGGAGGAATTTTCAAGGTTTTTATTTAAGATCATTGATACATGATTTCGTAGTATTCCTTTGCCATCCGGTTACTGTCGAATTGCCAGCGAACGTCACGCATCCCGTTCTTGATCACCTGCCGCCACACATCCCGGTTCTCATAGTACAAAGGCAGTACCTGGTTCTCGAGGATATCATACAATTTATCCAGGTCATATTCATCCTGCTCATGTACACTCATGCTTGCGTAATCCACGGGCGGAACAACAAAACCGTTATTGCCGTGATTGATGAATTCACAGATCCAGCCGTCATTGGTGCTGCAGTTGACGGCGCCGTTCATGGCCGCCGACATACCGCTGGTGCCACTGGCCTCGCGGGGCACCCTGGGATTATTCAGCCAGAGGTCGGAGGATTGTTTCAGCCTTTTGCTCAATGACAGTTCATATCCCACACACACGGCAACGTTATCATATTTCTTGCTCAGGTGAACCAGGTTATTGAAATCGCTGATGGCCGGATAATCAACGGGATAAGGCTTTCCGGCCCAGATGATCTGTACCGGGTATTTTTCATTGCTAAGCAATGCTTCAAACCTCGCTTCATCCCGGGTGATCAGTTCCGCTCTTTTGTAGCCTGCAAAACGCCTGGCCCAAACAATGGTAAATACGGATGGGTTGAATAATTTACCCGTTTGATCCGCTACTACATCAAAGGCCCGCTTCTTCAGATAATTTTTACGGTCATCGAAACTTTCATTATTGTGTTCATCCATGAAACGATACAACTGCTTATCGGCCCAGTAATGCCAGTTTTGTGCATTGGTGATCGCCCTGATCTCACAGATGCCCTCAAATTTCTTCCATAGCTGGCGGCTCACTTCCCCATGCAGCTGGCTAACACCATTGGCCAGCCTGGCAAAACGCAATGCCGCCAATGAATGATTAAACAGATCGTCTTCTATGCCCGTGAGCTCCCGAACTTTTTCGAGTGGCATACCACAGAAATAGCTCATCTTTTCACAAAGGTGAATATCATGTTTCTCGTTACCCGCTTCCTCCGGGGTATGTGTTGTAAAGACCAGCCTGCTTCTAACTCCCTCAACAGTTCCATATTTTTTATACAAATAAAAAGCCGCGCTTACCGCATGCGCTTCATTCAGGTGATAGCATTGCGGGTCGAAACCGATCTCATCCATCAGCTTTGCGCCACCTACTCCCAGCAAAATGAATTGCGCCACTTTGGTAGCAACATTAGCGTCGTACAAACGGTGGGTGATGGTCTGTGATACATAATCATTTTCCGGCAGGTCGGTACTCAATAAAAAAAGCGGGGCGCTCTTGAAGGTTTCGGGATTCAGATACCAGGCCTTCACCCAAACGGGATGTTCGTGAATATCGATCTGGAATTTTATGCCGGTATCTTCCAGGAAATTATAGATCTTCTCATTCCACTGCACCTGCAGGGTTTGGTCCTGGTTCCTTGCCTGGTCGTAATAACCATACTTCCACAAAATGCCGATACCCACCATGTTTTGCCGGAGTTCATAAGCACTACGCATATGCGAACCGCTCAGAAAACCCAGGCCACCGCTGTATATCTTCAATGGCTGGTGCACGGCAAACTCCATACTGAAATAAGCGATACGCTTTTTGAACTGTTCATCCACCGCATAAGGAACATTAAAAGAAGAAAAACTCATGATGTTCTGATTGTTTGAGGACGCAATATAAACGGAATTTTCAGGAAAATAAGCGGTTGTGAAAAAATATTGTGTAAATAATACACGATAAAATTCAACCGTTTTCCAAAACGGCACTCACTTCGATCTCGATCAACAGG
>JAYWAZ010000140.1:0-2052 GCA_043781975.1 Bacteroidota bacterium
ACCCCCGGATCGTCCTTGTAAATAAAATGCAATAACGGTCCGTTTGCAGTCTGCCGTGTAAAATGTTTATAGTCCGGGTCAGCGCTCCATACAAAATCATGAACATTCTTTGCTGAAAATTTCCAGGTTCGGGTATTGCCGGCAACAGGCAACAAAGGGCTTTGCTCTTTGTCGTAGCCCCATCCGATCGCTGACGCATTTTGCAGCACTCCTGTTGCACCGAGTTTATAATTTTTGTCAATGGTGATGTTCACGTCAAAATCGCCCCACACGCCGTAAAACTCGTGGCTGGTATAATCATCGGCATGCCATCCTTCGTAATCGTATTCGGCGATCTGCGGATACCACTGGCCAATGCTGTAGCGGATGCCTTCATCGCTGTCCCTGCCACTGCGCCGCGACAGTTTCGGGATCCTGCATTGAAAATCTGTTGTAAAATGGGAGGATGACCGCGGCAACAAAGGTTTATCCAGCAGAACCTCAAGAATGGTTTCATGTAATCTGGTGAGCTGAGGTCTGCCTTCGTAAATAAATCGTATTACATCGCAATAGCCCTGTTCATCGGGCTTTAATTCACTTACCCTTTTTCTAAAACGCGGGTCGAAATCTGTGACGGGGTCACCATTCCGGTCTGTTCCCAGCACAAAGTTCTCTGTGTTGCGGCTACTCACATCCATCATGCTGTTGGGTGCAAAAGCATTCCAGTAAAGATGGATAAAGATGCGTGATAAAGTATCAGGTGAATTATTGGTATAGGTGATGGATTGTGTTCCTTTTATGAGATTGGTCTTTGCATCTACGTTCACATTCATCGTGTATTGTACACGCTGTTGCCAGCGGTCGGGCTGGGCGATCAAGGAAGAAGATAGGAAGTAGGAGGTAAGAAGTAAGACGAAAAATCTGTTCATGAAAATGGTTGAGGTGCAAAATTATTGCAATGGGTTATCATATTAAATGGTAAGATCTGTAATAATAAATTAAATCTTTCCAGGGTCAAATAGCAGGGGGAAGAATTGGCCTTCCACGTTGCTGCCTTTGGGTATAACCGGTATTCCCTGTAGCAGGGGCTCATTCGAATCCGAGATAACCCCATCTGCAAAAGCATTGATCACAAAGGCGCGGCGTGGCTGACGGCTTTTATTTTCTCCTGATCCATGAAGGGTTAGCGGGTGATGAAATATAGCTTCTCCGGCACAAACCTGTGCCGGTTGTGGATGAGCAAATTGCTCTTTTTGTGTATCATTCAAAAAATCCTTTATGCCTTCCAGTTCGCCTGCAATTACGGGATTGGGCAATAGACCCCACCGGTGGCTACCCGGGATATAATGCAGGCAACCGTTCTCTATGGTTGCATCATCCAGCGCACACCAGCAGGTGATGTGCGCAATGGGGCGGGTTCTCGTCCAGTAACTGTAATCCTGGTGCCACGCAACAACGCCGCCTTTGCGGGCAGGCTTATAAAATAATTGATCATGCCAGAAGCGAACAGGTTTATCATCCAGCAACTGGCTGGCGGCCATTACGAAGGCCGGGTTCCATAATACGTCGTGCAATGCAGGCGCAATGCGCCATGCTCCCAACGCGTGAAATAAAATCGTTTTTGGATCGGTTGATTCGTTGCTGTTGTATTCGTAAAAAAGGGCATTGCCTTCGTTGGATGGATCTGAAAGGTTCAATAATTCCTGCCTGAAAATTTCCAGCTGTTCTTCAGTAAGCAGTTTTATCCCGGCGAGATAACCGTTTTCATGGTAGAAATCCACCTGTTCTTTTGAAAGCCGGTACTGGTCCCAGTCGCTCTTTGTTTTGGGCCATGGGAAAAGATGGGTTAACTGTTGATGAATTTCACTGAGATCTTTTACCTGCATGGTCTATTATTTGGGCTGTTCAGCCACAGTGGTTTTTTTTCTTCTTTTGAGAACATGCCGAAGCACGGTGGTCTTGGGTATATCATCACCCAATAGCTTACCCCAGGGCTTTAATTCTTCCACCTTGTCAAAGATCACCTTGCAGATAGCGATCAGCGGGATGCTCAGGAACATGCCGCTAACTCCG
>JAYWAZ010000141.1:0-15816 GCA_043781975.1 Bacteroidota bacterium
GTGGAGACCTTCAATTACGTGAACGATTACATGCAAAATAATTTTGGCAGGAAGGATATTGCCTTGGGCGACCTTCAGAAGCTGGTGAGGGGAAATAAAGACTGGCCCCTGGGCGGATTTCCCGACCTCTTATCCCCGCAATGGACCGAGCCGTATAAGAACGGCGAATTGAGATCTGTCGGCGGCGATGGCCTGGTGATGTTTGTTCGTTTCCCCAAAGCGGGCCTTCCGCAAATTGAAACCATGAACATGTACGGCGCGAGCGCGAAGCCCGGCAACAAACATTTTGACGACCAGGTGGAAATGTACCTGCATCAAAAAACAAAAAAAATGACGCTGGATAAGGCCACGGTGTATAAGAATGCAGAAAGTATCTATCACCCGGATTAAACCTATAAGGTCTCCTAAATGCTTCATGACTTGAAGATATTTGGGAAGACCTTATAGGTTTATCAAATGCCGGCTGACGCCTCTATAATCCGTTTACACGCAATCGTTATTTCCTCCTCACTGATCGTCAGGGGCGGCGCAATGCGCAGGCAGTTTGGAGCAAATAAGAACCAGTCGGTGAATACGCCATGCCCAATCAAACCATCGATCACTTTTTTATTCATCTTAAAATTTTCAAATTCCACCGCGATCATTAATCCGCGGCTGCGAACGTTAAGGCGTCTTGACGGCCCCAAGCCGTCTGACGCCTTGGTCAATAACGAAATGAACAATTGCTCTTTTTCTTTTACCGTCGCTATCAAATGTTCTTCGAGCAACACATTGAATGCCGCCATGCCCGCCGCACAGCAAACGGGATGGCCGCCAAAAGTATTGATATGACCCAGCACGGGATCATGTGTAAAGGCATCCATGATCTTTTTATCGGCAATAAAAGCCCCCATGGGCATGCCGCCACCCAATGCCTTACCCAGTAATAAGACATCGGGGATGATGCCAAACTGTTCAAAGGCCCACAAACTGCCATTACGGCCAAAGCCGCACTGGATCTCATCCAATACCAATAGGGCGCCCGTTGCATAACATTTTTTACGAAGCACTTTTAACCAGTCGTCCTGCGGTGTGTTTACACCTGCTTCGGCCTGGATGGTTTCGGCGATCACACAGGCCGTGCGTTCAGTGATCTGCTCAAGGTCTCCGAAAGAATTATAATTCAGTTGAAGTACATCGGGTAATAAAGGACGGAATGCCTGCTGCCAGTATTCGCTGCCCATTACGCTCAACGCGCCCTGCGTGCTGCCGTGGTAAGAATTTTTAAAGGAGATGATCTGTGTCCTGTTACTATAGCGCTTGGCCAGCTTCATGGCCCCCTCTGTTGCTTCACTGCCCGATGCGGTAAAGAATACGGCATTCAATGAAGGGGGAAGGTGCTGCGTAAGCAACTGCGCATATTGTACCTGCGGGCTTTGTACCAGCTCGCCATATACCATGATGTGCAGGTAATCGTCGAGTTGCTTCTTTATGGCGTCGATCACTTTGGGGTGGCGGTGACCCACATTGCAGACACTGATGCCGCCGATAAGGTCGATGTATTCCCTTCCATTCACATCATATAGTTTGCAGCCCTCTGCCTTTACAATTTCAAGGCAAAGCGGCGCGGCCGAGGTTTGGCCTACATGTGATAAAAAAATTTCCCGGTTGGTCATTGAAAAGGAGCATTAACTTTAGGCTAAATTAGTTTTTCATTGCGATATTTTACCGCAGAGCCGCAAAGACGCGGAGATAAATGGTGCGGAATGGTATATCGCACAAGAGTGCGACGCAACGATGTTGAATAGAAATACAAGCGCCGGTAACAAAAGAATATTATAAATCATCTCAACTATTCCCTCGTTAAGGGATAGTGCAAAACTTTAAACATGCCAGTAATCCTTCCGGTTAAAGGAGTATCTCCAAGATTTGGAAACAACTGCTTTATGGCGCCCAATGCTACCATCGTTGGAGACGTAGTAATGGGTGATGACTGCAGCATCTGGTTCAACGCGGTTTTAAGGGGCGACGTGAACATCATACGCATGGGCAACAAGGTGAATGTGCAGGACGGGGCGGTAATCCACTGCACATTTGAAAAAGCGGCCACCCATATCGGAAATAATGTAAGCATCGGACACAATGCGATCGTGCATGGCTGCGTTATAGAAGATGACGTACTGATAGGTATGGGTGCCATTGTCATGGATAATTGCAGGGTGGGCACCAACAGCATCATTGCCGCGGGAGCGGTTGTACTGGAAAACACCCAGGTAGAACCAGGCAGTATCTATGCCGGAGTGCCTGCAAAAAAGGTGAAGGACATCAGCCAGGAAATGATCAGCGGGGAGATACACCGGATCGCCAACAATTATGTGATGTACAGTGGATGGTTTAAGGACAAAGCCCCCTCTATCTCCCCCGAAAGGGGAGGAAATGGAGGAGATTGAAGGGGAGAAAAATGTTTTTTAGAATAGAAATATGATTTCTTATTTTTCATAAATGTTAAATTGAAAATTTTTGAAGAACTTATTTTAAACCCGGAATCTAACTCCCTCTCCACCAGGTGAGGGTTGGGATGAGGCGGTTTTTAACTTTTTTGGGTTGCTGGAAAAGAATACCTTTAAAAAATGAAAAAGGCGATACTCATATTAACCTGCGCTTCGTTCTTATTAAGCGGCTGTTTTATCAGCCGTATTTTTGGTAAAAAAGATAAATACGGTTGTCCTACGAACGGAAGAAATATCGGCGCCGAAAAGATACTGTCGGGCGATCAGAAAGCGATCAACGCCGAAAAAAAGGCCAAGTATAAAGGCGGGAGAAAGATATACAGCGAATAATAATCCGTACGGTGTTGTAGATTGATAAACCCAATGTACAACGATCTATAAGTTAAATCTAATAAACCCTATACCTATGTGCTATCAACTGAAAACCACCAATGGCGGTACCGAAGCCGTTATTGACGACAACTGCGGCATCTCAAAATTCTACGCGATCGCAAACACGCTTGCAGACGACCTGCAGGTGAAATTCCTTAACCAGGTGGACGATGCGGAAACGCTGGACTGGGATTTTCAATACCGTGGCCAGTTCTTAACACTGCATTATAATATCTTCAACGGCGTAAGCATCTATCCCCGGCAGGAAAAAAATCATTTGAAAGACAATAACGCCGTTATGGAAGTGGCGCATTTTTTAGAGCACAGGGTTTATTAAAAAGGTCGGGAGTTGATGGTCAATATTTTTGCTCTTCAATCTTATCGAGGATATTACAGTAGCTGATGTAACGATCTACATGGATGGTTCCGTTTTGAACAGCCGCTTTCACGGCACAGCCGGGTTCATTTATATGCATACAGTTATTGAACTGGCAGTTATTAATCAACGCCCTCATTTCAGGAAAATAATGCGAGAGTTCCTGTTTGGGGATGTCCACCAGCCCCAGTTCCCTGATCCCAGGCGTATCTATGATCTTTCCTCCAAAAGGCAGGTCGAACATTTCCGAAAAAGTGGTGGTATGTAAGCCCTTTCCACTCCAACCACTTACATCCTGTGTCTTCAATTTCATTTCCGGGAAGATAATATTGATAAAAGAAGATTTTCCTACCCCCGAATGCCCGCTCAGCAGGGTCACTTTATCTTTCAGCATTGTTTTTACTTCTTCTACGCCCTGGCCCGTTTCCAGACTCATCAAAACCACTTTGTAACCGATGGCCTCATAGCAATCTTTTAATTCCGCGAATTTCTCTTCCTCCTTTTTTTTGTAGAGGTCGGCTTTATTGAATACGATGATGGCGGGGATCCGGTAGGCCTCCGATGTTATTAAGAACCGGTCGATGAAACCCTGGGATGTTTTTGGATCCTTCAGTGTCGCGAACAAAAGGGATTGATCAAGGTTCGAGGCAATGATATGATGCTGGTGTTTATTGGCAGGAGATGTACGCGTGATGTAATTTTTTCGGTCATTGATCTCCGTTATGGTTACAGATCCTTCTATTTCATTCTCTGTTTCAATGGTAACCGTATCGCCAACTGCAATGGGATTGGTGCTGGTGAGCCCGTCAATTTTAAATTTTCCCAGCATGCGGGCGTTGTATGTTTTAATGTGTCCTGAAGGCGCTAAGCCGTCTGACACCTTTACCACATACCAGTTACCCGTGCTTTTATAAACGATCGCTTTCATGAAGCACAAATTTCACGAATTAAAACTAATTACAAGAATTATGTGATACGGGACTTTGTTCCAATATTTTAAAACAGTTCTGAAGGAGGTCTTGAATTCGTGTAATTCGTACTAATTCGTGTAATTAAGGTTTCCTACGGGAATTTCCGGAATACAGTAAACCGCAGCAGTACTTCCAGGAAAATAAGAACCAGGGCGGCAAGAATGAACGGGAAGAATCTTTCGGTGAAACGGGTGATCGTAGTGATCTCGACCTTTGATTTTTCGAGCCGGTCGATCTCGTCATAAATGCCCACCAGTCCGGCATTGTCTTTTGCCCTGAAATATTTTCCACCGGTCTCGCCGGCGATCTCTTTCAACAATTTTTCATCGATGGATACTTTACCATTTTGCATCACGATGCCCATGGGCGTTTGTACGGGCTGGGGAGCATATCCGTCAGTGCCCACCCCTATTGTGTATACTTTAATACTGAACGCCTTGGCGATTTCTTTGGCGGTTTGGGGATCGATCAATCCGCCGTTGTTCTCGCCATCCGTCAATAAAATGATTACCTTGCTTTTTGCTTTGCTGCTGCGCAGGCGGTCCACACTTGTACCAAGGCCCGAGCCGATGGCGGTACCGTCTTCCAGCAGGCCGTTGCGGATATTTTGTATGGCTGTTATCAAAACACCATGATCGGTGGTCAGCGGGCATTGAGTGAAACTCTCTCCAGAAAAGATCACAACACCGATGCGGTCCGTTTGGCGTTTATTTACAAAGTCGGTGGCTACATGCTTGGCCGCTTCGAGGCGGTTGGGTAAGAGGTCCTGCGTCGTCATGCTGCCGCTTACGTCAATACACAATACGATATCCACACCCTCGCCCTCCGCATTTTGTTCTTCAAATGTAGTTTGTGGCCTGGCCAGTGCCGTGATAATGAAGGCCATGGCCAATAACCGCAAAACAAAGGGCAGGTGCCTGGTCATGGTTTTCCAGGAGCCGAGGCCGGGGGCCGAACTATCGGAGATGATGATGGATCCTTGTTGCCCATTGTTTTTCTTTACATACCATATGATGAGCAGGGGTATCAATACCATCAGGCTGAAGAACCATGGCTGGCTAAAAGTGATATCGCTGAAATAGTCGAAAAACAAAATGGGTTTATAGTTTGGGATTTGTAGTTTGTTGTTCTATTAAATTTATTGTCTCTTTTATTTTTACCAGACATTCCGAAGATCCCATTGCAGCAGGGATGTATTTGGCGAATTTTACCGCATCGTTACACCGCAGGGTCATCGCCAGGGTTGATATATCTTGTTGCGAAAAATTATTCTCCGCCATATTTATCAAGAGGTCCCCGGTCGTTCTGTTCGCCAGGTTTTTATTTTGTTTGCGGCCCAGGTATCTTTTAAAAATATCGGATAAGCAGGTATGATAGTCTTTAATTTCGACATTCGTTTGCAATACAGCCCTATTTAATTTCTCCAGGACCAGCATGGCTTCTTCGTAAGCCGAAAGTTTTTGACCTTCCTGCAATGGAGGTGATTTTTTCCGTTTGCGCAGGTATCGCCAGGTAAAAAAACCAATCAGTAAAAGTAACAAGATGCCGCCGCCGATATAGTACCAGGTGTAATCGGTTATGGAAACTTTAATGATGGGTTTGATATCTCTTAACTGGTTGGTACTGTCGGGCGGAGCATAGGAAACATTGACGGGTATTGGATCGGTAATTAATTGAATGGCAGTATCGGTATGCTGCGGGTTCAGATTTACATGGAAGGCGGGTATGGTCCATTTCCCCGAATCGAAACTTGTAAAGGTTATTGTTTGCTCAAGCGCTTTGGAATCATCCTTGTAAACGATCGTATCCAGTTTGCTTTTTTCTACCATTTCAAAATGAGGTATGGAATCGGGTATGGCAAGCCAGTTGTCGGGCCTGACCATTTGTGGCTGTATAAAAACCTTGACCTTAACTTTTACCTGCTCCCCGATCAGGATATCATTCCTGTCAGCTGTGGTTTGAATGGAAGGGGATTGTGAAAAAGAGGCAATAGGCAATACACAACAAGCAACAGACAATAATAAATTTTTTAAAAAATGAAGATGTATAAAATTTAACGCGAACTTCCCCCCTCTCCTGCAGGAGAGGGTTGGGGTGAGGTAAGCAATAAGCAATAGGATAAACAGCCTTGTATTTATTTTGAATACCCTCATTAATTGCGTTTGATAAAAAACTGTTGCAAAATCTTTACATAATCATCGTCTGTGCGAACGTGCAGTAACTCAGCGCCCGCCTTCCGGAAATAAGTTTTACAGGTTTCGCTCTGCTCCAGGAAATGTTGCTGGTAATTGTAGCGCACCAGGGCATTGCTGCTATCGATCCATTTACCGGTATCGCTCTCCGCCTCCTGCACCTGCAGCAATCCGGCATCGGGCAATTGCATATCCATCTTATCATACACCCGGATGCCGATCACATCGTGTTTGTTGCCGATCACTTTAAGGTCATCATCATAGCCGCTGGTCAAAAAATCACTCAATAAAAACGCGATGCTCCGCTGCTTTACAGCCCTGCTGAAAAACTTGATGGCTCCATCCAGGTTCGTTCCTTTTTGCCTGGCTTCCACTGTCAATAATTCCCTTACGATATAGAGCGCATGCTGACGTCCTTTTTTAGGTGGAATGAATTTCTCGATTTTATCACTGAAGAAGATCACCCCCACCTTATCATTATTATTGATGGCGCTGAAAGTAAGTACCGCAGCCATTTCAATGATGAGTTCTTTCTTTTGCTTTGCAACAGTGCCGAATAAGTTGCTGGCGCTGGTATCGATCAGCAACACAACGGTTAGCTCCCTTTCTTCCTCAAATATTTTTGTAAAGGGGTGACTGAAACGGGCGCTTACATTCCAGTCGATGAACCGCACATCGTCACCGGCATAATATTCCCTTACTTCCCGGAAGCTCATTCCTTTTCCCTTAAAAGCAGAATGATATTCACCCGTAAATAAATGCGTGGTGATCTTCTTGCTTTTGATTTCAAGCTCGCGGACCTTTTTTAATATTTCTTCGGTTGTCAACACTTTTATGGAACACTGATTTTCATGATCATCAAGATAACAGCAGATAAGATCATGACCAATCATAAGTATCATGAGCATCTGTGTTCGGTATTAAGGAACATTCACCACCCTTAGTATCTCATTTATTATCTGCTCCACATTTATGCTTTCCGCCTCTGCTTCATAGGTCAACCCGATCCGGTGACGCAATACGTCCTTGCTGATGCTCCGCACATCTTCAGGTATAACAAATCCGCGCTTATTTAAAAATGCGTATGCCTTCGCCGCCAGCGCAAGGTTAATGCTTGCCCTGGGTGAACCTCCAAAGCTGATCAGCGGTTTTAGTTTGGGCAGGTTGTATTTATCCGGGAACCTGCTGGCAAATACAATATCCAGGATATAATTTTCAACCTTTTCATCCAGGTAAACCTGGCGTACCAGTTCTTTGGCAGTGAGTATTTCGCTGGTGGATGCCACTGGATTCACTACAGGAAAACTCAGCCCCAGCGTATTCTGACGAATGATGAGTTGCTCTTCCGCTTTGCTCGGATAGTCCACCACTACCTTCAGCATGAAGCGGTCAACCTGTGCTTCCGGTAATGGATAAGTGCCCTCCTGTTCAATGGGATTCTGCGTGGCCAGTACCAAAAAGGGTTCCTCCAGTTTATAGGTGGTATCGCCAATGGTTACCTGCCGTTCCTGCATGGCTTCCAGCAAGGCGCTTTGCACTTTTGCCGGGGCACGGTTGATCTCATCGGCGAGGATGAAATTGGAAAAGATGGGGCCTTTGCGCACCATGAATTCATTCTTAGCCTGGTTATAGATCATGGTGCCCACCACATCGGCGGGCAACAGATCGGGCGTAAACTGAATGCGGCTGAAATTGGCATGAACGGTTTGTGCCAGCGATTTGATGGATAAGGTCTTCGCCAAACCGGGTACGCCTTCCAGCAGGATATGCCCGTTACTTAAGAGCCCGATGAGCAGGCGTTCTATCATGCCCTGCTGGCCGACGATCACTTTACCCAGTTCATCATTGATGCGGGTGATAAATCCGGCGGCATGATTGATCTTGTCATTCAGCAAACGGATGTCTTCGGATGTTTGAACCATAATATGTATTTTGCCCCCTCCGCCCCCTAAACGGGGAACTGGTTATGGAGATGATTATGTTTTATGTGTTTTGTGTTCGGCATTTATTCTTTAATCAGTTTCTCATTCCGGTTTTATCCATTCGGGTTTCTCAGTAATCGAAATTATTATCCCTTTAGGGAACAGGTGCGCAAATTACGAACTATGCCCCAACAAAAATTTTGTCGTATTGATGGACGGGAAAAATCTTTGTTAAAATGAAGTAACTTTAATCAAAATTTACGACCATGATCGACCAACAACTCATTACTACAGCCAATAACCTCGAAGGCTACCGCATCACCAAACATTTAGGCCTGGTAAGGGGTATCACGGTAAGAAGCCGGAGCCTGCTGGGCAATATCGGCGGCGGCTTCCAGTCATTATTCGGAGGCAAGCTCAGCATCTATGTTGAACTTTGTGAAAAGACTAGGGACGAAGCCTACCAGCTAATGCTACAGCATGCCCAGGAGCGTGGTGCCAATGCCATCATCAATATGCGCTATGACGCCAATGAAGTAATGTCGGGCATCAATGAAGTGCTTGCTTACGGAACAGCGGTTTTGGTAGAGAAAATATGATGGCTGATGAATGCAGGTAATCATCCCGCTGATCCGGGTTGAATGACCTGGTCATTTTAACTCAAATATTTCCCTACAATGGGGATCCTTCTTCCTACTCCGAATGCCTTGGGTGATATTCGGATGATGGGACAGAATTGATTGCGCTTATATTCATTGATGTTTACCATCCGCAATACTTTATCTACGAGTGCCGGATCAAATCCCTGCATTTTGATTTCATTGGGGCCCTGGGTTTTCTCAATGTATTGGTATAATATCTTGTCGAGGACGGCATAATCCGGCAATGAATCCAGGTCTTTCTGCCCGGGCCGCAGTTCAGCACTGGGCGGCTTGGTAATGATAGGTAAGGGGATCAACGGCTTGCCGTTTGGCATCAGGCCTTTACCTCGGTTGACATATTTAGCCAAAGCATATACCTGCATTTTATAACAATCCCCTAATACCGACAGTCCGCCCGCCATGTCGCCATACAAGGTTCCATAACCCGTGGCCAGTTCACTTTTATTGGAAGTATTCAACAGGATATACCCGAATTTATTGGCCATGGCCATCAGCAGGTTTCCCCGCGCCCGGCTCTGGATATTTTCTTCAGTGATGCCGAAGGGCAGATTCTCAAAAAGTGGATCCAATTCTTTCAAAAAACTTTCATAGATGGCCTTTATCGGGATAATGTCATAAGGGTTTCCCAGGTTCCTGCTTAACTGTTCCGCATCAGCGACTGAATGCGTTGAAGAAAACGGAGATGGCATTAAGAGGGCCCTTACATTTTCCTTTCCCAGCGCTTCACAGGCCATTACCAGGGTTACCGCGCTGTCGATACCGCCGCTGCTGCCCAGGATGGCCTTGCTGAATCCCATCTTGAAAAAATAATCACGGATGCCCATAACTATGGCGTCGTATACCTGGGCTATGTTAAGGTTTTCTTCCAGCTGCACGGGGTCGAGCAGTTGATCGGAAACCTGGTCTGCCCGTTCAATGACCAGGCCCGCGATCGTCCCGTCATCATTCAGTATAAAAGATTGCAGCGCTTCCTCAAATCGTGGCAGGTGACCACAAAGGTTAGACGCAGCGTCGAACACGAGCGATCCCCCGTCAAATACAACCTCAGTCTGGCTGCCCACGCAATTACAATAAAACAAAGGCAGCTTGTACTTGGCTACATTGGCCTTTATCGTTGCCTTGCGGTCTTCATCATGGGTATAATCAAAGGGTGAAGCCGATAGGTTGATCATCACATCGGGTTGAAAGGGTATCAGGTTATCCATCGGGCATTTACGGTACATGGGATTATCACCGAGGTTCCAGATGTCTTCACAAATGGTAACCGCCAGCTTTTTGCCTTTGAACTCCATCACGCTCCATCCGTACGAAGGTTCAAAATACCGGTATTCATCAAAGACGTCGTAATTGGGCAGGCAGGTTTTATGGGCCACGCCCTTCACTTCTTTTTCGTACAACAGGAAAGCGGCGTTGAAAAGATCCTTCCCTTCTTTTACCGGGTTTCGTTGCGGCGCACCAACCAGCACACCGATCGTATCTGCATGTTCTTTTATGATATCGATCGCTTCCTCACATTTTTTAATGAAATCATCGAATTCGAGGAAATCACGGGGGGCATACCCGCAAACGCTCAGTTCACTGAACACAACCAGGTCGCCGCCCTGTTGTTTGGCCAGCTCAATCGCATTGATGATCTTTTGGGTATTGCTTTCAAAATTACCAATGTGGTAATTCTGCTGTGCCAGGAAGATTCTCATACAGGGAAGCCAATAATCAGCTTTAACTTTATGGTTAGGAAATATTCTATTTCTTTGCAAAGTTAATTCATTCAAAAGCATTTTATTATATGAGATTGATAACCTGTTGCCTGCTCCTGACCGTTCTTATTTTCGCATGCAACAGCCGCGATAAGGTTCCCGACGTATCGGGTATCCCGATGGAATTACAGACCCAGCGTTTTGAAAAAGACCTGTTCACCCTTGATACGTCGAACTTTGGCGTTCAGCTGGACCAGTTACAGGCAAAATATCCTTCTTTCGGAGAGAATTTTATTTATACCGTATTAAGCGCCGATTCCAAATGGCCTTCAGATACCGTTGCCGCTTATGTACGGAAATTCACGAGTGAATACAAGCGCATTTATGATACCAGCCAGGTGATCTATAAAGACTTTACACCTTATGAAAAGGAGATCAGAAAAGGGCTGCAGTTCATGAAGTATTATTTTCCCGGCTATGCCCCGCCTAAAAAACTGATCACCTTCATTGGTCCATTGGACGGGATTGGTATGGCAATGGCAGATAGTATCATTTGCATAGGGCTGCACTTGCACCTGGGGAAAAATTTCTCGCTCTACAAATCAACCTTGGTACAGGAAACCTATCCTGATTATGTAAGCCGCCGCTTTGAACCAGACTATATCGCCATTGATTGCATGAAACTTATTTTACAGGACCTGTTCCCCGAAAACCTGGAGGACAAGCCATTGGTACAGCAAATGGTGGAAAAGGGAAAAAGGTTGTACCTGCTCAGTAAATTATTGCCTGCTACAGAAGAATACAAGCTCATCGGCTATACAAAAGAACAGCTCGCCGATACCTATGCGCATGAACCGGCTGTGTGGGACCTTTTTGTTCAAAACAATTTTTTACAGACGATAGACAACAATATTATCAAGAATTATATTGGCGACGGCCCAAAGACACAAGAATTGGGTGACGCGGCTCCCGGCAATATGGGTTCATTTGCCGGATGGCAGATCGTAAAAAAGTATATGCAGAAATACCCCGCATTAAGCCTGAAAGATTTGATGGAAAAAAATGCGGAAAGTCTTTTCCAGGAAGCGAAGTATAAGCCTTAAGAAGCTGTAAGACACAAGCTTCAAGGGACGGCATGCTTATTAAAATCTCTTTGTTATACGGAAGCTTACCGAATTGAAAACATTCCCCCTTGAGGCTTCTAGCCTGAAGTAATTCCTCATTAAGATTGTAGTGACTTACGCGGCCTGCACCTGCTGATGCACGATGGCTGGTTTCTTTCCCAGGTATTTCATCACCCTGAAATGTGAGGCCAGGGCCTGCATCATGGTGGGATACTGGTTATACGGGAGGTTATATTCCTTGCTTTTGCTGATGACGATCTTACTGATGGCGGGATAATGCACATGGCTTACCTTGGGAAACAGGTGATGTTCTATCTGGTAGTTCAACCCGCCCACAAACCAGGAGATCACTTTATTCCCCATGGCAAAATTGGATGTGGTCTTCATTTGATGTTCGGCCCAGGCCGTTTCAACATGCTTGGTCTCATCCAGGGGCACGTGTTCAAATTCCGTATTCTCCACCACATGTGCCAGTTGAAATACCAGCGAAAGTGTTAGTCCCATCACCGCGTTCATTACCAAAAACCCGGCCAGCCAGGGAAGAAAGCCCCAGACCAATATCGGCATCACAATGTAAAAAGTGAAGTAAGCCAGTTTGGTCACCCAAAAGATCACATGATTCCTGGCACTCATTTTCCAGGCTTCCGTGGTATATATCTTACGGGTAAAATATTTGGTGAAATCCATGAAGAATAACCAGAAGATGGATGACAGGGAATAAATGGGCAGCAGGTATAAATGCTGAATTTTATGCGCGGGCACCCATTTTTGTGATTCACACTGACGGATAATCGGGCTCTTCGCGATATCATCATCAATGCCATCCACATTGGTATAGGTATGATGAATGATATTGTGCTTTTGTTTCCAGAAAAAAGAACTCGCCCCCATGGCATTGGCGCTTAGCCCCAGCAGGTCGTTCAACCAGGGCTTTGAGGAATAGCTGCCGTGATTGGCATCGTGCATTACACTAAAGCCGATACAGGCAAATGTATATCCCAAGGTTGCGCAAAGAAGCAAGGCGGGCAATGCGGTCATATTTAAAAACAAAAGCAAACAATATATCGCGATGGCGGCCCCTATTAAAATGATCGTCTTACTGTATAATCTCCAGTCACCGGTCTTCTTCAAATTCTTTTTTTCAAAATACTCATCCACGGAAGCCTTCACACTTTGATAAAAATCATTATTACGATTCGAAAAGGTGATTTTTGACATAAAAATTTATACAGATTTGTTTGAACTGATGTCCATTAACATCATTTTTCTAATATTAATAAAAAGGAGACTTTATATGGTTGTGACAATGAAAAGTAAAAAAATTGCTCCAAACTGCGTTTGAAAGATACGCAAAAAAATTATAAACCTTCAATTAATTCAGTTTAAAGGGAGCGCTCATTTCGAAGGCTGGTATATCTGCATCGAACTTTTTCCGGTTGCTGATATTTTCCATCTGGTAGGTGCCATACATTTTTCCCATTTCCGTGCGAAGGTTGCACCCGCTTACATATTGGTAGGATTCACCGGGGTTTATCTGCGGCTGCACACCTACAACACCTTCACCTTCAACCTCCCGTAAACTTCCATTGCTGTCATAGATATACCAGTGCCTTCTTAAAAGTTGCACCGGGAAGGTATTATTATTTTCAATCGTGATCCGGTAGGCGAACATAAATTCGCTGTTCACCGGATTACTGTAATCGGGTTGATAATATGTTTCTACGCTAATGGTAATACCCTCAGAAATTTTAGAGATCATGCCAGGGATTTGATGTAAAAATAAGCATAAAATCACCGGTTTGCAGTAAATTACGGAATGGATTTATTTTAAAGAATATCCTATGCCACTTACAACACATCATTACAGCAACGGCGAGATCACCATCAAATGGCAGCCCGGTATTTGTATCCATTCGGGCATTTGCTTTATGGGATTGTCGGAGGTTTTTGACCCACGGCGGAAACCCTGGATCGATATGAGCAAGGCAGTTACGGCACGTATCATTGAACAGGTGAAAAAATGTCCCAGTGGTGCATTAAGTATTGAGCCCGGGTCTGCGGCAAATGGAGAAACGCCCGGTCAAAATGATCTAGAATAATTATTTTTTCCTGGAAGATGTGTACCCGTTTTTTTGCAGCCATTGCAATACCTTATCCCTGTTATCCCCCTGGATGATGATATCTCCATCTTTAACGGAGCCTCCGGTACCGCAAAATGCCTTTAATTTTTTACCCATGACTTCCCTGTCGGCTTCAACACCAATGAACCCTTCCAGCAATGTAACGGCTTTGCCTGCACGATGTTTGGTGTCTAAACGGATAATTATTTTTTGTGCTTCGGGGAGCAGGGTTTCCTGCCCGGATGAATGGTTCACCCGCAACATAAACCCGGGATCCGTTGAATAAACCAGCCCGCCGGCCTGATATGATTTTTTCTTTGCCATGAGTGTGCTTTAATTGATGACCGCTTTTAAACTCAGGTCCAGACTTCTTGCCTGGTGTATGATGGCGCCACTCGAGATAAAGTCAACACCGGTTGCCGCATAGGCTTCAATATTGTTCAAATTGATCCCGCCGCTGGCCTCGGTCTCATATTTTCCGTTGATGAGCAGCAATGCTTCTGATATCTGTGCAGGTGTAAAATTGTCGAGCATGATTCGGTCGATCTTTCCAATCTTCATTACCTTTTTTACATCATTGATATTCCTGGTCTCTACTTCTATCTTTAATCCCGGCTTTATTTCCTGAACATAAGCATAGGCCTTATTGATGGCGTTTTCTATACTCCCGCAAAAATCAATATGGTTGTCTTTGAGCATGATCATATCATACAGCCCGAAACGATGATTGATACCGCCGCCGATCCGTACGGCTTCTTTCTCCAGCAGGCGGAAATTAGGCGTGGTCTTCCGCGTGTCCAGTAATTGGGTCTTGTATCCCGCTAATTTCTGTACATACTGTCTGGTCAGTGTGGCGATCCCGCTCATGCGCTGCATACAATTCAACACCAGGCGCTCACATTTTAAAATAATGTGTACTTCAGCTTCCACTTCAAAAGCCTTTTCACCGGCTTGCATGGGGTCTCCGTCTTTTTTCAATGCTGAAAAAATGATCCCGGGTTCCATAAACCTGAATATTTTTTCTGCAACTGCTACCCCCGCCAGTATCCCATCCTCCTTGATCTTCAATACGGCTTTGCCGCTTGTCTCAGCTGGGATCGTTGAAAGCGTGGAATGGTCTCCATCACCAATATCTTCGGAAAGTGCATTCGCAATAAGTTGATGTAATTGCTGCTCATGATCCATAACAACAAATATAAAGAAGTAAAAAGAAAAGGGGTGATGCCTTAAAATAAAGGCCTTGAAGCTGTTGGGGTTCTGGTAGCTATGGGAGGCGCTTAATTGGTCACGAACCTGATCTCCTGCAACAATTGTTTATCGCCGCGTTGCTTCATAAAAATGGTGGTGCGGTAAGTACCGTTCTTTGTTATGAGGGAGCCGATACAAAATTGCGATCCCCCATTTTCACCCATGTGGATCACTTCAAAATTCTTAACAGGGTTTGTGGTAAAGAAATCTTTTAAAACAAGTTCGGCCTGTGGTTTACTATAAGTATTGCTTTTATCGGGCATGGTTATTTCGATGGTATTGTCAAAATACTTGGCCAGTTGTGCAGAATTCCCCGTTTTCATATCAGTTATCACCTCATCCATTCCCGAAAATAAAGTAAATGAGCTGACCAGGAGAGTGGCTGCCATACATGTAAAAAAACGTGTCATTATTAAAATTTTTCTTAGCATAAATTTCACTAAAAACGTGCCAAGCTGTGTTAAATTGCACACTTCACCGCTAATTTTATCCCACAGTAGGATTAACAGATTCAATTAGCTTCAAATAATATAGTTTTACCGGGCAAATCCTGTACAAGATTATTTACAAATGAAAGATAAGAAAGTTATACTGATCATCATGGATGGATGGGGCCTGGGCAAGGTAAAGCGCAGCGATGCGA
>JAYWAZ010000142.1:0-2044 GCA_043781975.1 Bacteroidota bacterium
CCCGGTTCCTGCACCCGGGAAATATTTATTGCCAAATTATTAATAATATTTTTTAGATTTGTCTAAATTTATTTTTCGTTATGGTGAATTTTACTACCAGTGAAGAAAATTATATCAAAAGCATCTACCACCTGCAGCACGACAGCCATACGGTAAATACCAATACCCTGGCGGCAGAAATGCAGACCAGCGCTGCTTCTGTTACCGACATGCTGAAAAAATTAAAGACCAAGAAGCTGCTGCAATATGAGCGTTACCGGGGTTTTAAGCTGAATGAGAACGGCAAGAAGGTTGCCCTGGGCGTGGTGCGCAAACACCGGCTCTGGGAATATTTCCTGGTGGAGAAACTGGGATTCGCCTGGGACAAGGTACACCCCATCGCCGAAGAACTGGAACATATCAGCAGCGAAGAACTGATCAAAAGGCTGGAACAATTTTTAGGTAACCCTTTATTCGACCCACACGGTGACCCCATTCCCGACCGCTTTGGAAAAATACCGGTATTAAAGCAATTATCCCTTTCCGTAACGCCCCCGAAACAACAGGTAACGGTAAGTTCGGTCCGTAATCAAACACCGGCCATGCTGGAAATGCTGAAACATTATCACATCGGCATCGGTACGCAACTCGCTGTTACCAGGCGGTTTGAATTTGACGGTTCCCTGGAAATAAAAGTTTTGAAACGGCCAACCTGCATCATCAGTGAACAGGTGGCAAAAAATGTTTTCGTCCATTATGACCAATAGGATCCACCGCGATGCTTCATTAAGCGAAGTACACCAAACCATCGACACCACCGGGAAGAAGACCCGCTGGAGAAGGATATTTTCATTCCTGGGTCCGGCATACCTGGTCAGCGTGGGTTATATGGACCCCGGCAACTGGGCCACTGACCTGGCGGGCGGAAGTAAATTCGGCTATACCCTCATCTGGGTCTTGCTAATGAGCAACCTGATGGCATTGTTGCTGCAGGGGCTTTCTGCAAGGCTGGGTATCGTACGGGGGCGCGACCTGGCACAAGCTAACAGGGAAGCGTACCCTAAAATAATCAATTTTGTATTATACCTCATGGCTGAGGTAGCCATCGCCGCCTGCGACCTCGCCGAAGTGCTGGGGATGGCCATTGGCATACAACTGCTCACAGGCCTTCCCCTGGTATGGGGAGTTTCCATCACCGTACTCGACACCTTCCTCCTGCTCTACCTGCAACGCCTGGGCATGCGCAAGATGGAAGCATTCATCATAACACTCGTTGGCATCATCGGCATTTCCTTCCTGGTACAGATCATATTGGCCAAACCCGAACTGGGAGCGGTTGCCAAAGGATTCATTCCTTCGGTTATGAACCAGGAAGCCCTTTACATCGCCATCGGCATCATCGGCGCCACGGTAATGCCGCATAACCTGTACCTGCATTCGGCATTGGTACAAACGCGGAAGATCGACCGTACCGATTTCGGCATTAGGCAGGCACTTAAGTTCAACCGCATTGATACCACAATTGCACTGAACCTTGCATTTTTGGTGAATGCAGCCATACTCATTGTAGCGGCCTCCGTTTTTTTTACTTCCGGAAATTCACAGGTGGCGGAGATCAAAGAGGCCCACCGCTTATTGCCCGCTTTCCTGGGAAATGCCGCACCCATACTTTTCGCGGTAGCGTTAATTGCCGCCGGGCAAAGCAGTACCATCACCGGCACATTGGCCGGACAGATCATTATGGAAGGCTATCTAAGCCTCCGCATCAATCCTTTGCTAAGACGCCTCATCACCCGGCTGCTCGCCATCATTCCCGCCCTGATCGTGATCATAATTTATGGAGAAAAAAATGTTGACGCCCTCCTGATCTTCAGTCAGGTCATCCTGAGCCTGCAACTGGGATTCGCCATCATCCCGCTCATACATTTTGTAAGCGATAAAAAAACAATGGGAAATTTTTCCATTAAACTGCCTACAAAAATTGCGGCCTGGCTGGTGGCATCGGTGCTGATCTACCTGAACCTGCGCATGCTGGTGAACCAGGCAGCTGGTATTTTTGAGGCCG
>JAYWAZ010000143.1:0-2043 GCA_043781975.1 Bacteroidota bacterium
CTGCGTGGTACCCGCTTCAAAATCGTCGCGGATGGGTTCTTTTGCCGCTAGGGCATACGAGGCGTAGAGCTGCCAGCCGTTATTGGTATAGGTAAGGCCCAGTTTGGGATTGAAAAAGGAATAATTCTTTGTGATCAGCAATGCGGGATTATCCCTGAAACCATGAATGGTATAGGGTACATTCCTGTATTGCAGGTCTATAAAACTTTGCCAGTGATCGCCCCATTGGTTCGTCCATTTGCCGTAAAATGAAAGGTCTTTTTTGTTTGCCGTCAGGTCGTACCAGTGATAATGCTTTGGAACAGCCGCCTGCACCATGGCCCAGGTCAGTTCGCCGTAGTGTTTGCCGTCATAGCCATTCCATCCGCCGCCAAGGGTGAACTGTGTCTGGTTTTTTTGATACTGCAATGAAAAGATGGTGCCGTAAAAATCATTGTCCAGCCAAAGTCTTCTCACCAGGTCGGTTCTTTTGATGATGGTACCCCCGTTATTATAATCGGGCAGGCCATAATCCGCCAATTTCGCATCGGCTTTATATTGCTCATAATACCCCCTTCCTTTTGTAAAGAAAACGGCCAGGTTAGCTTTCAGGTTGGCATTGAACCGGTGGTTATAAAAAAGCTGGTAATGCGTTTGTATGTAATTGTCGGTCTCATTATCATAAGGGTCGCCGGGTCTTTCCGTTCCGCTGGAATTATAGGTGCGCAGGCTGTCGAGTAAATATTGGGGCACACCGTTCCATGCCTGGTATGTTTTTTCTTTTCCCGAAAAAACATTCAGCCTGATCGAATTGTTCCCTGATACATAGGCCGTACTCAGGTAGGCCGACCGGAGGTTGGAACGCGCCCTGTCGATATACCCGTCGCTGCGGATACTGCTTAACCTTGCGTCAATGATGAAATGATGGCCCAGCACACCACTGCCAAACTGCAGGTTATTCTTCCAGGTATTGAATGAACCATAACTGTTGTTCAGACTAAGATACCTCTCCTTGTTCAGGTCATTGGTAGCGAGGTTGATCGTTGCTCCAAAAGCGCCGGCGCCATTGGTGGAAGTGCCAACGCCGCGCTGCACCTGTATACTGTTGGCGGATGAAATGAAGTCGGGCAGGTCAACAAAAAATGTTCCCTGGCTTTCCGCATCGTTGTATGGTATGCCATTCAGTGTAACGTTGATCCTTGTGGCATCGATCCCGCGGATATGTATGCCCGTATACCCTACGCCGTTACCGGCATCCGAATTGATCACCACCGATGGTGTTTGATTCAAAATGAAGGGAAGGTCCTGCCCGAGGTTATTTTTTTCCAGTTCTTTTTTATCGAGGTTGGTCTTGGCGAAAGGCGCTTTATCCGCCGCCCTTACCGCCAATACTTCAACCGGTTGCAGGTAGGCCGTATCATTGAATTTTTTTCCGGTTTGGGCAAACACGGACTTACCCGTTACGCACAAGAGGGCATACAGCAATATCCTTTTCATTCATTAAAAATTTGTGCTGAACAACGGGCGGAGCATTCATCCGCTAATATATCCTTTCGCAGGTTTTGGAAAGGGTGAAGACATTTCTTCCTTCGCAGGCATTACCCTGATCAGGTTAACGGGTGTGATCTCAGCCCTCCGCATCAGCGGAAAGCACCCCGGAAATTCAGACGGTTTATAAGAGCTTTAACAGGACAAAGGTAATGCAGTTTGTAATAATTCAATATAATTGTGTAACAATTCGGGCCTGCTGAGCGTATGCTGTTTAAGAATAGCCACGGAATGTCCTGGTAAAGCGATCGAAGGGCCACTGGATTTTTTGGATCGCTTTTACCGCGACGCCTATAAAAAACCTGATTACATTCATACCTAAAACCGATATATAATGAAACAGCTTCTTTTATCAATGGTCGTTTTCTGTTCAACCGCTTCCTTTGCACAGGATACTACCCAGGTAACCGATGCCAATGCGGTGGTGCGTAAGCTGAACGGCAGCTTTACTTCCATCACCATTACAGACGGCATTGATCTTTATCTTACACAGGGCAATACAGAATCGGTGTGGGT
>JAYWAZ010000144.1:0-2042 GCA_043781975.1 Bacteroidota bacterium
TAGTACTCGCGATATGAATGAAATAAAAGTAGGCATAGCAGACGATCACCAGATATTCCGCAAGGGCGTCATTCTTTCCATGCGGCCCTATACCAATATCAAATTTGTGATGGAAGCCGACAATGGCGAAGACCTCATCAACAAGATCCCGGAATACATGCCCGACGTGGTGCTTTGCGACCTGAAAATGCCCGTGAAAGACGGTATCGACACCACCAAACTCATTACCAAGAATTTTCCCAATATCCGCGTAATCATACTGACCATGTACGAAGATGAACGCTTCGTGGGCCACCTGATGGATTGCGGGGCCGCTGGCTACCTCCTTAAAAATACCGAGCCCGCGGAGATCAAAAGGGCCGTCATGGACGTGATGCGCACAGGGTTTTACCTAAACCCCTTTGTTAACAAAGTGCTCATCAAAAAAAATTACGCGAAACAAAAATTCAATCCCTCGCTGACCACCGAAGTGGTACTGAGCGAAAGGGAAAAAGAAGTGCTTACCCTGGTGTGCATGGAATTCACCGCTTCCGAGATCGCCCAGAAAATGGACATCAGCGCCCGGACCGTGGAAGCCATCAAGGACCGGTTGATGGAAAGGTTTGGGGTGAAAAACTCCGTAGGATTGGTGTTTTACGCGATGAAGAATTCGTTGATAGACTGAGAAAGACTCAAGCCAAAAGCAACAAGCTACAAGGGAGAAGCATACGAATTCAAAACGACTTTTGAAATAGGAAAATCTCCTTGAATATAAAATTTGTCCCTTGTGGCTTGCAACTTGAAGCTTACTAAAACAGTCCAAATAAAGTAGAATCTATCTTTGTAATGATCTGCCCCAGGTGTTCTTCATTTTCCGCGAACTTATTCTTATCCGCATCGATGACCAGTAAGGGGCCTTCCTTGTAGGTTTCAATGAAGTTGTTGTAGTAGTCATTCAGTTTCTTCAGGTAATCGAGCCGAATATTTTCTTCATACTCCCTGCCCCTTTTTTGTATCTGGGCCACCAGGGTGGGTACCGAAGCCTTCAGGTAGATCAGCAGGTCGGGCGGCTGTACCATCGATTTAAGGGTCTCGAAGAACTTATAGTAATTGTCAAAATCACGTTTGCCCATCAGCCCCATATCGTGCAGGTTGGGGGCGAAGATATTGGCATCTTCATAGATGGTGCGGTCCTGTATAACGGTTTCGGTGCCACGCTGGATCTCCAGTAACTGGTTCAGGCGGCTGTTCAGGAAGAATATCTGCAAATTAAAACTCCACCTGGGCATGTCCTCGTAAAAATCATTCAGGTAGGGATTGTGATCCACGTCCTCGAACTGCGGGATCCATTTGTAATGCTTGCTCAGCATCTCCGTCAACGTGGTTTTGCCGGCACCAATATTTCCGGCCACTGCGATATGCTTTGGTTTTTTTGTTTTTGCCATTTGTACTTACTTTTATCCGCCCAAAAAAACGTCGGCCCATCACCGACGTTTGCACAAAATAATAAATATTCGTTTCAAAAAATCAATTCATCAATAATAGTTCAACCCCATCGCCGAGCGTACCCGTTTCATCGTGGTGTTCGCACTCCTGTTGGCCTTTTCGGCCCCCTGCTCCATCACCTGCTTCAAGTATTTCTCATCGTTCAGGATGGCTTCCACTTTCTGACGTACCGGGGAAATGAATTTCACCATATCCTCTGCCAGCTGCTTTTTCAGGTCGCCATACCGGATGGTGCAGTTATTGTATGCTGTTTCAAATTGCTGAACCACCGCATCGGAACTCACGAGTTTCAACAATCCGAAAACATTTTCAATATACTCCGGCCTGGGGGAATTGTTTTCAACAGGGCCGCTGTCGGTCTTGGCCTTCATCACTTTTTTAGTGATCATTTCATCACTGTCGGCCAGGTACAAAGTGACCATCTGGTTCTCACTCTTGCTCATCTTACCACTGCCATCGAGGCTGGGCACTTTCACCAGTTCCTGGTTGTAGTTGAAGGCCTGTGGTTCAGGGAAAACATCACCGTATCGGTGATTAAAGCGGTTTACAAAATTCCG
>JAYWAZ010000145.1:0-2036 GCA_043781975.1 Bacteroidota bacterium
AAGTAAACCTGAAAGTGCGCCAGCCCTTGCAAAAGGTCTTCATCCCGGCACTGGATGCCGCGATGGCCGCACGGATAAAACAGGTGGAAGAGATCATCAAGGCAGAAACCAATATCAAGGAAGTGGACGTGCTGGGGGCAGACAATGATTTTATCAAGAAGAAGGCGAAGGCCAATTTCAAAACCCTGGGGAAAAAACTGGGCGGCAGGATGAAATGGGCGGCGGAACAGATCGCCGGCTTTTCCAATGCCACGATCGATAAGGTAATGGAGGGCGAATATTTGTTGAATCCCGATCACCAGGGCCTGGGTGAAGAACCCGTTTATATCACGGCCGAAGATATGGAGGTCAGCACCGACGAAATTCCCGGCTATGAAGTGGCTGTAAAAGGGCCTTTAACGGTGGCTTTGGACATAACCATCACCGATATGCTTAAAAAAGAAGGGGATGCCCGCGAATTCGTGAACCGTATTCAAAATATACGCAAAGAGAGCGGTTTTAATCTCACCGACCGTATCCTTGTAAATGTATCCCAAAATGAAAGCCTATTACCATCATTAATTGAATATAAAGAGTATATTTGCGCCGAAATTCTGGCGGATTCGCTGGAATTTTTGCCCGTTTTAAATGACGGTACCACTATTGAAGTCAATGATATCATCCTAAAAGTGAACGTACTAAAAAAAGGAGAATAGTATGGCAACAAAAAAACATATCCCGGCAAAGTCGGGAAAAGTGAAGGCTAAAACAGCCCATAAAGCAGTAAAGAAATCGGCTCCGGCGAAGAAACCGGCTCCCAAAAAGGCGATCGTTAAAAAGCCTGTTGCCAAATCAGTCCAAAAGCCTGCCTCAAAAGCAGTCAAGAAAGCGGTAAAGCCCGCTCCAAAAAAAGCGGCTCCCGCGAAAAAACCGGCCAAACCGGTTGCAAAAGCAGCCCCCAAAAAACAACCCGTAGCCCTGAAAAAGCCGGCCAATAAACCTATGATAAAAAAGACAGCAATAAAGAAACCTGCCCGTCCGGCAGGCGGGCCGGCCGCGAAAGCCGCGCCTGTGAAAAAGGCCCCCCTGGTAAAGCCAACGGCCCTGGTGAAAGCGAAAGATATAAAAGTATTGCCCCCGAAACCGGTGGTATTGCCAAAGATCAACACCAAAACATCCCGCAAATACCAGCCCGATTTCACGAAGTCGGTATTGGACCAGCCGGTTCACGACCTGGGCGCACCCATTGTACGTTACAGCGACTCTGACCTGACCGAATTCAGGGAACTGATCCAGCGCAAACTGGAATCAGCTAAAAAAGAACTGGCCTACCTGCAGGGACTCATCACCCGCAAGGATGAAATGGGTGGCGATAATGATGATGCCCGTTACATGACAATGGAAGATGGCAGCATGAGCATGGAGAGAGAGCAGCTGAGCCAGATGGCCAGTCGCCAGATCACTTTTATCGATCACCTCGAAAAAGCCATCATGCGCATTGAAAATAAAACTTATGGCATCTGCCGCGTTACCGGCCGCCTGATCGACAAGGCACGTTTACGCGCCGTACCTCATGCAACGCTGAGTATTGAGGCGAAGATGGGAGCGGTGAAATAAAGCCCCCTCCGCCCCCGAAGGGGGAACTTTGGAGTATAAATATTTGAAGAGAATGATTGAGTTCATTCTCTCTTTTTTTGCCCCCTCCGCCCCCTGAAGGGGAACCTGGAGTATTATAATTTAAGATTCTGTTTTTGTTAGGGCAGTTATGATTATAAAATTGCAGCCACTTAAGATTACAGTAACAATCTAAGTTCTCCGTCAACTGGTCGGGGAACCAGCTTATTAATATTTAAAGAATATTATTAAGTTCTTTCTCTTTTTTATTTAATAGATTTATAAATCATTTTAATCATTAAAAGCTCCGCCGCGGCGGATTCGGAGTATGTTTAAAAAATTAAGAACCGTCATCTATCATGTAGATGATCTGCAGAAAGCCAAAGAATGGTATGCATCCATCACTGGTGTACAACCATATTTTGATGAAGTGTTCTATGTTG
>JAYWAZ010000146.1:0-2029 GCA_043781975.1 Bacteroidota bacterium
CAGGCCCGGTACAGAATTAATAAAAGTCAGCACGCCAAAAAGAATATGGCATTTTACAGGCAGCAATATTCATGATTTTGTTTGGGCAGCTGATCCCGAATATGTGCACCTGGTAAGAAAAATGCCCAACAGCGGCACCATATTGAACGTGATCTACAAATACAAAGAGAACGACGCTGCCAACGATGCGGCATGGAATACTGTAGTTGATGCGGCAGTGACCGTATTGCCATTTATGGAACAGCATTTCGGTAAATATCCTTACCCCCAATATTCATTCATACAGGGTGGTGACGGCGGTATGGAATACCCGATGGCCACGCTGGTATACAACAGCAGCCTGGGTACAGTATTTCATGAATGGATGCACAGTTGGTACCAGATGATGCTGGGCACTAATGAAAGCATGTATGCGTGGATGGACGAGGGCTTCACGGAATATGCATCGCAGCTGGCAGATGAATATTATACCCAAAAAGTGCGGCGGCCGAATGCAGCGGAAGCCAACAATATTGCGGGTCTTCATTATTATGATTCCATAGCTGCTGAATTGCCGCGCGCTCACTCAGGAAGCTACGATGGTTATTTCGCACTTGCATTAAGCAAAATAGAAGAGCCGATGGCGACGCATGCGGATCATTATAATACCAATTTTGCTTACAGCCTGGATGCGTATTCGAAAGGCTGTGTATTTCTTTCACAACTTGGCTATATCATCGGCGCGCAGGCCAGGGATAAGGTTTTACTCGAATATTACCGGCGCTGGCGTTTTAAACATCCGAATGCCAATGATTTTTTACAGGTAGCACAGGATGTGAGCGGCATCCAGCTCGATTGGTATAAAGAATATTGGATCAACACTACAAAAAAAATAGACTATGGAATTGACAGCCTTTGGGAAGAGAACGGTGTTTCTAAAATAAGGTTGAGAAGGATCGGGCAGATGCCGATGCCGATAGACCTGGCCCTTACAAAAAAGAACGGCGCTGTGGAAATGCACAGCATACCGCTGAACCTGATGTTTGCTGCAAAGAAGGAAGATGAAGGCGGGAAGGTTATTGCCGAGCCGGAATGGCGCTGGACGCACCCCACGTATATCCTGGAGCTGAAAGGAAAGCTTACGGATTACAGCAAGGTAGAAATAGACCCTTCGAAAAGAATGGCGGATATCGATACGAGAAATAATGTGTTGGAGTTAAACTGGTAAGAATATGGAAGAGATCACCATGCGTAAGATCATAGCGGCGGATGTACCGGTGCTTTCCGGTATGGCGAAGCAGACTTTCTTTGATACATTCACGGGTACCTGTACCGATGAGGATATGGCGGGTTTTCTTGAACATTATTATAACGAAGGCGCGCTCCAAAAAGAGCTGGACGAAGGCATTGAATATTTTTTTGCTGAGATCAACCGGGAGCCGGTGGGCTATCTTTCCTTTCGCGATGAAGCACCCTCATTCCCCGAGATAAAGGGCAGCAGCGCTATCGAGCTGAAACGGTTTTACCTGAATAAAGAGCATCACGGCAAAGGAGCAGCGCATTTTATGATGCATTTTTTCCTGGATCATGCAATTGCACAGGGTTATGATGTGGCATTTCTCGGCGTATGGGAATTTAATTTCAGGGCACAGAAATTCTATCACAAAAACGGATTCATTTCTTCTGAACACAGGCATGATTTCCCGATTGGGGGTACGCCGCAGACGGATGTGTATTTGATTAAATTTTTGAGTTGAAGGTTTCACGCAAAGGCGCTAAGGGCATCGCAAAGACGCAACTTATTTTTTCTGCGGCTTTTGTATTATTCTTTGCGGCTTTGCGTGAAGCTATTCTCCCTGCAATCCCTCATTAAACTTTATCAAAAACTGCATCAGGTCCGCCTGCTTGGTCATTGGCAGTGTAGCCGCACGATCAAACACATCATGATATGCAGCTATGCCGCCCTTGGTATAAAAGAAAAAAGCAGGGACGCCCTTCTCTGTAAACCAATAATGGTCGCTGTTGGCCGCTTTGCCGCGCTCCCCGATAT
>JAYWAZ010000147.1:0-2028 GCA_043781975.1 Bacteroidota bacterium
TGCAGCGCTTTGTACAGGAATTCACGGAATGCAATAACGGGAAGGCATTCTTTGCATCACTGGACAGGTTGGGCGCTTTTATCTTTAAGGATTTTGAGAGCGGGAAGAGAAAGACAGTATATTAACATGCTGGCATGCTTGAGGAACGAAGCATCTCAACGGATGCGACAATAAGATATTTCGTTCCTCAACATGACAGGGTAAAGGGTTTACGCTTATAGATGACTATTTTTAAATTAAGGAGCGCTGAATAATGAAATAAAAGTACAAGTGAGTCCCGATAGCTATCGGTACAACGATGTTGAATATTGTTACAAAAGTTGACCCAATAAAAAACAAAAATGGACAGTAAAAAAATAAAAACACTCGGCGAATTAAAGAAGAGCGGTTACGTTTCCAAAAGCATCAAGGCCGAGATACGGGAGAACCTGATCAGAAAGATACAGGCAAAGGAAAACCCTTTTCCCGGCATCCTGGGTTATGAGGATTCGGTGATACCCGATACCGAAAGGGCCTTGCTTTCGCAGCACAATATATTATTCCTTGGTTTACGCGGGCAGGCAAAAACGAGGATGGCAAGACAGATGATAGCGCTGCTGGATGAATACATCCCGGTGGTGGCAGGCAGTGAGATCAATGATGACCCTTTGCATCCAATCAGCCGTTATGCCATCGATACCATTGCATCACAGGGCGACGATACTCCCATTGCCTGGCTGCACCGCAGCCAGCGATACGGCGAAAAACTGGCTACCCCCGATGTGAGCGTGGCCGATCTCATCGGCGATATCGACCCCATCAAGGCCGCCAACCTGAAACTCGATTTCGCGGATGAAAGGGTAATGCATTATGGCATCATTCCCCGCTGCAACCGCAGCATTTTCGTGATCAATGAATTGCCCGACCTGCAGGCACGCATACAGGTATCGCTGTTTAACATCCTGGAAGAAGGCGACCTGCAGATACGCGGTTTTAAACTGCGGCTCCCCCTCGACGTCATGTTCGTATTTACGGCTAACCCTGAAGATTACACGAACCGCGGCAGCATCGTCACCCCACTGAAGGACCGCATTGAAAGCCAGATACTGACCCATTACCCCAGGAGTATTGAGACTGCGCTTGAGATCACCGGGCAGGAATCCGCTATCGGTGAAATGCAGCAAAAAAGGGTAAAGGTAAGCGACCTCGTAAAGCGCCTTATAGAACAGGTGGCTTTTGAAGCAAGGGGCAGCGAACTGGTGGATAAGAAAAGCGGCGTAAGCGCCCGACTCACCATCAGCGCCTATGAGAACGCGGTGAGCGCGGCCGAACGAAGGGCCATCATCAATGATGAAAAGGAAACACAGGTGTGGATAAGTGACCTCATCGGCATCATTCCTTCCATCACCGGTAAGATAGAACTGGTGTATGAAGGCGAACAGGAAGGCCCGTACCAGGTGGCATTTAATTTATTGGAACGTTCCATCCGTACGCAATTCGGGCAGTATTTTCCCAATCCGGATGCCCTGAAAAAGAAAAAAGGGAAAGAAGCCACACCCGAAGATAATCCCTACAAGTCCATCACCCGATGGTTTGACGCGGGCAATTCATTGAATACTTTTTTTGAGACCAGGGACGAGGACAAGATACAGTTATTGTACAAAGTGGACGGACTACACGCACTGGTGAAAAAATATTATAAGACCGCGGGAGAAAAAGAAAACGCTTTGCTGATGGAATTCGTTTTACACGGACTGGCAGCACATTCGCTCATCAGTAAAAAAGTGCTGGAAGGAAAGATCGAGTTCAAAGACCTGATGGGAAGCATGCTCAATATCGGCAGCCAGCATTTCAGTGAAGAGGATCTTAATGAAGAGGATTTCAATTGATCTATTACACTAATTAAATATCGTGTTGTGCCATTAAACACTCTAACAAAATGTCGGAGTCCAAAGATCAGGGAACTGAATTTGAGTTCACAGTAGTACAAAAGTTAAATCAGGGAACCAACCCAGGAAAGGGGTGTAATCTTTCCTGGGTGTCTTTTTT
>JAYWAZ010000148.1:0-2028 GCA_043781975.1 Bacteroidota bacterium
TACCATGGCGCCATCGATGATAATCCCAGTGATGCCGGCAATGTGCAACGCCATCATTTAAAGGAAGCCATTGATGAACTGGTAGCGGGAAAAGATATCAGTGTAAAGGAAAGCCGGAGTGTGGGATGTACGATCAAAAGAAGGAGTTGATCGCAGAATATTTTGATCAATAATGATTTCGCAGAATAAAAAAGACCACCGTAGTTTTTAAAAACTACGGTGGTCTTTTTTATTGGGGCTCGTTCACCGGGTCGATGGAATGATCTTTTGAGTTTGCGACAGCGGTTGGCTTCGCCATCGCCAGTTTTAATTCCCGCTCAAACTGGTCCGCTTTTATTTCATCTTCAAAGAATTTTTTATACCCTGTTTTATTATTGACCATAATGGTTGCGGGAATGGCGCCGCTCCATTTTTGATCGATCATGGGGCAAAAAATATCGGCATTGGTCTCATTGAGCCAGGCGATATTTGTATTGAAATGATTTTTCTTTACAAAGGATGCGATTCTAGCCGGGTAATAATTTGGCAGGTCTAAACTCACTAGCAATAATTTTACTTTCTGCTGCTCATATTTTTTTACGATACGGATAAAGTCCGGTATCTCTCCCACGCAGGGTTTGCAGAAAGTGGCCCAAAAGTTCACCACGTATACCGTATCATTATGCTTACTGAAAGAAGCGACCACATCAGCCATCTTCATTCTGGGTATGGACTGGCCATTGGAAATACCCACAATTGATATCATTATAATGAGCAGTAATAAGTGTTTCATCATCTTTAAAAATACATAGAAATGCCGGTTAAAAAACGTTAAATCAATCGATAAATAAGCTTTTGGCTAATCCCCTATTTCAAAGTAATTTCGCAGGGGTTTCAACTTTTAATTCTTAATTTTTAATTCATATAGAATCATGGCATACGATGTAATAGTACTCGGCAGTGGGCCCGGCGGTTATCCTGCTGCGATCAGGGCCAGCCAGCTTGGGAAAAAAGTGGCAATTGTAGAAAAAGAAAGTCTGGGTGGCGTTTGCCTCAACTGGGGCTGCATTCCCACTAAGGCCCTCCTGAAAAGCGCCCAGGTATTTGAATACGCCAAACATGCCGCTGATTACGGCATCAACATCAGCAACCCTACTACCAATTTCGAGGGGGTGATAAAACGAAGTCGTGGTGTTGCCGATAAGATGAGCAAGGGCGTTCAGTTTTTGATGAAAAAGAATAAGATCGATGTGATCATGGGTACCGGTAAACTGGTGGCCGCCGGTAAACTGGAAGTGACTGCCGCTGATGGAAGCAAACAGACACTGGATGCAAAAAATATCATTATCGCCACTGGCGGAAGGGCAAGGGAATTACCCAGCATGCCCATTGACGGTAAAAAGATTATTGGCTACCGCGAAGCGATGGTATTGCCGGATCAGCCAGAGCGCATGATCATTTGCGGAAGTGGCGCCATCGGGTCGGAATTCGCGTATTTCTATAACAGCATCGGAACAAAAGTGACCATTGTTGAATTTATGCCGCGGATAGTACCGGTGGAAGATGAGGACATCAGCAAGGAACTGGAAAGGCAATACAAGAAACAGGGTATGACCATCATGACCGGCTGCGAGATAACGGAGGTGGATACCAGCGGAGGCGGTGTGAAGGCAAAAGTAAAAACAGCCACCGGGGAAATAATGCTGGAAGCGGATATCCTTTTAAGTGCCGTAGGCGTAGTGGCCAATATTGAAAACATCGGATTGGAAGCCCTGGGCATTAAAATCGAAAAGGGAAAAATAAGCGTGGACGCCAACGGGCAAACCAATGTGCCGGGCATCTATGCCATTGGCGATTGTACGCCGGGGCAGGCATTGGCGCATGTGGCGGCGAAGGAAGGCATCAACGCGGCTGAACATTTGAGCGGCCATCACCCCGAACCGATCGATTACAATAATATCCCCGGTTGCACGTATTGCTCGCCCGAAATTGCCAGTGTGGGGTATACCGAAAAAGCGGCCAAAGATGCAGGGCATGAAGTGAAAGTGG
>JAYWAZ010000149.1:0-15609 GCA_043781975.1 Bacteroidota bacterium
CACTGATGAAGTAGCTCATTTCATAAAAATTCTGAGTGCTACGTCCAAGCTTTCAGATCAGCAATTAAGGGTAATACAGGAAAGGTTCAGCAAAAACAAATGATCAGGTGCAAATCCGGTGTGGCGATAAAATTATAAAAATTACATCGGAGTTCTTATAAAAAGGAAATTAAGAATTAT
Source organism: Bacteroidota bacterium (assembly GCA_043781975.1). Taxonomy (GTDB): domain Bacteria; phylum Bacteroidota; class Bacteroidia; order Chitinophagales; family Chitinophagaceae; genus Ferruginibacter. Next base: position 181 of record JAYWAZ010000149.1, read on the forward strand.
ACATTCATATCGGGATTGATGATGTCTGCAGAAAAGGAATCATGCCGGTGTGGGGTAGGCGCTTTTATCTTTTTTGCCTGAATATGCTTGATATGGCTAAGTGTTTCGAGGCAATTGTCAACGATCTCCCTGGCGGTTCTTTTTACAAATTCGCTTTTCTTGAATTGCATAATGTTTTTATCCATATCCTCGGCCGTCCAGCCCCTGGACCAACCCAAAAAACTAAAGGGTGGAAATGTAAAACCCAGTTCAGAGAAGAAAACCATCATTTGCCCGGCTACCTGCTGGATATTGTCTTGTCCGCCGGTGATGATGAAGGAAGCGACCTTATTTTTGATCAGCAGGTTGTCTTTCAAAGTGATCTGGTTTTGTACGCAGTTCAATCGTTCAGCCATTTTAAAATAAAGGGAAGAAGCATTACCCCAACGGATAGGGGTCGCCACCAATACGATATCGGCCCAAAGGATCATGTCCCGGTAAACCTGGGTCATGCCATCCCCGGGTTCCATTTCTGTAATGCTGCAGGGCCAGGTACAGGCATTCATATGTTGTGAATAATATCCTTCACAAGGCCTGAAACCAAGCTCACGGAGCTTTAGCATTTTTGTGTTTGCGCCACATTCCTTTTCTGCATAGGAGAGGGCCATTTCCAGGGCCGCTTCTGAAGTGCTGTAACGGGGCAGGTCGCCGTTCATGTTGGTTGTGCTGATGCCCAGTATATTTTTGGATGTTGGGCTGGTCTCATATTCTAATTTGACCAGGTCTTCAATGATCTTCAGATCATGTGGCTCACGGTGTGCTTTTACAATAGGTTTTGTACTGATCAGGATATCTTCTCCTTCTATCCTGACTTGATAAACTGCCTGCTGGTCTTTATAGCCGGGTGGTGCACCGCCTGTTTTGATATTGTATTCCCAGCCATGCCAGGGGCATGTTACATAGAGTCCCTCATATTTTTTTTCCACTTTTCCAAGACCCAGTGGCCCCGCCTTGTGCAGGCAGGCATTGCCGATAGCCGTGACCTCATTATTAAAATGAAAGAGGGCCACTTTATGTGCGCCCACTTCCACAATTTTTTGACTGTTAGCAGGAAATTCCTTCAAAGTGGCTACATTAATAAATTCCATGCTTAATATTTTTATAGATAAAGATCATTTTTCCTCAAGGCCATAACTTACCCATCTTTTAAAAACGGCTATGTCTGCATCAGATAGTTTGGCATGTTTGAAAGGCATAAATCCTTTGTCGCCCGGGTTCAACTGAACGCGTACAGACATATCCAGTCCGTATAACTTGGCGCTGGCATAATTTTCAAAATTGGCTTTATTTCCTCCCTTAGAGGGCAGGTGGCAGGGTGTACAATTTGCCTGTATCAAAGGCATTATGGAATCAACGTAATTGGTAGCTGCGCGCTTGGGTATTTCCTTTACAACTACCGGTGGCGGCGGAGTTACCGTAGTTGAAGGATTTGTTTTTGGTGAACAAGCAGCATACATGATAACGGCCAATACAGTACATCCAATGAAAATTTTCTTCATACTTATTATTTTAATTATTGAAAAAGAGATTAGCAATATAAGTACAATTCTTTAAAAAAAAGGGAATGATGGATGAATGGCATAGAAAATTTAGCTTGACAGGTTACAATAGTGCTACTAAATAATGTTACACAAATAAAACCTCTTAAAACCTGTTGCCATAAAAATGATCGCAGTGTCCTTCCTCAGTTTACAGTATAACTCAACACTTTTACGCCCGTCCAGTTGGAATAAAAAGGTACAAATGAACAGACATAGGTGAGATAGATATTTTTATCGCTGACCGAAACGCCCCAGGTACCCATTCGGTTGTTGACGCCGCCGTATTCTGTTTTGAATACCGGCTTCGCCGGGTTGGAAATATCCACCACCTGCAGGTCGCTTTTGCCGGAAGAAAGAAAGACCAGTTGATTGGCCCTATCCAATACGATATCGTTGCAATGGCCGTTGCTGGTAAACCAGTTCAGTGGGCCCGACTGGCAGTTCCATGGATTCCACCAACTGACCAGTTTAATGTTGGAAGGATCACTGATGTCCAGGATCTCCATACCACAATAATCAAAGGCTACCAGGGCCAGGGAATCATCCAGCGCTACATTATTATAAGCTCGGGGCTTCCCATTCATTGCCGGGTTGGCATATTTACCAATTTCAACCGGGTGTTTCTTATCGGCGATATTCAGTATCCGCAATCCTCCCGCGTCATAACACAAATACAGCAGGTCGTTCCTGATGGTGATCCCCCTTGCATTGAATTTCTTGGGATCCGGTTTGGGATCCGGATAATAGATAGAAGGTATGAAGACCGATTGCAGCACCGGCAAGGCCTTGTTGCTGATATCGAAGATCATGAGTCCGTTGCCCATCGCACCCAGGTAAGCGAAATTCCCTTCAGTCTCAACAATACCGGCGCCGCCTTTCCTGGAAATATCCTGCCAAAAACTTTTAACCAGCGGATGGCTTGGGTCCTTAACGTCAATAATAGCCATTCCCGGCGCCTGGATGGCCGTTCCAAAATGATTTCCCAATGCGAGGAACAGGTAATCGCCCGATTGGGAAAAATTCATCACGTGCAGCGAATGCAGTACCGCGACCGGGATCACCGCAACAGGTGTTGAGCTGCCGTTTGCCGCATAGATCATAAGCCCGGCATCTTTAGCGGCGATATACAGGAAAGGCTTTCCGGACAGGTCCTTCTTTGCCTCCAGGAACATCGCCGAACAGGTGGATGCAATATCATAGTTGTGTTCAATGGTAACCGCGTGCCCGGTTGTTTCCATCACCTTTTTACAGGAAAGCTGCATGGAAAGGATACCCGAAATAATAAAAAGGCAATGCAATAACATGCCACGCAGGCGTAATGTTGGTTTCATAATGGCTATTTAAAGTTTTTATAATCGAATATGTTCCGAAAGACAAAGTTCATACCAGGTTTTTTATCCTCAGCTTTTGTCTATCGTTGGCGGGATACGATAAACAGTACAACCTTCCGCTATTAACATTTCTTTTGTAAACTATGTTTTTCCAACACCATCTTACATGCATTAATCACAATTTAAATTTACAGTTATGAAAAAGATTTTTACGCTTTTATTTACAACCGTACTGCTGACCACAGCTTTTGCGCAGTACAACCCCAATGATCAATGGGACAAGAACAAGGACAGGGACGTGGCCCGGAATGATGACAGGTTCAAGAACGGGGGGGGCAACAAGGACGATCACCTTTTCAATGATAACTATTTTTTTAAGAAAAGAGAAATGAACATGCAGATCGACAGGATCAACCGTGAATACGATTACAGGATCCAGTCCGTGAAAGACAATTTCTTTATGTCACGTAACAGGAAAATGCGCAAGATCCAGTGGTTACAGGACCAACGCGATGAAGAGATCAGGATGGTCTATATAAAATTCAAGGACCGCAACAACCGGTATGATGATCATAACTTTGATCCAAGACACTATTAAAAAACCGGATCAGGATTCCAAATTAAATAATATCAAAAGCCCCTTTGAACAGGGGCTTTTGAATTTTATAGAGGCTTATGCTTTTTAATCAATATCGCCGAGCCCGAAACGGTTATTTATTTTTAAAAATGCGAAGGCCGCTTTTTTAATCCCCCCTTTTTTATTGTAGCTGACCGTCAGCACATGCCAGATTCCTTCTGATTCTTTTTCGGTGGAATATTTCACGATCTTAAAATCACTGCCTGGGCTAAGCGTTTGGTTGATGCGCAGGCAGATCTGATCGACCCCTTTTTTTTCATCCGCATTTTCATAATTGGTGAAGTCTTTCCAGGCCCTTATTTTATCATCACCCCGGTAAACAATAAAAGGAGCCGCCTTATAAAAGGTTCCCAGTTTGCTCACCATCGGGTCAGAAAAATCAACAGCCCTGCAAATAGTAACCAATACATTCAGGGCCTTGGCCGCATTCAATGAATCGGCAGCGGATCCCTGTGCCAGCAGGCCCTGGGACATGATACAAAACAGTAGAACTAAAAAATATTTTACTTTCATATGCTTATACATTAGGGATGAAGAAAGGATGATAATTCGATGTAAACTTAAAGAATACCTCAAATAGTTGAAAAATTCTTTTCTCCGGGTACTCGAAAGAATAAAAAGCCGATAAGGCTTACCTTTGTCTTCTAAACAATTTCCAGATGAAAGAAGTATATGTAATATCGGCAGTAAGAACGCCCATGGGCAGTTTTGGCGGTTCACTGAAAGCGCTGACGGCAACACAATTAGGCGCGGTGGCGATCAGGGGAGCACTGGAAAAAGCAGGTGTACAGCCCGAACTGGTCAATGATGTATTGATGGGCTGCGTGATACAATCCAACCTGGGACAGGCACCGGCCAGGCAGGCCGCAAAATTTGCCGGTCTGCCCAATGAAGTGAATTGCACCACTGTCAATAAGGTTTGTGCCAGCGGCATGAAAGCGATCGCTCAGGCGGCCCAGAATATCCTCCTGGGCGACGCGGATATCGTGATCGCCGGTGGAATGGAAAGCATGAGCAATGTGCCTTATTACGCCGATACCATGCGTTGGGGCAATAAATACGGGAATGTGAATTTGATCGACGGGCTTGCAAAGGACGGACTCACGGATGTGTATGACGGTAAAGCCATGGGCAATGCTGCGGAATTATGTGCATCCACCTGCGGCATCAGCCGGGAAGCGCAGGATGCCTTCGCGATAGAAAGTTACAAACGTAGCCAGGCCGCAATAAATACCGGAAAATTCGATAATGAAATTGTTCCAGTTGAGATTCCTCAACGTAAGGGTGATCCCATCATTTTTGCCAAGGATGAAGAGCCCTTTAACGTAAAATTCGACAAGATACCCGAACTGAAGGGCGCATTTGCGAAAGATGGTACCGTTACTGCCGCCAACGCATCCACGATGAATGACGGGGCCGCTGCCTTATTGCTGATGAGCAGGGAAAAGGCCGATGAACTTGGATTGAAACCCATTGCAAAGATTATTGGTTATGCCGACGCGGAACAGGCACCCGAATGGTTCACCACCACACCGTCGATAGCCGTTCCGAAAGCGGTTGCAAAAGCGGGACTAAAAATGGAAGACATTGAATACTGGGAACTGAACGAAGCCTTCGCCGTAGTAGGCATTGAAAACAGCAAGCGCATGAAACTGGATCCTGCAAAAGTGAATGTCAACGGTGGTGCGGTCTCCCTTGGCCATCCCCTGGGTTGCAGCGGTGCCCGGATCATTGTAACGCTGATCAATGTATTGAAACAAAATAATGCGAAGTATGGCGCCGCGGGCATCTGTAATGGGGGAGGTGGGGCAAGTGCGATGGTCATCCAAAATATGTAGAGAGGGCGGATACGGATAAGCGTCTGATTATTTGAAATGCATTTTTTTTTTATTAATTATGCTTAGATATTAAAGAACCAAGACATTAAAAAAGTCTCCTGATACTTTCAGGAGACTTTTTATTTATTGCATTTTTAATTTGCGTTTATTTGGAACTCAGGTCAGCCCGGAAAAAAAGTAATTCAGACCAGGCATTTTCAATATAATTGCGTTGAACCTCTAACCAATTATCCCATGAATCAGGTCCATTAATGGTTTCGTAGCGCTCTTTGATCGGTTTACGGAAATTCATTGTTCTTTCTTTTAATCCCTGCTTGTAACGGGTTACAACAGAAATTTGTGCCGGACCGGATCCACTTGCTGTATAAACAGCCATAGATTCGCCACCGGCTTCCCAAACCTTTTTAAAACTCTTCACACCATCCCAAACTTTACCAAACCAGCCTATTTTTGGAAAATAATGGGTGATATTGATCTTATCAGAATAATCACCCAATGCCACTGTACTCAATGAATCCTGGAAAACTGAGTACGAAGAGCTTCCTCTATCAGTAAGATAAATGGTGACGTTCCTGTTCCAGTCATTGTTATGTTCTTCCCCAAGGTTACCCCTGCCATCAAGCATATCCCAATTGGTTGGGCCTTCTGTAATGTGGTACCCGCCTGCATCCGGGCCGGATTGTATCTTAAAAACCCGCCATTTCCAGTCGCCCGTATGATATTTTTGTGCATGGGCCATCAGGGCTTTTTCAAAATCCAGCACTTTATCAACTTTTGGAAAAACCCTGTTAGCAGAAACAATATTCTTGTTCTGGCTTAGTCCGAATAACGGAGCCAGTAAGCAAATAAGAAGGATTCTTTTCATGTTTAAAATTTAAAAGTTAAAAAATAATAGGAGACAAACCTTTAAATTAAAAATATATAATTAGAATTCATAGTTTTTTATAAATTATTATTTCTGTGCAATCCGTTTAAAAGAAATTACACAAGATAGCGTCTATACGTTTTGTTTTTTTTGTACTTTCATTAAAATAGCCTCGTGCCGCATATCATGCACTATAAAATTAAAATATGTTGTATCAGTTCTGTTGAGGAAGCAAGGCTGGCCATACATTCCGGCGCTGATGCCCTGGGGCTAGTGGGCAAAATGCCCGGCGGGCCCGGGCCCATTGAAGATGAACTGATCGCTTCCATTGCGAAGACCATTCATCCTCCCATCGCTTCTTTTTTGCTCACCAGCGAACAAAGCGCGTCCGGCATCATCGATCATGTAAAAAAAGTACATACCAATACCGTGCAGATCGTGGATGAACTTACGACCGGCGCCTACCACCAGATCCGGGAAGCTTTGCCGCACCTGCGCATCGTGCAGGTGATACACGTTATGGGCGAAGAAAGTATTGAACTGGCCATATCGGTACAGGAACAGGTGGATGCCATTTTACTCGATAGCGGCGATCCCAAAGCCGCCGTTAAAACCCTGGGTGGTACCGGTAATACCCATAACTGGGCCATCAGCAGGGAACTGGTGAAAGCCGTTTCGGTTCCTGTTTTTTTAGCGGGAGGTCTCAACGCAATGAATGTAAGAGAAGCCATCAGCATCGTACAACCCTTTGGTGTAGACGTATGCAGCGGGGTGAGGACCAACGGCGAACTCGACCCTCAAAAGCTTTCCGGCTTTATCCACGTGGTAAAGACCAGTTAAACCCATCCCATTGGTTTAGGATTTGCTCATCTGACTGCGATAGGATAAATTTGCAGCCCATAGAAAAGACAAAAACTAATTAAACAGAGAACATGCGACAAATAGCATTCAGAGAAGCCCTGAGGGAAGCCATGCAGGAGGAAATGAGAAGGGATGACCGTGTATTTTTAATGGGCGAAGAAGTAGCGGAATACAATGGCGCTTATAAAGTGAGCCAGGGCATGCTGGATGAGTTTGGCGAAAAAAGGGTCATCGATACACCCATCGCTGAACTGGGTTTTGCCGCCATCGCTGTAGGTGCCGCCCAAAACGGGCTTCGTCCCATCGTAGAATTCATGACCTGGAACTTTGCCGTGTTGCCTTTAGATCAAATATTAAATACTGCTTCTAAGATGCTGGCAATGAGTGGCGGACAGGTAGGATGTCCCATCGTATTTCGCGGCCCCGGTGGCAGCGCAGGCCAGTTGGGCGCCCAGCATTCCACCGCTTTTGAAAGTTTATACGCCAATATTCCCGGGTTAAAAGTGATCTCCGTTTCCAATCCATATGACGCTAAAGGTTTGTTGAAAAGCGCCATCCGCGATGACGATCCCATCATCTTCATGGAGAGCGAAGTGACGTATGGAGAAAAAGGCGATGTGCCCGAAGAAGAATACCTCCTGCCCATCGGTAAGGCTTTTATAAAACGTGAAGGCAGGGACGTTACCATCGTTTCTTTTAATAAAATGATGAAAGTGGCGCTTGGTGCTGCCGAAGAACTGGCCAAAGAAGGCATTGAGGCGGAAGTGATCGACCTGGCAACGATTCGTCCGCTGGACTGGTTCACCATTCTGGAAAGCGTTAAAAAAACCAACCGCCTTGTCATCGTGGAAGAGCAATGGCCCTTTGCCTCCGTGTCTTCCGAGATCACCTACCGCATACAGAAAGAAGGATTCGATTATCTCGATGCACCCATACGACGCATCACCTCCGCCGACGCGCCTATGCACTATGCACCTAACCTGGTCGCCGCTTATTTACCCGATATTCCAAGAACAGTGAAGCTGGTGAAGGAAGTGATGTATTTGAAGAAGTAGGAGATCCAGGATCCTGGATCTTGGATGCAACCGGCTAATTTGAAAAGCCTTTCGATTATTGGGGCACGTGGTTTACCGCTACCTGTTTCATTCCATATTGCAACCATAGGATTGTCAATCTTGCCCATATTTAGTACACTATAAATTTTCATACGTTATCCAGTATCCAGTATCTAGTATCCAGTATCTGTTCTTCCTTTACCTTTGCCTCACAATAACACTCAATGGCCTACCGCTCGCTGGAAGCATGTTTAATTGACCTTGAAAAACACGGGCAGCTCGTCCGTATCAAAGAAAAAGTTGACCCCTACCTTGAAATGGCCGCCATACACCTGCGCGTACACGAAGATGGAGGTCCCGCCCTTTTATTTGAAAATGTAAAAGGCAGTAAATTCAGGGCCGCTTCCAATATCTTTGGTACGCTGGAAAGGAGCAGGTTTATCTTCCGGGATACACTTGACCAGGTGCAGCAACTGATAGCGCTGAAAAATGACCCGCTCAAAGCCATTAAACATCCCATCAAAAATTTCAGTGCGGGAATGGCAGCACTCAAGGCATTGCCAAAAAAGAACCCGTTTAATAAACCTGTTTTATTTCAGCAGGTACAGATCAGCGATATTCCCCAGATACAACACTGGCCCATGGATGGCGGGGCTTTCGTTACACTGCCACAGGTATATACCGAAGATATCGACCAGCCGGGCATTCTGCACGCCAACCTGGGCATGTACCGGATCCAACTTTCGGGGAATGACTATATCATGAATAAGGAAATAGGTCTGCATTACCAGTTGCACCGCGGCATCGGCATCCATCAAAGCAAGGCCAACGCAAAGGGCCTTCCACTGAAGGTGAGCGTATTTGCAGGTGGTCCCCCGGCGCAGAGCGTGGCGGCGGTGATGCCCTTACCCGAAGGCATAAGCGAAATGACCTTTGCGGGTGTTTTGGGCGGTCGTCGTTTCCGGTATTGCTATGAAGACGGTTTTTGCATCAGCACCGATGCCGATTTTGTGATCACGGGCGAAGTATTCCCGGGCGATAACAAACCCGAAGGCCCCTTTGGCGACCACCTGGGCTATTACAGTTTGCGGCATCCCTTCCCGGTCATGAAAGTACATAAGGTATACGCCCGTAAAAATGCCATCTGGCCCTTTACCGTAGTCGGGCGGCCGCCGCAGGAAGATACCAGCTTCGGTCAGCTCATCCATGAGATAACAGGGGAGGCCCTGCAGCAGGAGATACCCGGGTTGAAAGAAGTGAATGCCGTCGACGCCGCCGGCGTACATCCCTTATTGTTAGCCATCGGCAGCGAACGTTACACACCCTATATGCCGCTGAAGCAACCCGCCGAGATACTTACCATCGCCAGCCGTATACTGGGTACCGGGCAACTGAGCCTGGCAAAATTCCTCTTCATCACCACGGATGAGGAAAATAAACTGGACACAAAAGATATTGCCGCCTACCTCAACTTTTTTTTACAGCGCATCGACCTGGCAAGGGATATACACTTCCATACCAATACCACAATTGATACACTTGATTATTCAGGCACCTCGCTGAACAGCGGCAGCAAAGTGGTGCTGGCGGCCCATGGCGACCCCATCAGGGGACTGGCAACGGAGGTACCCGCCTGCCTGCATGAACTGAAGGGATTTGAAAATCCGAAACTGGTGATACCGGGGATCATTGCTTTACAGACAAAAGCATTTACAAATTATGAAACGGCTGCCAGGGAAATGGAAATACTTAATACGCAATGCGCAGTATTCAATGTTCAGTTGAAAAAAATTCCGTTCCTTATCATTTGTAATGATGCGGGATTTGTAAGTGAGCAACTCCGGAATTTTTTATGGATAACATTCACCCGCTGTAATCCCTCGCACGATATTTACGGCATTGACGCTTTCACGGAAAACAAACACTGGGGCTGCCGCGGCCCGATGGTATTTGATGCCAGGATCAAGCCCCACCATGCGCCCCCGGTGGAAAAAGACGCGCAGACCGAAAAGTATATTGAACGGTTGTTCAAAAAGGGAGGAAGTTTAAGCGGCCTTTCATAGCCCTTTTACCACAATCTTCTCCGTGTATTCGGCCAATACCTCATTGAAGAATTTTTTGGTAGCCGCAAATTTTGCGGCGGGTATCTTGTATTCATTCAATACCAGCCTTGCAGTGGTAATGATGCTGTTCAGTTTTTCATCGTAACGATAAGTGCTGGTAAAACTTCCGTATTCAAAATGCAGGTCTTTCCCCCCGGGCAGGATTTCTAAACGGTAGCCTTCGGGCAGTTTATAAGTAGTGGTATCCGTTTTGATAAAAGGATGCTGAAAATAAAAATCCTGTGTCCGGTTCTCGGCTTTCGGTAATGCGTGGCTCCATATTTTATAAATGCGCGGGTTGAGAAAGAATTTTTTACCTGCAGTGAAATCAGGTATTTTATCAATGGCCATGCTGATCGTCGTGACCTGGGTATTTTTCTTATCATACTGGATGTCGAATTTATCAGGTGGCAGGAAGCCAAGGTCATTGACAAGGAAATTTTTCTGCTCGTCCTTTACCGCTTCGGCGATATAGTGTACAAATTCCTGTTTGTAAGCACCGGTAGTGAAGATGACCAGTTTTGCGGTCCCGGTGCCGTCTTCATTTACATTGACCACCGCGTTTGAATGGAAAACATTCTCCTCCGCATTGCTTTTTGGGGTGGCCACCAGTTTTCCGCCATCCTCCGTGATCACTAGCGCATTCCGGTTCTCCGTAAAATTGCCCAGCACGCCAAAATCCGTGGTGGAACTGGTACATTCCAGCCAAACGGTATCCCGGGGCATGGGCACGCAAACGATCACGTGGTTGAAGCCGTTACGCGGAAAACCGGGATCAACGGGCTCTTTGTTGTATTCTGCATTGACAAGCGCCTGGTAACTCTTTATCCCTATAGCGTCTAGGCATGCCTGTGTGTAATTGCTGAGGGCCTTACAGTCGCCGTACTTTTTCTTGTCAACGAAATCGGCATCAAAGGGTTTAAAGCCCCCGATACCCAGTTGGATGCTCACGTACCTGAAATTATTCTGCAGGTAATTGTAAATGATCCTGATCTTATCCATTTCACACGGGGCGGACTTCACCAGTTCCCGGAAAAACTGCTTACGCTCCTCGGGCAGGTTCATGGCGTTTTTGGCCAGTGCCCCATACCATTGCCCGAACTGGCGCCAACTGCTCATATCTCCCGCATTGCCATCCAGTTCAAATTTATTGGGTGCCAGTAGTATCCGCGGATAACGGCTTTCCCTGCTTACACTGCCTTCTTCATACTCCAGGGCGGGCAGAAGTTTTAGTTCCCAGCTATAGGTCTTATATTTCCCGTCATTGCCCGTAACCGGGTCTGCCCGGTAATTCTGTTGCTTGTAACGGAGATCGATATCCGCCGGAACCCGAACGGTGAAGACAGAACTTTCAACAGCCTGTTCCGGCAACTGTACGTCATAATCGGGATAATTCAAAATGCCGTTGAACCTGATGGTATAGTCGGTGGCAATGGTAACCGGGTAGGAGGGTACGGGGATCTTCAGATAGTAGAGTTTACCCTCCGGCACCAGGCCTTCCCCAACGGCCTGCTTCAACAGGTCGGACCTGGAATATTTATGCAATGCTACTCCCTTACTGTCATATACCCCGATGAAAGCTTCTTCCAGGGAATGGAACTGGTCGGCATATACATAAAAGTTCAAATCCTCATTCCCGGCTTCGTTAAGGATGGTGACCACTTTATGTACTTTGTAAAAGGCCTTGCCTGTCGCCTTCACGTCCAGTTCGATCTTTTCTTCCCGCTTGACCGAGTTCGCATTTTTTTTTAGTTGCCCGGGTATCGTGGAGGCATCATAGATCCCTGACTGTGCGGCAGCCTGGAGCAACATACATAACATGGCAGCGGAACAAAGGGATCTTCTCATTTTGCCTGTTTCTTTTTGATGACGATCTGTTCATTGAGTTTGGCCATCATTTTTTTATAGAATGCGGCGAAATCGGGATAATGTGCAGCAAGGTAGTAGGTGCGCTTGAACGTTACCGTTATCCGCACATTGAGCAGGTTGTCTTCCGCCTGCAGAAAACGGTTGAACACGATACTGTTATCAGGCATTACCATCGATATGTTCTCCGGGAGGAGTTCAAACGCATAGCCGTCGGGGATAGTATAGCTGCCGAACAGCATGTATTCCTGCAGGAAGCCGAAATCCACATCCGACATCCGCTCATCAGAAAGAAATGGATTATTCTCTAAATCCGAGAACAGGTTCACTGTAAAATAGCGGTAGTCGCCCGAGCTGTTCAGCGGGTAGCTGAAGCTGACTTTCTGTTCAAGCGGCAGGGAATCCGTTTCCATATTATTGACGGCAAGGTCTTCAATTTTCACCGGGCTGCCGGCCTTGGAGAAATAGCCTTCCCTGAATTTTTCCTTATCCCTGGTCCAGGACGCACAGCGCTGTTTCCGCGCATAGTCCTCACAGTTAACAAGCCCGTTTCCATGCATCATCCCCGAACTGTCAATGTCCCCATGAACAGCGGTGATCACCTTGTATTTATGGCTGTCGTCCGTTACATCGATCCATTTCCCTTTTTCACCCGTTACAACGAACCCCTTGGTATTCACGATACTTTCGGGTGTGAGCTTATAGCTTGAATATTTATCAGTTGCATCCAGTACATAATAATTCCCGTTCAACTGCGCATAGGCCATCACGGTATTGAACTGGCTTACTAAAGGGTAAGCATTATTGAGCAACCCATTTTCCCTGGTACTGAACAGGATGGGATCGGCACGAACACCGGCCTGTCTTAACAGGTTTACCAGCATAAGGTTGATGTCAGCGCTGCTCCCGTTCCTGTCTTTCCAGGCTTTGACAACACCGTCATACGAAAAAATGCTTTCACGGTTATCCCAGGTCATATTTTTCCTGACATAATTAAATATAAGTCTGAACTTACCCTCCTGTTCGGGAATGGTTGCGGCCTGCGAAATGATCGCTTCCGATTCGGGTATTTTTTTTTCGAGCTGCATACCAAAATCCTCCTTCTTCATAAGTTCTGTGACCACATCACTCCATTTTTTTATAAGTTCATAGATCCGGCCTTCACCGAAATCGATCTGCGAGAGTTGAAATTCCAGCCTTTGCAGGTAGTCATTCGAGGATCCCATAAAGGGTTCATCGTGGATGCCCTTCAGGTTATGCATGATATAGGTCTTATGCAGGATCTCTGCGGTAACTACATTATCATTGATCGCAATATTTTCTTCGGTGACTTCTTCTTTAGCATCGATCGGGTCAACAACCGAAGGCTGCAATATGAAACGGAAGACAGAAGGTATGTTTAGCTGGTATTCGCTGAACCTTGTGGGTATCCTTTCCTGGAAATACCAGTCCTTCAGGTGTTGCATGGTCTGCCTTTCCATGGTATACTTGTATTCAATGACGCTGCCCACTTTTGCTTCTGGGAAAGCAATGATCATCTCACTGTGCTGTTTGTTGATCCTTTTTGAATAGATGGAGCTTTTTCCCACTTCAGTGGCTTTAATATTACCGCCTGCATCGAGGTTATAGGTATAGGCAGTGATCTTCTGGATCTGCTCTTCATTGTCCTGGTCGAAATAGGGGATGGATACATCCGCGTATTTGAGACCCGCTTCCTTAAGTATCTTTATACGAACACGCTGTTCATATACGGTGTTGAACAGCGTAACGTCCACTTTCCCCCGCCGGTAAAAAACATTCCCATAATCGATCAGTTTCATGGCCACGGCGCCTTTGTCGAAATCGCAATCCTTCATTTCAAGGTCAGCCTTATCGATCTTACCTATGGCGGGCTGACCCTTCTGAGCTTTTGCATTACAATAAAGTGATATCAACAGGAGCAGCAGGTAACGTTTCATAGCCGGGTCTTTAGCATTGACAAATGAACATGGCAGTAACGTTGTACTGCAACCAACTCATCACAAGGTCATTGCTTTTTAAGCACGATCTGTTCATTCAGTAAAGTAAACAATTTTTTAGAGAATTCTTTGAATTCCTGGTATTGATTAGCAAGATAAAAGGTATTGCGGTATTCCAAACTGATATGAATGTTCAGCATTCCATCCTCAAGTTTTACCGAACGTTTAAAAACAATGCCGGTATCCGGGGTGATCATAGTAATTTTCTTCGGCATTGCATCCAGTTGGTATCCGTCGGGGATGGCAAAAAAGCCGTCAACGTCATAGTATTGTTTGTTCCCGAAATCAATATCCGTTGACCGGGTATCCGCCATAAAATCATTATGATCCAACCCCGAAAAAAGGTTGGTATTGAAATAAAAATAATCCCCTGTTTTGTTGAGCGTGGCTGAAAATTTCAGGTTTTGCAATAAGGGCAACGCGTCAATATCTTCATTCATCACTTCCACCGAATCGATCTTCATTCCCGGAAGGACCGGAACTAACCTGTGTAACTTATATGCTTCCTTGTCTTCTTTCCACGCTTTGCAACGAGGGGTTTTTTCGTAATCAAAACTCTTTACCGTCGCTTCACCCGACAATATCCCTTTTGCATCAATTTCTGCATTGATGATCACTTCATTTCTGATCTGTTGTTCAGGCTTACTGATTATTAACCAACGGGTGTTGGCGCCATCCAGCAACAGGCATTCTGTGTTATTTACATCATAGGGTATCAGCCGGGCAGGATTGTATTTGTCGGCAGCATTCAATACAAAATAATCCGTGCCATCTTTCACGTAAGCCAATACACGATTGAACTGTCCGATGAAAGGGTACATGGTATTAACAAGGCCATTGTCACGGGTACTGGCCAGCAGGGGATAAACATCCAGTTTATAATACTTCAGCGTATTGATGAGTATGAAATTAATATCGCTGGCATTGCCACTCTTTTTTTCCCATGCGTCCTTAACACCCAGTTTGGTGAATATGCTGTTGCTTTCGATCTCCAATACCTGCTTGCGTACATAATCATACACCAGTGTTATTTTTTGCTGGGTGGAGACAGCGGCTTCTACCTGCCTGTCGAGGTAAATATCTGCAATGACATTTTTACTAAGCTCTTTGCCGAAATCATCGTCATGCATTAATTCTTCGCAGAACTTTATTAGGGGCTTCTCCGGTTCACCCTGGACCTCGTTTGGGACCTCTATCCTGATCAGTTCAAAGGATATCCTTTGCAGGTAATCTTTAAAGGTACTCATGTAAGGCTCTTTCCGGATCGCCGGTACAT
>JAYWAZ010000150.1:0-15521 GCA_043781975.1 Bacteroidota bacterium
CTAAATGTAATCAACAAAACATTGTTTTCATAATTTTCAGGAAGTAAACTTCCCGGTATTACCTTTACGGGATGAGAGCGGTGATACAAAGGGCAACGCAGGCATCCGTGGCAATCGGGGGTAAAACCTCCTCCTCCATTGAAGCCGGACTATTGGTATTGGTGGGCATCGAAGATGCGGATACCCATGAAGACATTGAATGGCTCAGCAACAAACTGGTCAACCTCCGCATATTCGATGATGAGCATAAAGTGCCGAATATTTCTGTAAAGGATACGGGAGGTGATATTTTACTGGTCAGCCAGTTTACCCTGCACGCTTCCACAAAAAAAGGCAACCGCCCTTCCTATATCAAAGCAAGCAAACCTGAATTCGCGATACCGGTTTATGAAAAGCTGATCACACAACTTGAAAGGGACCTGGGAAAAAAAATATTTACAGGAAGATTCGGAGCGGATATGAAAGTTTCGCTTTTGAATGACGGGCCGGTGACGATATGGATCGATACAAAAAATAAAGAATAGTTTTATTACACGAATTATTACGAACCTGCCTGTCGGCAGACAGGTTACACTAATTGTATCCTTGAGATGTCAGTGCTGTTATTTAAAGAAGAATCTTATAAAATTGTGGGTGTTTGTTTGAATATCCACAAGACCCTGGGCATGGGTTTGAAAGAAATAAATTATAAAGATGCCATGGAGATCGACTTCATAGAAAAAGGTATACCCTATGAAAGAGAAAAAAGATTTACAGTAAAATATAAGACAGGATCTTACGCAACCCTTACCTGGCCGATTTTATTGTATTTGATTCCATCGTTATTGAGGTTAAATCTGCTTCCGCTATTATTGACAACCATTTGGCGCAGGCAATTAGCTATTTATCTGTTTCGGGAATGAAACTGGCGCTTATCATTAACTTTGGTGAAAGATCTTTAACCTGGAAGAGAATGGTGCTGTAATTCGTGTAATTCGTAAAAATTAGTGTAATCATGACGCTTGAAGAAGCCCAATTAAAAGTTGACCAATGGATAAAGACCGTTGGCGTAAAATATTTCAGTGAGCTCACCAACCTGGGCATATTGATGGAAGAAGTTGGTGAACTATCCAGGCTGATGGTTCGTAAGTATGGTGATCAATCCTTTAAAGAATCGGATATGGCAAAGGAACTGGGCGACGAAATGGCCGATGTGTTGTGGGTACTGATCTGCCTTGCCAATCAAACCGGCATCAACCTTTCCGATGCCTTAGAAAAGAATTTCGAGAAGAAGGATCGGCGGGACGCAGACAGGCATCAGCAAAATCAAAAACTGCAATAACCCAGGCAGATCCCGGACACTATCCTGCCGTAAAATCCAATTTACACAAAGCGAGAGCCTCATTTAATTTTCCGTTTTTCAGGCATGCTGTAAGCCGCAGGAGGCGCGGATGATACCTATCGAAATGCATTCCATAAACTGCTTTTAAATGTTCCTCTTCCAGGTGGGAGATCCTTCCGTCGAATGCAGCGGAAATGGTGAACAGGTCCATTAAAAAATTACACTCCCTGTCATTTACCCGGTTGAGGGTATCGATGAACATGCTCCAGTCATCGTATTTATTCTCTTCCGTGATTCGCAATATCTGCTGAAAACGCATCAGCAATATGATCATGTTTGGATGATAGTTCTGCGTCATTACCACGGCATTGCCGATGGCCCTGAGGCATCCTGTTCTTGCCAGTGGGGATAATTGTTCCAGCGATTTTTCCTTAACCACGTTATTGGCGATCTGGTGAGCGAGTGCAAATCCAAACAGGCGAAGCCTTGCTTCGTGAACCACCCGCCGGATCACTACGCTGTTCCAGAAACATTCAACGGGGAGTGCCTCGTATAAGACCGGTATCCCCGCCAAAGTATCGCCGACAGTGAATTTCAGGCCATATTTCAATACCGCGTTGGTGACAAATATCTTGGCCTTGTACAATAAACCCAGCACGAACAAATTCTTTTTGGAGATGCGTTTAAAAGGATCGATGCCCAATATTTTCAATTCAGGATCGGGCAATTCCAGTGCGGCCCGGGCCAGGATATGCTTTACGCTGAAGCAGCCTTCCTGCATCAGTTCACTTTGCGTGGAGTGCATATTGATCAGTTCACTGACCTCGTACACGGCTTTTAAAGCAATGATGAAGAGCACATAGAATTCGATGAGAATAGAAACCAACGTAACCGCCGCCACCCATCCATAATGAACCAGTAAGGAACTGTTGGAGAGGTATACATCCATCCACACGGTTGGAAAAACACAGGCGATGCCGATCAGGGAAGACCGGATGATACCCTTGCGGGTAATTCGTTTAACCCTTCGGGATAGTTCCCCGTCCGTAAGGTCAAACACACTCAGGTCGTTATCTTTGCGCCGGAAAAGGCCCAGGTAATACAAGCCGAATTTTTCGAGCAGGGAAGGTTTATTCTCCGGGAAATCAATGATCTTACTCATTCCTTTTTTTTACCTGTACATAATATTGATAGAACATCGCCGCTGAAAACAGTAAGAACAACAGACTCTTTTCTGTCAGCAGCAGCCAAAAACCGATCAGCATAAAGATGATGGCGAAACTTAAATACCATGAACGCATATCATATGTATGCGGGGAAAAGACCTGTTTGATCTCTTCTTCCGTAAAACCCTGGCGCAGCAGCTCATTCCTGATCTCTCCTTCGGGAACACCTGAACGAAGTGATTTCCTGACCTCCCTGATTTTAGCGTCTGTAAACATTGCAGCATAAGATTTAAGCCCGACTATCCTGCCCAAAGATATAAAGATGACCGGACTGTACTTCCCTGCCAGGTATAAACTTTGCCAATGAAATGGTCGGGTGATCAAATGGCGCGACAATAATATTCGGCACGAACACGGTTTGAGCTTATTATTTTTTACTTTTGCAGCCATGGCGAACGAAACAAATACATTCCAGGAACTGATCTCTCATTGTAAGGAGTACGGTTATATTTTCCAGTCATCCGAGATCTATGATGGCCTGGCAGCGGTATATGACTATGGCCAGAACGGCGCGCAGTTGAAAAAAAATATCCGCGACGCCTGGTGGAAGAGCATGACCCAGTTGCATGATAATATCGTGGGCATTGACGCGGCCATCTTCATGCACCCCACTACCTGGAAGGCTTCCGGCCACGTGGATAATTTCAGCGACCCGATGATCGACAATAAAGACAGCAATAAAAGATACAGGGTGGATCATCTGATCGAAGGATATGCAGAAGAGTTGCAAGCCACGAGCCGCAAGGTAGAAGCAGATGAATTGTTGGCTGCTATGGATTTATTACTGGCTAAAAATGATTTTGCCGGTTTAAAGAAGCTGATTGAAGACAACAAGATAAAATGTGCCATCAGCAAGACCTGCAACTGGACCGAGGTTCGTGAATTCAACTTAATGTTCAGCACACAAATAGGAAGCGTGGCAGAAGAAAGCGATACCATTTATTTACGCCCCGAGACCGCCCAGGGTATTTTCGTGAACTTCCTGAACGTGCAGAAAACGGGTAGGATGAAGATACCCTTCGGCATTGCGCAAACCGGTAAGGCCTTCCGCAACGAGATCGTGGCGCGGCAGTTCATTTTCCGCATGCGGGAATTCGAACAAATGGAAATGCAGTTCTTCGTACGCCCCGGCACGCAGATGGAATGGTATGAATTCTGGAAAGCGGAAAGAAAGAAATGGCACCAGGACCTGGGCATCCCCGCCGATAAATTGCGCTACCACGATCACGTTAAACTGGCCCATTACGCCGATGCGGCGCTGGACATCGAATTTGAATTCCCCTTTGGATGGAAGGAATTGGAAGGCATACACTCCAGGACCGATTTTGACCTGAAGCAACACCAGGAGTTCAGCAAAAAGAAGATCCAGTATTTCGACAACGACCTCAATGAGGCCGGAAAACCTTATGGCAACTACATTCCCTATGTTGTTGAAACTTCGGTTGGGCTTGACCGTTTGGTACTTACCATTTTAAGCCTGGCCTATGCCGAAGAAAAATGGAGCAAGGAAGACGGTACGGAAGACAGCCGGGTAGTACTGAGGATCCCCGCCAGGATCGCCCCCACCAAACTCGCCATTCTTCCCCTGATAAAAAAAGACGGGCTCCCTGAGATCGCCCGTGAACTGATGCAATCCTGCAAGCAAAGTTTTCAATGCTTTTATGAAGAGAAGGATGCCATTGGCAAACGTTACCGCCGCATGGATGCCATCGGCACCCCGTTTTGTGTTACCATCGATCATCAAACCAAGGAAGACAATACGGTCACCATCCGATACAGGGATACCATGGTACAGGAAAGGATCGCATTGGCCGATGTGAAGAAACTGGTTTTGGAAAAGATCAATTAGTCTCAGCTGCTCAAAGACCGGATCGACACACCGATCGATCCGATACCTGCCGTTAGTATACGCTTCCGCAGTACCCGGAAATATAAATATGATATATATCAGCCCCCCTGCTGAACTAAATCAATCTCCATGCTAAGCCTTCCTTTTAATTTAGTTGCCTGTTCTGCCAATCACTAATCTATTATAATGTCAGACATCGACATCACAAAACCAGCTGACCTTAGTGGTCATGCCGAAGGTACGGGTCCGCTCCGTCAACGTCGTCCGCTATATGTAGATTTTATGCCTCCCTGCAACAGCGCCTGCCCCGCGGGCGAGAATATACAGGCATGGCTATCCTATGCGCAGGCCGGGAATTATTTTGAAGCCTTTCAAATCCTTGTGGAAGACAATCCATTTCCCGCGATCATGGGCCGGGTATGTGTTAAGCCCTGCGAAACTGGTTGCAACCGCACTCATATTGATACCACCGTAAACATTCATGCTGTTGAGCGATACATTGGTGATGAAGCGATAAAACAAAAATGGCCCATCCAGTTTGTAGCTTATACCACTGGTAAAAAAATTTTAGTCATCGGTGCCGGCCCTTCCGGGCTTTCAGCAGCTTATCACCTGGCCCGCATGGGACATGCTGTTGAGATCTGCGAAGCCGGTAATCAGCCTGGTGGTTTGTTGTGGACAGGCGTACCGGATTACCGTTTGCCAAAAGAGATCCTGGAATTTGAAATAGACCGTATTGCAAGAACAGGCGTAAATATCCGTCTTAATTATCGAGTGCAGGATATACTCCAGGAAAAAGAAGCCGGCAAATTTGATGCTGTCTATCTTGCCATTGGCGCACAACTGATCCATAAAGAAAATTTTCTACATGATGATTCAGTGTACATCACCGATGCTTTTTCTTTTTTCAATGAATCAAAACTGAATTCATCGCCTTACATAAAAAAGAAAGTGGTGGTGTATGGGGGCGGTAAACTGGCTTTATATCTTTCCCGGATCATTAAAAGATTTGGCTCCGAAGCAACAGTGTATTTCCCGGGCGATAAAAAATCAATGCCGGCTTATGATTATGAAACAGAAGACGCAATGGCGGAAGGCGTGGATGTACAAATTCTAAAAAGCATCCGGAATATCGAAAAAAATAAGATCACCATGGAGAAAATGAAGATGGAAAAAGGAAAGGCTGTTGGCACCAATGAATTTGAGACCGTCAATGCGGATGTGCTGATCATTGCCAATCGCCAGGAAACGGACTCCCGCTTCCTGCGTTCATTAACAGCGCTGGCTTTCAATGATGATGGTACGATCAATATTGATACACAAAGAATGACAGGCCATGAAGGAATTTTTGCCGGTGGTGATATGCTGCCGGGTGAAAACAGGAGTGCAACCATCGCCATCGGGCATGGAAAAAAAGCAGCCCGCTATATTGACGGTTACTTAAAGCAACAACAATTTATTAAGGGAGAGAAACACCCTACTGCCGGCTATCGCAAACTGCACATGTGGTATAAAACGGACGCGCCGCAAAAAGAGCAGGATAAATTAATTCCACAGGTTGCCATAAAGAGTTTTGATGAAGTGAACGCCGGTTTGCCGGAAAAAGAAGCCCGGTATGAAGCGCAACGCTGCTTAAGTTGCGGCAACTGTTTTGAATGTGACGGATGTTATGGCGCCTGCCCCGAAGATGCGATCATCAAACTGGGAGCAGGTAAGCGTTATCGCTTTAATTATGATGCCTGCACCGGCTGTGCCGTGTGTTATGAACAATGTCCATGCCATGCCATCGAAATGATTCCTGAACCACTTAAAGCGATTAAAGATGCCCGTTAATAATAAACAGATCGCTACCATTGACGGAAATGAAGCCGCGGCCCATGTGGCTTACCGTGTCAATGAAGTCTGCGCCATCTATCCCATCACCCCTTCTTCCAACATGGCCGAACTGGCTGATGAATGGAGTGCCAAAGGGATCAAAAATATCTGGGGCAATGTACCCGATGTCATTGAAATGCAGAGCGAGGGCGGCGCCGCGGGAACCGTACACGGCGCCTTACAGACGGGGGCGCTGACAACCACCTTTACCGCTTCGCAGGGATTGATGCTGATGCTGCCCAACATGTACAAGATCGCCGGTGAACTGACCGCCACCGTTTTTCATATCGCCGCACGTTCGCTTGCAGCACAGGGACTTTCCATTTTCGGCGACCACCAGGATGTAATGGCGGCGAGAACCACGGGGTTTGCCATACTGGGTTCGGCCAGTGTACAGGAAGCGCATGACCTTGCACTGATCGCACAGGCGGCCACCTTACGGTCAAGGATACCCTTTATGCATTTCTTCGACGGGTTCCGCACTTCACATGAAGTGAATAAGCTGGAACTGCTGACGGATGAGCAGGTAAAAAAAATGATCCCCGACGAATTCGTTTTCGCACATCGCAGCAGGGCAATGAACCCCGACCATCCCTTCATCAGGGGCACCGCACAGAATCCGGATGTTTACTTTCAAAGCCGCGAAACCGTCAACAGTTTTTATGATGCTACGCCGCTGATCGTAGAAAACATGATGAGGGAGTTTGAAGAACTGACGGGAAGAAAATACGAACTGTTTCAATACAGCGGCGCGCCGGATGCCAAATACGTCACCGTCATCATAGGGTCTGGCGGAGAAACCGTTGCAGAAACGGTAAAGGCCTTGAACGCCTCGGGAGAAAAAACAGGAGTGATCCAGGTAAGATTATATCGCCCCTTCTCTGTTGAACATTTTTTAACCGCACTGCCAGGTTCAGTTGAATCAATTGCCGTGCTGGACCGGACCAAAGAATCAGGCGCCAACGGCGAACCCCTCTACCAGGATATCCTCGCCGCATTGGTGGAAGGATTGCAATGGGGAACATTGTCAAAATTTCCCAACGTTACTGGCGGCCGTTATGGTCTTTCATCAAAAGAATTTACGCCCGCCATGGTGAAAGGGATCTATGATGAAATGGTTAAAGGAAAGCAGGCAAAGAACCATTTCACCATCGGCATCAATGACGATGTTACCCATACCAGCCTGGCCTATGATGAATCGTTTACTTTAGACGAATCGGAATGGCGGCAGGCCCTGTTCTTCGGGCTGGGCGCCGATGGCACTGTGGGCGCCAATAAGAACAGCATAAAGATCATTGGTGAGAATACCGAACTTTTCGCACAGGGTTATTTCGTGTACGATTCCAAAAAATCAGGCGCCCGAACCGTATCTCATTTACGCTTTGGCCCACATCCCATCCGGGCGCCCTACCTCATCACCCGTGCCGATTTCATCGCCTGCCACCAGTTCAACTTCACCGAAAAAGTGGAGATGCTGGATTTCATCAAGCCCGGCGGCACTTTTTTATTGAACAGCCCCTATTCCAAAGAAGCGGTATGGGATCAGTTACCCGCTAACGTACAAAAACAGATCATCGATAAAAAACTTTTATTTTATATCATCGACGCCACCAATGTGGCAAGAGACACGGGCATGAGCGGCCGGATCAACACGATTATGCAGACCTGCTTTTT
Organism: Bacteroidota bacterium; assembly: GCA_043781975.1. GTDB lineage: Bacteria > Bacteroidota > Bacteroidia > Chitinophagales > Chitinophagaceae > Ferruginibacter. The sequence goes on from JAYWAZ010000150.1 coordinate 7,946, forward strand.
TGCATTGAGTGGCGTATTGCCCAAAGAGGAGGCCATTGAACAGATCAAGCATGCCATTGAAAAAACCTATTCCAAAAAAGGAAAGGCTGTTGTTGAACAAAATTTCAAGGCCGTTGACGCCGCGCTGGAACATTTATTTGAAGTGAAGGTGCCCGCCAAAGCCAGTTCGGTATCCGGAATGCTTGCCGTGGTGGGGAATGATGCGCCTGCTTTTGTAAAAGAGGTTACGGCCATGATGATGTCGGGCCACGGCGATGAATTGCCCGTAAGCAAAATGTCGCAGGATGGAACTTACCCCAGCGGCACCACGAAATGGGAGAAAAGGAATATCTCCGACCAGGTACCCGCCTGGGATCCCGACACCTGCATTCAATGCGGCAACTGCGCCTATGTTTGTCCGCACAGCGTGATCCGTGCAAAATTTTATCACGAAGGATTCCTGAAGAAAGCGCCCGAAGGTTTTCAGTCGGCCCCCATCAATTCCAGGGGCTTCCCGGAAACGAAGTATACTTTGCAGATATATGCCGAGGATTGCACGGGATGTAATCTTTGCGTAGAGGTCTGTCCCGCCGCCAACCCCACAGACCGTTCCATAAAAGCCATCAATATGGCTGATAAGGAACCAGATGTTGAGAAGATAAGGAAGGGCATCCGTTTCTTTGAAGATCTTCCCTGGAACAACCGTTCAGAGATCAATTTCTCCACCGTGCATGGGGCGCAGTTCCTGGAACCGCTGTTTGAATTCTCCGGCGCCTGCGCAGGATGCGGTGAAACCCCTTACTTAAAATTGTTGTCGCAGTTATTCGGCGACCGCCTGCTTGTCGCCAATGCAACCGGGTGTTCATCTATTTATGGAGGTAATTTACCCACAACACCGTGGACGATGAATGCCGCGGGACAGGGGCCCGCATGGTCCAATTCCCTGTTTGAAGATAATGCCGAATTCGGACTGGGTATGCGCATCACGGCCGACCAGCAGGTGGCCATGGCCGGCGGGTTATTAAAACAACTGGCGCCTCAATTGGGCGAAGCCTTCGTCAATGATATCCTGAATGCCCCGCAGTTACAGGAATCAGAGATCGCTGAACAACGCAAACGAATAAACGAATTAAAAGAAAAGCTGGCGAATATCCCGGATGCTACGGCCAAACATTTATTGTCGGTTTGCGAGCAACTGGTACACCGCAGTGTCTGGCTCGTGGGCGGCGATGGCTGGGCCTATGATATCGGTTATGGCGGCCTTGACCATGCCCTGGCCAGCGGAAGAAATATCAATGTACTGGTGCTAGACACCGAAGTGTATAGCAATACCGGGGGTCAAAGTTCCAAATCAACACCCACGGCGGCTTCAGCGAAATTTGCATCTGCCGGTAAAAGGGGCGGCAAAAAAGACCTGGCCATGCAGGCTGTTTCTTACGGCAACGTTTACGTGGCGAGGATCGCTTTCGGGGCCAACCCCCAGCAAACCCTCCTCGCCATGCGGGAAGCCGAAGCCTACAATGGGCCTTCCCTGATCCTGGCCTACAGCCATTGTATTGCGCATGGATACGACCTGAAAGACGGACTCACCCAGCAGCACAATGCCGTGGCGAGCGGTTACTGGCCGCTGATGCGCTACAATCCGGTTCTAAGAAAGAAAAAACAAAACCCCTTCATCCTTGATTCCACCCGGCCGGTGATGCCCTTAAAGGAATTTGCGTATAAGGAATTGCGTTATAAAGTGCTTACACAAACCCACCCAACGGAAGCGGAAGAACTGATGGTACTGGCGCAGGAAATGCTGAACCAGCGATGGAAGAACTATGAAGAACTGGCAACAAAGACCGCCAGCGATTTTGTACCGATTGCCTAATAATAAATTGATATTTTATGGACTTACGTACAACTTACATGGGATTGAACCTGAGATCACCGATCGTGGTCTCGGCCTGTACCTTATCGGAAGAGGTCGGCAATATCGTACAAATGGAAGATGCCGGAGCGGGCGCCGTAGTGCTGTTCTCCCTGTTCGAGGAGCAGGTAAAGAAAGAAGCCGCGCAATATGAAACCATTGTAAGAACCACCAGCAACCTGTTCGCGGAAGCGAGTGATTTTTTTCCCGACCTTGACCTGTATCACAAAGGGTCGGATCAATACCTGGAAAATATCCGGAGGGCAAAAGAGCGTGTACAGATCCCCGTGATCGCCAGCCTGAATGGCACCACCAATGAAGGATGGATCCATTACGCCCGCCAGATGGAACAGGCGGGCGCCGATGGCCTGGAGATCAATATCTTTTTCATCCCCGGCGACGTGCATTTGTCGACCGCGGCGGTAGAACACCGTTACCTGAATATCATCGATGAAGTAAAGAACACTGTGAAGATACCGGTGGCGGTGAAGCTGAATCCTTATTTCAGCGCCATGGGCAATATGGCCAGGCGGATGCAGGAATACGGGGCGAACGCGCTGGTGCTGTTCAACCGTTTTTACCAGCCTGATTTTGACATCAACAAACTCAGTCTCCTGCACGACCTTCATTTCAGCGAGCCTGCTGAAATAAAACTGCCCCTGCTCTGGATCGCCCTCCTCTACGGGCGGGTACCGGTTTCACTGGCGGCCACCACCGGCGTGCAAAGTGCCATCGAAGTGATAAAATACATACTGGCCGGCGCCGATGTGGCCATGACGGCCTCCGCCTTGTACAAGAACGGCATCGGGTATCTAAAAACGATGAATAAGGAACTGGAAGCGTGGATGCTTACCCGTGAATTCGACAGCATCGATGCCTTTAAAGGCGTGATGAGCCAGCAGCATATTTCGGATCCCACCTCCTATGAACGTGCCAATTATATCAGGATACTGGAGAGCAGGAAATAAATCAGCCTTTTATAATGTAATGCTGAACATTAACGAAGTGTCCCGGTCTGCAACGCTGAAACAGGACCCTTTTATTTTCTTTTCAATAAAAAAAGAACGGGTATACCCAGTCGCTTATTCCATGACCTTTCAGAATGGTCTTCACCGGGAAATACTTTACTAACCCAGTTTCTGGAGCCATATCCTTTTGCCTTCATGGTCTTATCCACCTGCTGCTGATAAGGTTGATACAGGCTGTCAAGCGTTATGTTTCCATGATCAAAATAAATGGCATGATCTTTTGGAGAAGGCAGTCGCCTTGAAAGATATTTCATCATTGCAGCAGGAAAAGGATTGTTATCGGCGCGGAAGATCCCTGTCCAATGCGTAGAGAGGCATGCTGCACCACCAAACACTTGCGGGTACTCGCAGATGGCATAGAGAGCAATCAGTGCTCCCATACTGGAACCGGCAATAAAGGTATTTTGTTTACCGGTCAGGGTAGAGAAACTGCTGTCGATAAAGGGTTTCAATTCCTTTACCAGGAAACGCAGGTAGTTATCCGACCTGATATCATATTCCTTAAATACGGGCTGGCCACTGGCCCGTCGCGCCGTTAATACCGTATCCTTTTCGGCAGTACTCAGTAATTCAAAAGGCTTCTGGGGTAAATATTCGTTATGCCTGGTGAGCTCTGTATTCCAGGCTCCTACAACGATGCAATCTTTGATCTTTTTTTCGGCCATCAGTATTCCAAGTACTTCATCAACCCCCCATTCCTGGTGGTTCCATACAATGGAAGCATCAAACAATGATCTCCCGTCCTGCATGTATAAAACAGCGTATTTCTTTCCAGGAGAATAATTATCGGGAAGCCACACATCTATATCGCGGGATGCTACATATTTTGAAGCAAAATTTTCAATATGCCGGATCGTTCCGGTAGATACCTTTGGAATTTGCGCCATTGAATGATAACCCGAAAGAAACAACATGGCTGATATTAAACACCGTCTCATAAAATGGCTGCGTAATTATATTAATTTCTAATGCAGATCCTCGTAATAAGGTATCTCATCAAGTGATACGGGTTCCTGCTGTTTCCAGTATGCCAGGGTAACCACATGCCCGTCGGGTGTATGCAATAACCTTCCAAAGATCGCATTGATGGTATTGAATGTATAATCCGTAACGCCAATGGTAAATGTTTCCGGCTTGTCCTCCGCAGCTTCCGCGGAGGCGGGGGTAACCTCATCTTCTGCTGTTTTCACAACAGGCACCGCTGCTGCTTTTGGCGGCGGCGAAGGCACTACCACAACGGTAAAATGATTGTACTCCAATAAGTTTTTCAAAAAAGCCACCCGCCCGGGTGTTGCATTTTTTTCTACAATGCCGCACTTAACGCCATTGAGTTCTTCAAATTCATGATTTTTATTTATTGCCATGACCGTTTAACTTATTGATTGAATGTGATCATATACCCAGCTTAACAAGCCCAGCAGCACTATACCGGCACCGCATATGAGCAGTCCCATTCTGGCCGAAGGATCGGGTTCTATCCTCGCGATGGGCGTTTCATTCTTATCCATGAACATGGCCCGTATCACCCGCAAATAATAATACAGCGACAGGATCATGTTCAGCGCCGCGATGGTGATGAACAAATAATTCGCTTTGGAAGCACCGGCCGTGAGCAAAAACAATTTGCCGAAGAAGCCCGCCGTTGGCGGAATACCGGCCAATGAGAACAAGGCCAGCGCCAGTATCCAGCTCAGGAAGGGATTGGTCTGATACAGTCCCTTATAATCATCAATGCGCTCTTTGCCCGAGCGGGATGAAATGATGCCCGCCACACCGAATGCGGCCAGGTTGGAAAACACATAGACTAAAATAAAATACACTACCGAAGCGGTTCCTTCCACCGCGTTACTGCTGATACCCACCAGGATGAATCCCACCTGTGCGATGGAAGAAAAAGCCAGGAAGCGCTTGATGTTCTGTTGCCGCAATGCAAACAGGTTGCCAATGATCATCGTCGCGATGGACAGGATCATCACCATATTGTACCAGGATTCACTTAATGGCTGAAACACTTTATACAGGGCGCTGAGAAAAATAAAAGCCACCGCGCCTTTCGAAATGACCGATAAAAAAGAGGTCACCGCTACCGGCGCGCCCTCATACACATCGGCCGTCCATAAATGAAAGGGCACGATGGATAATTTAAATGCAAAGGCCGTGAACAAAAAGACGAATGCCAGTATCTGCAGCGGGCTTCCATTCAAGTAGACCGGTATCTCCGAAAAACTGATAGTGCCCGTTACGCCGTACACCAATGAGATACCGAACAATAAGATGCCGGAAGAGAAGGCCGAAGACAGGATCATTTTCATCGCCGCTTCTGAAGATATTTTTTTCTCCAGGTCGAAATTGGCCATGGCCGCAACCGGTATGGTAGCCAGTTCCAGCGATAAAAAGAACATCAGCAGGTTGCCGCTCGAGATCAGAAAGAACATGCCCAACAGGGCCGACAACATCAGCATAAAGAATTCAGGAAGGTGTTCACATTTTTTAAGCCAGTCGGAAAATAATAAGGAGATCAGGTACACACCAAGGCTGAGGATATTTTTTTGGAAAACGAGCAAGGGGCCTGAATAGTACATGCCGTTGAACAAGGTGCCCGGGGTATTAAAAAAGAATCCGGCAATAAAATTCAGCAATAATAAAACCTGTACCAGCAGCAGGAGCGATTCATTCTTCATGCCCCTGCCCAGTTTAATGAACAGCAGCAGGAACAGGATGACCGTGATCACCCATTCGCTTTTCATTATCGTCAGCAACTCATTCATGTTTTTTATTATTGTACCAGTGTTATTTTCTGCATGATCAATTCCGTACCCGGACTCACCAGTTCATTTAGCCAGAACGGCGCCACACCCATGGCTACAATGCCGATGATCAAAATGATGGCGGCCATTTTTTCATTCCAGGCGGCATCCGGTAAATTCCTATAGGTTTCCCTTATCGGTCCCATGGCGGTTTGCCCGATGGCCCTTAGTATATACACCGCCGTTACTACAATTGACAAGCAGGCCAGGATGGTGGCGATGCGCCGCAAAGGATCAGGATGTTCCCAGGAACCCATGAATACCGTCATCTCGGCCACAAAGCCACTGAGGCCCGGCAACCCCAGGGAACATAGGCCCACGATGAATAAGATCGTGCTGATAAAGGGCATTACTTTCAGCAGTCCTCCCATCTCGTTCACCTGGCGGGTATGGGTGCGTTCGTAGATCATGCCGATCACGGCGAAGAAAAGGGCCGTCATCAAACCATGCGATACCATCTGCATTACCGCACCGGTCATGGAGGTTTTGGTGAGCATGCCGATACCCAGTAAAACAAAACCGCAATGGCTCACCGATGAATACGCGTTCATGTATTTGAGGTCCTTCTGCATCATGGTGGCGAAGGCCCCGTATAAAATAGCGATCGTGGACAACACGATGATAATGGTGGAATATTCTTTGGCTCCCTGCGGCATGATATAGGTCGCCACCCGCAAACACCCGTAGCCACCGAGTTTCATGGATATTCCCGCAAGGAACATGGAACCCGCAGTTGGGGCAGATGAATGCCCGTCGGGTACCCAGGTATGAAAGGGAAACAATGCCGTGAATACACCGAAGCCAACGAACAATAATGGGAAACAGATCCTCTGCGCTTCCGGAGAGATCTGGATTTCGGATAATTTCAACAGGTCAAATGTATGTTCGGGTGTATTGAAATAAACACCCAGCAGGCCAACTAACACCAGGGCAGAGCCGCCCATCAGCATCAGGGCCAGTTTATTGGCACTGTATTCTTTTTTACCGCTTCCCCAGATACCTATCAGTAAATATTTCGGTATCACCGCGATCTCAAGGAAGAAGAATAAAATAAAGAGGTCGAGTGAAATGAAAAAACCATAAGCGCCAAGGCTGAGCAGGATCAGCAGGAAATAAAACTCCTTCGTCATCTTCGTCACATTCCAGGAAACCAACACGCCCGCCAGCACGACAAAGGCCGTGAGCAGGATCATCGCCACGGATATGCCATCCACACCCAGGTGAAAACTGATATTCCAGGAAGGAAACCATTTGTATTGCTGCTCAAACAACATCTGCATGGGATTCCCTGCCAGCCGCTCTTTCCGGAACGCGAAGAGCAGGACAAGGGCCAAAATGAATTGAGCTGCTGCCCCGGCGAATGCCGTCCACTTTACCTGCCTTGCATTGCGCATCAGCAGTATCGCTACCGCGGTCAGTAATGGTAATAATATGAGTATTGAAAGGTTCATTAATAATTTAAGTGTTATGATTCATCATTTCCATATATAAATGAACAGCACCGCCAGCCCGATCACACCGATCAAAAAGTAAATGGCGTATTGCTGCACTTTTCCCGATTGCATCCTTTTTATTTTTTCCGAAACCAGTTGCGTGGTATTGCCGGTCAGGTTCACCATGCCATCCACCACATTTTTATCGAACCAGGCCGCCGGCCGCCCGATAAGATTGAAAATGATCTTTTTAGTAATGAACATATACAGTTCATCAATATAAAATTTACGGTAAGACGCCTTGTATATTCCGCTTAAAGATGCCGCGATCTTATCCGGCCTGTCGCTTTGTTTTTTATACAGCCACATCGCGATGAAGATACCGGTCAGCCCCAGTGCCACAGGCGCGATGGAAAA
>JAYWAZ010000151.1:0-2008 GCA_043781975.1 Bacteroidota bacterium
GGCACCTATACCTTAAGCAATAAAACAGAACCCGGGTGGATCGTAGAACTTTATATCAATAATGTAATGGTGAATTTCATGAAGGCCGACGCATCGGGATTTTATTCCTTTGAGGTTCCCATGGTATATGGAAATTCCGTAGTGAAGCTGCGTTTTTACGGCCCCTGGGGCGAGGAGCACAGCAGCGAGCAGTACATCAATATCCCTTTCAATTTCATGCCCCTGCAGCAATTTGAATATACGGTTACGGCCGGCATCGTGGAGGATGATAAAAAAAGCAGGTTCACCCGCGTCAATCTCAATTACGGCCTTAGCCGGCGTTTAACCATTGGCGGTGGTATGGAATATCTTTCGAGCCTGGCAACCGGGAAACTGATGCCATACCTAACCGCTTCCATGAGGCTGGGATCAAAGCTCCTGCTTTCCGGCGAGCGTACGCACGGCGTGAGAACCGTAGGTATTATCAGTTACCGCACCCCTTCTAATTTCCAGGCCGATTTCAACTATACCAAATATGATATCGGTCAAACAGCCATAAAATATAATTACCTGGAAGAAAAGAAAGCTACTTTCTCCATGCCTTTCCGTGGTACCAAATTCAGCGCCTTCACCAGGCTTACCATCGATGAGGTTACGCTGGTAAAATCAAAATTCACCAGCGCGGAAATGTTGCTGTCGGCGGTAGTGGCACGAGTCAGCGCAAACCTTACCACCTATGCGGTCATAACTGATCGGAACCCCCTCGTGTACAGCAACCTGGCCACCAGTTTTCACCTTCCGGCCGGCATACGTTTTACACCACAGGTACAATATGAATACCGACGCAAAAATTTCAGTATGCTGCGGGCCGATATAGAAAAAACGATCTCCAATAAAGGTTTTCTGAACCTGACCTATGAAAAAAACTTCGTCACAAATATTCAGTCAATGGCTATTGGTTTGCGTTATAATTTTTCCTTCGCACAGACCTTCTTTAATGTTCATCAAGGCAACGGGATGACCACCATGATGCAGTCGGCCAGGGGAAGTTTGTTATACGACAACAGTACCGGTTACTTTGGAACAAACAACCAGAATAATGTGGGCAGGGGTGGTGTGATTCTTGTACCCTTCCTTGATCTTAACTGCAATGGCAAACGGGAGGAAAATGAACCTGCGGTAACAGGCCTCAACCTCCGCAGCAATGGTGGCCGTATTGAACACAATAACCGGGATACTACCATACGCATCGTAGGGTTGGAAGCATACAACGATTATATTATAGAACTGGATAAAAACAGTTTCGACAATGTAGCCTGGCAAATACGAAAACCAAAGATACAGGTGGCTATTGACCCCAATAATTTCAAACGGATCGAGGTTCCTGTTGCCGTCGTAGGTGAGGTCTCCGGATCGATATTGGTAACCGGTGAAAAAGAAATGAGCGGACTGGGCAGGATGATCGTAAATATTTATGACCAAAATTCAATACTTGTCGCAAGGACGCTCACGGAAGCGGATGGGTTTTTCAGTTATGCGGGGCTTTCGCCCGGAAATTATACCGCAACGGTTGATGCGGCACAATTGACCAAATTAAGAATGGTGGTCGCCTCCTCTTCCAACGGGTCATTTACCATAAAACCGGGTATTGAGGGTGATGTACAAGACGGGTTACAATTCGTACTAAAGAAAAAAGAAGGCCTAAATCAATAATGTAATATCCGCTACGATTAAAATGAGCAGTGCTATATATTAATTAGGAAAATAAATAATCATTTAAAAAAAAATTACAAAAATGTAGTGTCCTTTCTACAATAAGTTTGCGACAGTTTCGTTTTATAAAAAAATAATATTTTTAAACAAATCCAAATCACATGAAAAAAATTATCACATCCCTATTCGTGTTAACGGTGTTCGCCATTAACGCCAATGCGCAGGCCACAGCAACGGCAACAGCTACTGCCACCATCGTTACCCCCATCAGCATTACAAAAACCGCCGACATGAGCTTTGGTAACATCGCCGTATC
>JAYWAZ010000152.1:0-2005 GCA_043781975.1 Bacteroidota bacterium
CTTCTCGTTTTTCAATGTGATCGTGGTATGTTTTGCAAAAAATTCTTCTATGATCTCGGTGGGGCTCTGCTTCTTCTTATACCCTTCATCACAGATGCTTTGAAACAACGATAGCAGGATGCCGGTTTTCTCAATTCGGTGAAAGGGCAGGGAGGTGAACAAACTATTGTAAAGCTGGAATTTTATACCCACATAATTTTTAAAGTGCTGCAGCCCGCGCAATGCCTGGTTATCCATGATAGTAAAAATTAATAATAAAAAAGGCAGCCAATCGTTGGGAGGATGAAAATACTTTAAAAAAGGCGGTTTACATTTTTTATAATACAGATCTATTTGCGTATTTTCAGGATACAATAGTAATGACAAACAGGATCAAATATATCAACGCTCGTTTTACAACCGGGGCCAACTTTGCTTCCTTTATTACTATTATTACAACCCGCAAGGGTTGAGCATCTACATATCACCCCGTGGGCTTTCAGCTTCTTTCAAAATCACAACCGAGGTACACTTATAGTATTAAATTTCTGAACTTATTATGCAGGTATTAAAATTCGGAGGCAGTTCCCTGGCCAACGCCAACAACATCAACAAGGTAGTAGCTATCGTTCAAAATTCGCTCATAAAAAATAACAATATCATCATTGTGCTTTCCGCACTTGGTGGTACTACCGATGCTTTGATAGACGCTGCAGTTGCGGCATCCGGAGGAGATCTATCCTACAAAGAAAAATTGATTGCGCTGGAACAGCGGCACCTCGCAACCGTTAAAGAGCTGATCCCGCTGGATCAGCAGAGCAGCATTCTTAGCCTGGTAAAAAAACGCCGCAACGGGATCGAGGACATCTGCAACGGAGTTTTTCTTTTAAGAGAATTATCAAACCGGACAAAAGATGCGATTATCAGTTTTGGGGAATTGATATCGTCCCAAATCTTTGCCGCAAGGCTTAAGTCGCTCGGCATTCAAAACACCTGGAAAGACTCACGGGAACTGATCGTAACCGATTCCGAGTTTGGCTCAGCCAATGTTGATTTCAGCGTGACCAGCAAGAATATTCAATCCTTCCTGTTTGCCCTGGAAACCCCTGTTTGTGTATTGCCCGGATTTATTGCAGCCGATAGAAATGGCAGCACCACTACGCTCGGAAGAGGCGGTTCAGATTATACGGCGGCCATCGTGGCGGCAGCACTCAGTGTTTCCGTACTGGAGATCTGGACAGACGTTTCCGGCATGATGACCGCGGATCCGCGCCTGGTGAGCAACGCTAAGATCATCCCCCATATCTCCTACCAGGAAGCCATGGAGCTATCGCATTTCGGCGCTAAAGTTATTTATCCCCCTACTATACAGCCCGTGATGAACAAGCGCATCCCGGTAGCCATAAAAAATACTTTTGCCCCTGGTGATGCCGGCACCCTGATACACAGTGACAGCAACAAAGATGGCAGTAGCATTCGTGGCATATCCAGTATCAGTAAAATATCGCTGCTGAGCCTCGAAGGCAGTGGCATGGTGGGAATTCCCGGCTTTTCAAAAAGGTTGTTCGAAGCTTTATCGAATGAAAAGATCAATGTTATCCTCATCACCCAAAGTTCCTCAGAGCACTCCATCTGCGTTGGCATTGAAGAAGCAAATGCGGGTAAAGCAAAAGAGGCGGTAGACAAGGCATTCTCCAACGAGATCGAAATCAAAAAAGTGGAACCGTTGATCGTGGAAAAAGGGCTGGCCATCGTTGCGTTGGTGGGCGACAATATGAAAAATCATTCGGGCATCAGCGGTCGCATGTTTAGTGTGCTGGGCAGAAACGGTGTAAACATCAGGGCCATTGCCCAGGGTTCTTCTGAAAGAAATATTTCCGCCGTGACGGGCATGCCGGACGTAAAAAAAGCCATCAACGTATTGCACGAAGAATTTTTTGAGACCGCTTACAAGCAGGTAAATCTTTTTATCAGCGGCACCGGTAACGTAGGCAGTAAATTACTGGCACAGTTGCAACAGCAGCAG
>JAYWAZ010000153.1:0-37083 GCA_043781975.1 Bacteroidota bacterium
TTTAAAAAGATCCCCGTGATCAGACAGGCGATCACCAGGCCGGTACCTATAAAATGCATGACACGGTTCTTAAAATCTCCATGTTCGGTAAGGTAATAGGGATAAAAACTCCAGAAATTTTTATATTTTTTTTCCGCTGGCATCGAATTATTTTGCAGAAAATTACGGCTTATTTTTCATTTTTTTCCACTTCAACATCCTGTAACGCTCCCAGGCAGTAAAGCAGTTCGGCCAGCCGGCTTTTGGGGATGCCCGCGGTGATGCTGCAGAAAAGTTGCAATTTCTGTTCCCCGATGGTACAGTTGTACTGCTTCATCAGCTGCATTACATCGTTCATCTGTGTATAGTCGAACCGGATGGTATACATAAGTTCCACTTGTTTCTGTACCGCCGGTGTAACCTGCAAAGCAAGGCTGGTGACCGTTTTATAGGCATTGATCAATCCCGGCACCCCCAGCAGTGTTCCGCCGAAATAACGTACCACCACCACCAGCACGTTGGTCAGTCCCCTGCTGTCGATCTGCCCCAGTATAGGCCTGCCCGCGGTTCCCGAAGGCTCGCCGTCATCACTCACCCGGAAAGTGTTTTCGTCTGTCCCTAACCGGTAAGCAAAGCAGTGGTGCGCCGCTTTGGGGTGTTCCTTCTTTAACTGTTGCAGTATCTTTTTAAACTCCACCGCCGAACCGATGGGGAAAGCATAGCCAAGGAATTTGCTGCCCCGGTCTTTGAACTCCGTTACGGAAGGCTGGGCAATGGTCAAATAAGATGTTTGTTCGCTGGTACCGGCCAATGGAATGATTATGATGTTGGTAAATATATGTTGATACGATCGGTTTGCAGTTGTTCAGTTTGCACCAAATGATGACCGGATAGAACGGGTGCGTTCATTCCATTGCCAATGGTCAATGCTTTATTGCAGATCACCCTTGCCTCATCCCAGGCCTTCGCATCAATAAAAGATTGCAGCAATGCAGCGCCGCCTTCCACCAGCAAGCTTTGTAACTGCAGATCATACAGCGCCTTCAATACCTGCGGAATAACGGGTTCGTCTTTTTCGATCTTATAAAAAGAAAGCATTCCTTCTTCCGCTTGTTTCAGCTGATTAAACACGATGGTCTTTACCCCACCGTTAAATAATTGTAGGGAAGATGGAAGTTTCAATTCCAAATCCAGTAGCAGCCTGACAGGATCATTGCCCGGCCAAAGCCTCGTGGTCAATGCCGGATCATCCTGGATGGCCGTTCGCGTACCCACCATGATGGCCGCTTCCTCGCTGCGCCAGCGATGTACCAGCCTGTTGGTGTGATCATTACTGATGAATATTCGCTCCCCGTTGGTGCCGGCGATCTTTTCATCATCACTTTGCGCCCATTTTAAAATAATATAAGGCCAGCGCCGCTCATGAAAAGTGAAAAAACGTTTATTCAATGCGATGGCCTCTTTCTCCAGCACTCCGATAATTACATGTATTCCTTTCTCTGTCAATTTTTCGATGCCCCTGCCGTTCACTTCCCGGAAACTGTCTTTGCAACCGATCACCACTTCGGGGATATTGTTTTCAATGATGAGGTTTGTACAAGGCGGTGTTTTTCCAAAATGTGCACAAGGTTCCAGTGAAACATACAAAGTGCTTTTTGAAATGAGCCCCTTATCTGTTTCAGCAACACTGTTGATGCAATTCACTTCCGCGTGTGCGGCGCCGTAATGCCGGTGCCATCCTTCGCCAATGACGCGGCCACCATAAACAAGCACGGCACCCACCATCGGGTTGGGAGCAACATACCCTGCCCCCTCCAGGGCCAGTTCCAGGCAACGCTGCATATATATTTCGTGATCGGGCAAGGAACAAAAATACGCATGAAAAAATAAACTAAGTTTGTCCAAATGACGATAAAAAAATTATACCGGGATATTTTGGTGCAGATACAGGCTGTTTACGGCCTGGGGGAGGCCACCGTGATCACCGACAGGTTATTTGAGAGCATCGCATCCGTGACCCGTTCGGACCTGGTGAAAGATCCTTCCCGGCCATTATCAAAAAAAACGACCTTGCAATTAACGGAAGCGCTTAAACAAATACTCCGGCACAGGCCCGTTCAATATATTTTGGGAGAGACCTGGTTCTATCATTTGAAACTGAAAGTGAATGAATTTGTACTGATCCCCAGGCCCGAGACGGAAGAATTGGTGGGGATCATGCTCAGCGACCGCAAAACGAAACTCACCGACCCCACGATACTGGATATAGGAACCGGCAGCGGCTGTATTGCTGTTGCCCTCAAGAAAAACTTGCCGGCTTCAAACATAAGCGCTACCGATATCAGTGAATGGGCATTGAAGGTGGCGGAAGAAAATGCGGTACGGCATCATTCACACGTCAATTTTATTCAAATGGATTTCCTCGATGAGAACAAATGGGACCAGTTGCCCTTATTTGATATCATCATCAGCAACCCGCCGTACATACCCATTAATGAAAAAGAAAAATTAGCTAAGAATATCCTGGACTATGAACCGCACAGCGCCCTCTTCGTTCCCGAAAACAAACCGTTGCTCTTTTACGAGAAGATCGCCGCGTTCGGAAAAGCCCATCTACGCTTCGATGGAAAGATCTACCTCGAAACACACGAAGACCATGCCAGTGAAGTGCTGGCCTTATTTAAAACCGGATACGGGAAAGTGGAATTAAAAAAAGACGGGTTTGGAAAAGACCGTTTCGTTATTGCTTCTATTTGATATTTGCCGCCAGTTTCGCCTTGGCTCTTTTGGCCGCTTCCATGATCTTAAAGGCTTCACCATAATAAGCCGATGTATCTACATTCAGTACCACGGTGGGCGTATCAATGAATTTTCTATTGAGATCAACCTCTTTTTTTAATAGGGAATCAATAAAGCGTATGTCTACCATCTGGGTGCCGATATACACTTTCTGTTCTTTGGTCACGGTCACCACGATGTTCTGGTTCACCCGGGTATCGCTTTTCCCTTTGGGATTGGAAACCTTTACCACGTTTGGGTTGGCAAGGGTGGATACCAAGAGGAAGAACATCAGCAAAATAAATAGCACGTCATTCAGCGGACCCGCGTCTACTTCACTGTGATTATCCCTTAAATGTTTTCGTAAGCTCATATGGCTGTGTTATCGGGTTATTTATTTAGTGGGTTCCTGTAATATATCAATGAAATCGGCGCTGGCGCATTCCATCTTGTTCACGGTCTTATCGATCTGGGTATTCAGGTAACTGTAGCCCAGGAAGGAAATGATCCCGATGATCAGGCCGGTGGCCGATGTGATCATCTTCACATACATCGCGTCGGCGATATCGGTGATGGAAGGATTGGTGGCCGCGGCGAATTCACGCAGCAGCATCACAAGGCCGATGATGGTACCCACGAAACCAAATAATGGAGCGATACGTGCGATGACGGAAAGTACGGAAAGGTTCTTTTCCATTTTATAGATCTCGAGCTTGCCCACATTGTCCATGTTCTTTTCAATGGCGTCGATGGGCTTGCCGATACGCTGTATGCCTTTATCAATCATCCTTGCCACTGGATTGTGTGTGTTCTTGGCCAGGCTCCTGGCTGCAGTAACATTCCCCGTGATGATATGGTCGCGGATGATGCTCATGAAATTATCCTCGATCTTACTGGCCTTGCGGATGGCGATCAGCCGCTCAATGAAGAAGAAGATGGCCAGCGCCATGAAGATGGCCAGCGGAATCATCAGTACGCCACCCTTGACCAGGATGGAAAAAAGGGATTCGGCGCCTGCATTGGGCGCGCTAAGGTGTGTGGTGTCCATTTGTAATAAGATATCAAACATGTATTGCCGTTTTTAAGGTGATGATTTACTCCATTCTATAATTATGCCAAACATTTCTTTGTTTGCAATGAAACGAAACAAATTAACAATAGCTGCATAAGAAAATGTTAATGTTACCTTTTAAAAATAAAAATGCCCCGTTAGAGCCGGGGCATTTTTTTGATCGCAAATATTTTAATTTTTTATTTCTTTCCATCCATCTGCTGCATGGCCATGATCTGGCGCATGGTCTTTTCCATTCCTTCGCTGCTGCCATCCAAAAAGATCACATTGCCTTTGCCGTATTCGGCGAAGTTCTTGATGGCTTCGGTCCACATGCTGAACAGGATCACATTGGTATCCAGGTTGGCCTGCTTCATTTGTTCGGCGGCCTGGCTCATACCCTTGGCCACTTCTTCCCGGAACAAAGCCACACCCTGTCCGCGTAACTGTGCCGCCTGCCTTTCGGCCTCGGCCGCGATCTTGATGGCGTTACCTTCGGCTTCGGCTGCCTTGGTCTTGGTGATCAGCAAGGCCTGCCCTTCATTTTCAGCGGCTGCTTTCAGGTTATTGCTCGCAACCACCTTGCTCATGCTGGTGATGATGGCCTCGTCAAAAGTGATATCATTGATCTGAAGGTCCTGCAAATGATAACCCCAGGCTTCCAATGATACGTCCACCTGTTCTTTTACGTTCTCTACGATATCACGCCGTACATTCAACACTTCGGCTTGTTTCTTCGTGGCCACGAAGGCACGGATGCTTCCCTCCACGGTGCGTATCAGGGCCTGCATGAAATCCTTATCGCTGATGAACTTAAAGGCCACATTCTTGATCGTTTCCTCGTCCACGTTGATCACCGAGTACAGCAACATCGACTTAAAATATACATTGGCCTGGTCAACCGTTACCGCCTGGAACTCCAGTTCCACCGACCGGTTCTGGATACTCACTTTTTTATTGATCTGCTCAAAAAAAGGTAGTTTGAAATTCAAGCCCGGCCGCATAATACGGCGGTATTTTCCAAACATGGTCACCACGCCAATGAATCCCTGATTAACAGTTACAAAACATCCCAGGAACGCTATCACCAGCAGTATCACCCACCAGTATTCTTTTAATTGGTCCATAGTTGTAAAATTTGAGTTGAAGGTAGATAATTTTTTAAGTTGCCGGCGGAAAATCTTTGGGGAATATTGTTGTGTGAGTAGCTTTTCCGAAATGATCCACGATATTCATCGGGACTGGCTATACCTCAGTATAACATAAATCCGTTCTCACGAGTAAAAATCCGTGTCATCCGTGTTTCTATCAACCCGTTCAAAATCTTTCTTCCCAGATCATCCCCAAATGCACAATGGTCTCCGCGGCCTTTGCCATATCTTTCGTTCCGATCCATTCCAGCTTACTGTGGATGTTCTGCATGCCGGTGAAGATATTGGGACAGGGCATCCCGATATAACTGAACCGGCTGCCATCAGTACCGCCGCGAATGCTTTCCTTCTTTACGGTGAGGCCTGAACGCAGTATCGCTTCTTCCGCGTAACCTGCCACCTGCGGACAGTCATCCAGCACTTCCTTCATGTTGCGGTATTGTTCCGCCGCGGCATATTCCATCCTAGCGCCCGGGAATTTTGCAACCGTTTCCGCAGCGACCTTTTTCAACCGCTCATGGTGTTGCTGCAATCCGGCGAGTGTAAAATCCCTCACGATGAATTGTATAATGGCTTTTTCAGCAATCCCGTTCATCGTGGTGGGATGTACGAATCCCTGTCTGCCTTCGGTGGTTTCGGGGCTCCATTCGGTTTTGGGAAGCGCATCCAGCAGAGCGCCGGCAACTTTTAATGCATTCACCAGTTTATTTTTCGCATAGCCGGGGTGAACGATCACGCCATGAATGGTGATAACCGCGCCATCGGCGCTGAAGGTCTCGTCTTCCAGGCTACCGGCTTCGCCGCCGTCGAGGGTATAGCCAAAGTTAGCACCCAGTTTTTTCATATCCACTTTAGCCGTGCCCTGCCCCACTTCCTCATCAGGTGTAAACAATATTCTTATGTCGCCATGCTTCACTGCCGGGTTCTGTATAAAAAATAAAGCCGCTTCCATGATGGCCGCCACCCCGCTTTTATCATCGGCGCCCAGCAGGGTAAGTCCGCTCGCGGTGATCACGCCGCTGTTGAGGTGATTTTTTAAATAGGGCGAATCACGCATTCTCAATACCTGCGTGCTGTCATCAGGCAATACGATATCGTTGCCATCATAATAACGGTGAAGGATAGGTTTTACGTTGGTACCGCTGCAGTCGGGGGCGGTATCCACGTGCGAGCAAAAACAAATGACCGGGATATTCTTTTTTTCCGAGTTGGAGGGGATGCTGGCGTACACATAACCAAACGCATCCGTTTCCACATCCGTTATCCCCATGCCACGCAGTTCGTTGAACAATAACCGACTCAGGTCCTTTTGTTTTTCTGAACTGGGATGCGTGCTGCTGGCAGGGTCGCTTTGGGTATCTACCTGCACATAACGCATGAAACGTTCGGCGATGCTATCGGGACTGATCTGGATCATCGTTTTAATAAGAAATAAGGAAGTAAAAATAAGAAAGTAAATCGGCAATTTGCAATAAGCAATGGGCAATGGGCAATTTGCAAAAAAAGCATTTTGAAATTATCAAGCTCCTTTACTTATTGCCAATTGCTAATTGCCTATTGCCTATTATTAAACTATCTCTACCAGCTCGATATCAAATATCAATTCCTGTCCCGCTAAAAAATGATTGGCATCCATAATGACCACATCGTCTTTTATTTCAACGACGATCACCGGAACAGGTTGACCCTGCTGGTTACTTAAGGTCAGGGGCATTCCCGGTTCCAGTTTCATCTCCGCGGGTACCTGCGCTCTTGGAAATTCAATGATGGCGTCCTCACTTCTTTGGCCATAGGCGTCATCTGCAGGGATATTGATCGTTTTCTTTTCACCCAGGCTCATTCCCGGCATGGCGGCATCAAAGCCTTTGATCATCTGCCCGGCACCCACGGTAAATTCAAGGGGTTCCCTGTTTACCGAAGAATCGAATTCTTCTCCGCTGAGCAGTTTCCCGGTGTAGTGAACACGAACTACATAACCATTTTGTACTTGCTGCATTTCAATAAGTTTTAGTTTATGAGATTTATTAGCCAGACCTTGAATTACTATCTGGCATCCTTGCGTCGCACTCTTCTACTTTTTCAGCTTTTTTCATCGATAAAAGAAGGTATAAAAGATATGATTCGCTAAAGCGGGTGCAAATTACCATATAATATTAATTTGAAATGAAAAGTTTTAATGAAATTTGAGGGATGAAGATTATGGCAAATTGTTTAATGGTTGTATTATTAAATTGTTCCCTGGCCACTGCGCAGTCAACAATAAAACCATTAAATAATTCAGCAATTATACCCGGCGCCGAACGTATGGAAGTATACCTTCCCCTGCTGAAAGGCAAGTCCATAGCGGTTTTCGCCAACCCCACCAGCATGGTTCAACATACCCATTTGGTGGATACCCTGCTCAAAAGTGGTATCAGGATCGTAAAGATCTTCGGGCCCGAACATGGTTTCAGGGGAGACGCCGATGCGGGAGAACACATCATTGATGCCATCGACAAAAAAACAGGCCTTCCCGTGATCAGTTTATATGGCGAGCATAAAAAGCCAACCAGGGCCGACCTGGCAGACGTAGATGTGCTGGTGTTCGACATCCAGGATGTAGGTGTGCGTTTCTATACTTATATATCTTCCCTCCAATATTACCTGGAAGCGGCACTGGAAAACCATAAGCCGCTGTTGATCCTTGACCGTCCAAACCCCAATGGCTTTTATGTTGACGGACCAGTGCTGGACATGAAGTTCAAAAGTTTTGTAGGTATGCAGCCCATCCCCATCGTGTACGGCATGACAATTGGCGAATACGCCCTTATGTTAGCCGGAGAAAAATGGTTGTCGCCCGAAGCCAATGCCATCAATACCTATAATGTTACCACCAAGCCGTCAGCAGATACTCCCTTCCATGTCCTGGTCATCAAATGCAGGAATTACGACCACAACAGCAAATACCTGTTGCCGGTGAACCCCTCACCCAACTTAAAAGAAATGCAAAGCATCTACCTCTATCCCTCCACCTGTTTTTTTGAAGGAACGGTGCTGAGCGAAGGAAGGGGAACGGATCATCCCTTCCAGGTATTTGGCCATCCTGTTTTACCAAAAACACTTTATACCTTTACGCCCAAACCCAATGCAGGCGCCAAAAGCAGCAAGTGTTTTTACCAGGAGTGCTATGGGTGGTATATTGGTGGTGATGCAGAGGAGGTACTGCATCAACTGGACCATAAGATACAACTGAAGTACCTGCTCAACGCTTACAAAATATTTCCCGGCAAGGACAGTTTCTTTTTAAAAAACAATTTCATCAATAAACTGGCCGGTAATGACCTATTGGCCGCACAAGTAAAAAATGGGGTTTCTGAAAAGAAGATCAGGAAAAGCTGGGAGCCGGCCCTGGGCAACTTTAAAAAGCTTCGGAAAAAGTATTTGCTGTATAAGGATTTTACCCCCTCCGCCCCCTAAAGTGGGAACTTTAGTTCTTTTAAGATCATAACAATTATCATGAGTGCAGACATAGAAAAAAATAATGAAAATACAATCCATGTTACAACGGGTGCTCCATTCGGGGAAAGGAAGGGGTTGCGTATCATTTTTATGGGTACACCTGAATTTGCGGTGGCTTCCTTAAAAAAACTCGTGGAGACCGGTTGCCATATCGTTGGTGTTGTAACGGCGCCGGATAAAGCCGCTGGCCGGGGATTACAACTGCAGCAGAGCGCTGTGAAAAAATACGCGGTTGAAAATGGGCTGAAACTCTTACAACCGGAAAAATTAAAAGATCCTTCATTTCTGCACCAACTGGAAGCCTTAAACGCTGATCTGCAGGTGGTGGTCGCCTTCCGGATGCTGCCCGAAAGGGTTTGGAAAATGCCGCCATTGGGAACCGTCAACCTGCATGGTTCTTTGCTTCCGCAATACCGGGGTGCGGCGCCCATCAATTGGGCCATCATCAACGGTGAAAAAGAAACCGGCCTGACCACCTTCAGGCTGCAGCATGAAATTGATACCGGGAATATCCTTTTGTCGGAAAAACTTTCCATCGGTGATGATGAAACTGCGGGTGAACTGCACGACCGGATGAAAGAAACAGGCGCTGATCTGTTATTGAAAACGATCATTGGCATAGGAGAAGGCAGTCTGAAAGAACTTCCGCAACAACAGGCAGGAGCGCATAGCCAGGCCGTTTTAAAACACGCCCCAAAGATCATCACTGAGACCTGTAAAATAGATTGGAGCAGGCCGGTAGCTGAAGTGCATGATCTGATCCGGGGGCTATCTCCTTATCCGGGAGCTTTTACACATTTTAATGATAAAACGTTGAAGATCTATAAAGCCAGGCGCATTGATGGTTCTGAGCCGCCAGGCGCATTGAAAACGGGCGAATACCAGACCGACCAAAAAACATATTTGCATTTCGCCTGCCCTGATGGATACATTGCCGTAACCGAATTGCAATTAGAAGGCAAAAAGAAAATGAATGTGGAAGCATTCTTAAGAGGATACCGTTTTTAGTACCCCTATCGGTGGTTGCAAACCCCAATAGTGGTTTTCTAAATAATCTATTCCACTATTAAAAGATAAATACCATTAAAACTTTCTCTCGCAATCACCAGTAGGAAATTTACTTTTGTTACCGCCGACAGGGTTTATAACCGCTGTCGGGGTTTTAAAATACTTATTTTATTCCCAGCTTAGCGAGCAATTCTTTTGAAAAAGCCGCTTTCGGAATGATCAGGCTGATGGTGTTGATCGCAAAATATCCCTGGGATACATTGATATAACCATGATCAGGTCCGATATCTCCCCAGGAATTCTTAACAAGGAAATAAGGTTTTCCATTCTCCGATTTTTCCAGTCCGGTAATATGCATGAGGTGGTCATCCTGGGTGGTAAGGTTTTCAAACAATTGCTGCCTGATGGCGGCATTCCACTCTCCTTCTCCCGAAAAACCGTTTGCCGCAGCCTTCCTGGCAGGCACTTTCATCTTGCTGTCAAAATAAACAGCAACGCCTTTATTCTGCATAAAACCCTCGTTACTGACATCGGCATCCCATAAAACAGAATAGCCTCCTGATACGGCGTCTTTGGTTAACTGAATCATCTCATTCAAAGTCAGGTTATAATAAGCGCCATTGCTGAAATTATCCGGTACTTCAAGAATGAAGGGCTGGTAATAGGGATGATGCGTAAAGGAAGTGATATTAACATATTCATTCGGATTGAATTTCAATACATCACTGGCGAAGGTCATTGGCGTATACTGCTTGCCGTTAAATTCAAAGTTCTTCGGGGGTGTACCCAACGCAGAGTCCAATATCCTTTCGTAACCCGCCTGCCATTGGGCCGGAACCGGCCGCATTTTTACAATACTGTCAACAAATTTTTGCAGCATCTCGACCAGTTTCACGTGGTTGTGCATTTTTTCATCCGACCTCAGCCCGCTGTAAACGCTTTCCGGTACTGCGCCATAGGTAGCGATCGCACGGATCAGGTCGTGGCCTAAACCACCTTCACCGAATTGTGCATGCCCCTGGCGAAGGATATAATTCCTCGCTTTTTCCACATATATATTTCGCACTGTGAACATTTCACTGATGTCCATTTCACCCAGGTTCTTTTTCAGGCACTGGCTCTCCACCAGTGATGTGCTTGAAAAACACCAGCAGGTGCCCGTCATGGCCTGGTTCTTTACGGGTGTGGCCGGAATTGTTTTTTCGATCGTGAAATGTGTTGCCGGTAATTTCTTTCCCGCAAGTTCCCCATCGGTCTGCGCAATAGAAACCGCGGTAAATGAAGTAAGAATGCAAAAGAGAATAATTTTTTTCATGGCGCTTATTTTGAATAATTAAGTGTGCAATTGAAATTGGCTTCCCCAACACTCAGTTCATCAGCAGCAGCATTACTTAACCGGATCAGCAGGATGGAATTCTTTTTGATATCCGGGATCACATCCAGCACTTTTGCGTAGACCGACTTGCCGTTTGCTGTATTGGTGACCTTAATGATCGACCCGGTCTTTGCAGTATTATGCAGGCAATAATATTTTCCATCGGTCCATCCGCTTGTACTTTTGAATACCCCTCCCAAACCGGTTTCCGTGCTGACTTCATCGCCACGGGTTTGCGATTCATACAAACTTTTAAAGACGCCACCCTGGAAATCAATTCCTGTAATATGTACAGGTTTTACGGGTTCTTTTTCGTCCTGGTTTACCGGAGAAACTTTTTTTATCGTGTCAAGAGAAATCATTTCTTCTTTCTTCTCTTCTTTTTTGGATGGCTGATCCTTTACCGTTGCAACCGTTGAATCCACCGATACATGTTGTTGATTTTTTTCGGGAGGAGCCGGATTTACTTCAGCCGTTGATTTTTTTTCCGCGCCCTTCACGATGGACCTTGCTGCAAGTGCAGACTCATTTTTTCTCACCTTTAAATATCCCACGACGAGCATCGTGCCTGTTCCCACGGTCAGCGATTTAAGATCATTCCATTTTTTTAAGGTTTCTGCGGATACTTTATTATGATTGAACCCGATCCTGTAAAGCCCTTCTTTTTCTTTGACCGAATAATACAATGGCACCAGCACTTCGCCCGCAGCCGCTTTCCCGTTTGGAGATAAATTGGATTCGCCTACCGGTATCTTTAAGACCTGCCCGGGGTTTAGTCCCTTGTCCATCTGCATTTTATTATAAGGAGCGATGGTTTTCGGGCCAACATTATACAACCTGCCAATGCTATAATAATTTTCCTTTGACGCAACCGTATGGTTAAGATAAAGATAGGGAGATACGCCTTCCAGTATCAGGGATCCGTTCTGTGATTGGGCAACGAATGGCAAACAGATCACGAAAAACAAAATACGCTTCATTCCTTTATTGATTTTTCGCTGCAAAGATGCGAAATTTTGTTGGTTCCCGGTCGGGTCATTTGTTAAGAATTCGCCATGTCGCAGGATAATAATTGTTAATTCGATTGGGCAATATCTTTATCCACCCCAACGGCAATTGTCCGTAGGAAAGCAAGGCCCATCCTGGTCCATCTGTTTCCAGTTGAATGGGCTCCCGGCGCAGGTATTGAAGTGCGGTGTCCTTATCCGTTTCAATGCGCCTGACCGACGGATGCAATATTGTACTCAGGGCCAGTTCATGATCCGGGATCAATTCATTCCGGATTACAGTGCCCAGTTTTACGCCCGCTTTTCTGATATACAAGGCGGATCGGAGGACCGAAAGATCATTTTTGTGTTGCAATGGAATGGCAAGCACTTCTTCTTTTTGATTTATAAAGAAAAACGCTTCCGTATCTTTTAAATACGGTTTCAGCATTTCAATTTCTGATACCACTAGTTTTTTCGAACTATTTCCCCCCACCACCACTTGCCTCTCCCCACTACCAACTTGCTTCTTCCCACTTCCCATTTCCCGCCCCTCCTTTCTAAAACCAGCAATAAAGAAACCCTCTCCCCTGAGTTTATCCGGATAAAAACGGTAGCCGTAAGCGTTACGACGGGGAGACAATGTTTCAACGATATTCCATGCCGTGTTTAAGGGGTACCGTATAGTTGATAAAGCATGCGTTTCCATGAGCCAGTCGGCGATGGCCTCGTCTTCCTGTTCCGAATAAGAGCAGGTGGAATAGATCAACACCCCGCCTTCTTTCAAGGCAGGCATCACGTCGGCCAGTATCCGCTGCTGGCGGCGACCGCATATCTCCACATTATTTTCACTCCATTCGGCAATGGCGCCGGGATCTTTCCGGAATAAACCGCTACCGCTGCAGGGCGCATCCACCACGACCAGGTCGAAATAATTTTCGAGGCGCTGAAAATCGGCCGGATCATTATTGGAGACAATGACATTGTCGGCCCCCCATTTGGTGATATTTTCTGATAAAACATTCACCCTTGTTTTGATCAGCTCATTGCTGACCAGTAAACTCTCTTTGGAAATAATGGATTGAATTAAAGTCGATTTTCCTCCCGGCGCTGCACAGAGGTCCAGTATTTTTAATGGCTTTGAAAGATCAATAGCCTGTTTCAGCGCCTCTTCCAGGAACATGCTGCTGGCCTCCTGCACGTAATAGGCGCCTGCGTGAAAGAGGGGATCCAAAGTGAAAGATGGTCGTTCAGGAAGATAACGGCCATGACTATTCCAGGGTACTTTTTCCAGTTGAGTATTGAAGATCGAAGATTGAAAGTTGAAGATTTTCTTTGGATTCAATCTTACTGATGTTACCTGTTCTCCCGACTGATGCACTTCTTTAAATTTTTTTTCATTAAAACCTTTCACATGTTGCAATGAATTTACTAATGCAGAGGGTATTTGCAAGAGATGATTTTTTATGAAACGCGGGTCGTTCAATAGAGATAAAATGTACAAGTGAGTGACACAACGATGTTAAATAGTAGTGCCAAAGCTGGTAACCATAAACAGTAAATATCAAACCTTTACCTTATTTTAATAAAGCATTGGCAGCTTTTACCTGTTCCGTGTATCCCTGTATCGTCCTGGCAACTATTCCAATATTTTCCTGTGCTTCTTTCCAGTAACGCTGCTCGATCGCTTCGCGTATACCTGGTATCGTTTTAACTCCATAGCCTGTATAATAGCCGGGAGCATAGATCTGGTGGCGGTACCAGGTCCTCCTGGGCAAACCGTTTTGCTGCAGTAAACTTCTTTCTGCTTTATATAAGATCGCATTGAGCTGTGCCTGTTTATCAGCAGGCAACAAGATCCCTTTTGCGTACAGGCCCTTGTATTCTTCCCCGGTGTTTTTTAATTCCACGAGTGCATTGTCAAGGTCACTGAAATTCAAAAAAGGAACCATTTCTTTTAGCGATGGTGCGGCATATATTTTTTTGGGATCCTTCGCCAGCTCGAACAATTTTTCTTTCCCCATTCTTGTTTCGTCTTCTGTCTCAGTCCTTGTTTTGTCGAGAAGTGTTTTTATTTCCGTTGTATATTCATTGATGGTTTTGTAAAAGCTGTTAAAGTCAACGGGCAGCACATCCGCATTGGCCAGGCGCATCATGGTTCGCCCGGTTGTTTTAGACAATGCGATCCCATATTGATAGCCGGGGTCAATGAATTTTGTGAAATGCTCGTATGAATCATATGCCGAATGGTACTGGGTTCCCTCATTCTCCCCGCCAAATCCCAGGTTGATGGAAGCGATACCAAGGTGCTGCAAAAAACCGCCCCAATCGCTGCCGGCGCCCAGCGCTCCCAGTTTCATATATTTATTTCCCAGTAATTTGGTCCTGCCCGCATTGTCGGCGCCCACGATAGTCTGGGCATATTTACGTTCTTTAAGGGATACCCCTGTTTCAGGGTCCATCACCTGTTCCATGACCTCATTAAAGAAGGGTTCCAGTGTATGTGAGCCGCCGGCATTGATAAATCCACGGCCATTCCCATCGGTGTTGATATAGGCTACTGCTTTTTGTTGTAATTCCTGCTGGTGATCTTCGGTCCATTCTGTTGAACCGATGATCGACGGCTCTTCACCGTCCCAGGCACAAAAAATAACTGTTCTGCGTAGACGAAATCCTTTTTTTACCATTTCCCCGATCGCCCTTGCTTCTTCCAGTTGTGCCACCATGCCACTGAGCGGGTCTTCAGCGCCGCTTACCCAGGCATCATGGTGATTGCCGGCAATGACCCATTCGTCCGGCAATTCAGTTCCGGGAATTTTTGCAATGACATCGTATAATTGTTTGGTATCCCAGTTGAATTCCAGTTTCAGGTGCACTTTATCGACTGAAGGGCCCACATGGTATGTAATGGGTAATGCGCCGCGCCATGATGCGGGCACCACTTCGCCTTTCAATGATTGTAATAAAGGCAGGGCGTCTTCCCATGAGATCGGGAGCACAGGAATTTTCATGATCGTAATGGCATCTTTCCGGTCCAAACGCTTGGCATCTTTTGTGGCACCAATACCCGGCGTTAAAGGGTCGCCGGGATATACAGGCATGTCCATAACCGAACCCCTTTGCACACTGTTCTTTGGGCGGTAACCGCCTTCGGGGTAGGTATCACCAATGGCATAACCATCATCGGCCGGATCAGAATAAATGATACAACCAATGGCACCGTGTTCGGCGGCCACTTTGGGTTTTATGCCGCGCCAGGAACCTCCGTATTTTGCGATCACGATCTTTCCTTTTACATCGATGCCCCTCCTTGCCAGTTCATCATAATCTGCAGGTACGCCACGGTTCACAAAAACCAGTTCCGCTGTTACATCACCATCCGCTGAATAGGCGTTGTAAGGTGGCAACTGCTCCGCTTTTTGTGTCGAGGTCTTATCGCCGGCCAGCACAGGTTCATCCAGTTTTGCTTTATAAGGTTTGCTGCCGGTAAGTTCCAGCATCCTGAATTTAGGCGTAGGAAATAAAATATAATAAGATGCGATTTCCGTTTGATAGCCCCATTGTTTGAACAGGTTGGCCATATATTCCGCGTTTGCCTTATCCTGCGGACTGCCCACATGATGCGGATGGGAACTTAGGAATTTCATGTACTCGTCCTGGTTAGATGCTTTTAACTGCGCATCGAATTGCTTTTCCCAGTCGATCTGTTTGGCAGCGCCTGTTTCAGAAAAGCCCATTATCTTTTGTGCGGAACTGTTCGTTGCAAGCAGGGAGCAGGCCGCCAGCAGGCAGGTCATTTGTTTTCTCATTATACCAGGTTTATTATTGCTGAAATTACAGGTTCTTGATTTCCACGATCAGGTCCTGCAATACTTTTTTCGCATCGCCGAACAACATACTCGTTTTGGGCTGGAAGAAAAGGTCATTTTCAATGCCGGCATAACCGGGCTTCATGCTGCGTTTGTTCACGATGACCGTCTTGGCCAGTTCCACATCCAGGATCGGCATACCATAAATGGGAGAAACCGGATCATTTTTCGCGGCGGGATTTACCACGTCATTGGCGCCCAGTATCAATACCACATCGCAGGTCCTGAATTCATCATTGGCCTGCTCCATTTCCAGTAATTTTTCATAACTCACATCAGCCTCTGCCAACAATACGTTCATATGGCCGGGCATACGACCCGCAACCGGGTGAATGGCATAGAGAACGTCCACACCTTTTTCATTCAGGATTTTTTCAAGCTCATGACAGGCGTGCTGAGCCTGTGCCACCGCCAGCCCATAGCCGGGAACGATCATTACTTTATTGGCATAACCCATCACCATGGCGGCATCTGCTAAACTGATCTGTTTATAATTACCCTGTTCCTTACCCGTTGAAGGGCCCGTTTTTTTATTGCCCCCAAAGGAACCGATGAGCACATTCTTCAATGAGCGGTTCATGGCCTTGCACATTAAGATGGTAAGCAATGTGCCTGCTGCACCCACAAGAATACCACCAGTGAGCATCACTTTATTGTTGTATAAAAAACCGCCACAGGCCGCGGCCACACCGGTAAAAGAATTGAGTAAAGAGATCACTACGGGCATATCTGCGCCGCCAATGGGCATCACGAACATTACGCCATACACCAGCGCCAGGAAAAGAATTCCGTATAATAAAAAGGCATGTTCTGGATGGATGACCAAAATTGCGCCGGCGCATAATGCGACAGCCAGTATCACCAAGTTAAGGATATTCTGACCCGGGAAACTGAAGTCTTTCACCCGGCCATTCAGTTTTCCCCAGGCGATCATGCTGCCTGCAAAGGAAACGGAACCGATGAGCAGGCCCAGCACGATGACCAGTACCTTTCCGGTATAGCCGGTAGCCGTTCCCGTTATAGCGATCTCAGCAGACAAATGGTTAAACTCCACGAGGGATATCAGCGCGGCACAGGCGCCACCCATGCCGTTGAACATGCTTACCATTTCGGGCATCGCCGTCATCTTCACCTTCCTGGCGGCCAGGGTACCAACGATGCCCCCGATGGCAAGTCCCGAAAAGATCCAAATGTAATTGTGTAATTTTTCGCCGTCCTGCTCATATAAGAATATCGTTCCGGTGATGGCGATGATCATGCCTGCAGCGGCAACCAGGTTGCCTTTACGTGCCGATGCCGGGCTGGATAACATCTTTAGCCCGATAATGAATGTGATTGAGCCTATGAGGTAGCAAATCGTAAGTAAATTAAAGTCCATAATTAAAGCCCCACCTATCCTCTCCGCCAGCTGGCGGAAGGGAAATGGAGAAGATTGTGTAGAAGATTAAAAAATATTTTTTTATAAAACTCAGAACATCGCTAAGGTCTTCTCCATTTACTCCCCCTTCGGGGGAGATAGTGGGGGCCTTTTTTTCTTAAACATTTCCAGCATCCTATCTGTCACCACAAAACCACCCACTACGTTGAGTGTTCCCAGTATAACGGCCAGGAAACCCAGCACCAATGCCAGGTAATTGTCAGCCTGGGCCTTGCCCATTACGATGATGGCGCCGATGATCACCACACCATGGATCGCGTTGGCCCCGCTCATCAGTGGTGTGTGTAAAACGCTGGGTACACGCCCAATCACTTCTATACCAACAAAGATCATCAGCACAACAATGTAGATGATCTGCTGGTTGTCTGATACCCAGTTCAGAATAGTATCCATGTTTTATGTTTTATTAATATCAAGGTCAAAAAGTAAAAGTCAAAACCAAAAACCTGTAACTCATAACTCCTAACTCACAACTCCCGCCTCCACGGTCAACCCTTTCAAGCTTTCATTGGTGATCATACCGTCATGTGCAATACAGGTGCCCTTCACCAGGTCATCTTCAAAATTCAAATTCAATCCGCCTTCTTTATCAATGATCAGTTGTAAGAAATTCAATACGTTCTTTCCATATAATTTGCTGGCATCACTGGGCATCGTTCCTGGCAGGCGTGAATTTCCAACGATACTTACGCCCTTATGCCTGACCGTTTCATCATTTTTTGTAAGCCCGGTATTTCCGCCCGTGGCTGCTGCGAGGTCAATGATCACTGAACCGTTCTTCATCCCTTCCAGCATGTCGGTGGTGATGAGGATGGGTGCTTTTTTCCCGGGGATCTGGGCAGTGGTGATGATGATATCGGCCTTGGCAACACTCTCCGCGATCTTTGCTTTTTGCCGTTGCATGAAATCCTCGCTTTGCTCTACCGCATAACCACCCGCCTTACTGGCGTCCGCGGCGCCTTCCACTTCAACGAACCTGGCGCCAAGACTCATCACTTCTTCTTTCACCGCGGGCCTGGTATCAAACACCTCCACAACGGCACCCAGCCTTTTTCCGGTTGCGATTGCCTGCAATCCTGCAACACCTGCACCCAGTATCAATATTTTTGCAGGCGGGATGCTTCCTGCCGCTGTCATGAACATGGGAAAATATTTTGGAAAAAGATTTGCGGCCAGCAATACGGCTTTATAACCGGCGATATTGGCCTGGCTGCTCAATACATCCATGCTCTGCGCCCTGGTGGTACGGGGTAACATGTCTATGCTGAAAATACTTAATCCTTTTGCCGCCCACTCTCTTATCAGTCCGGCATTAAACAGTGGCTGGTAAATACCCAGTATCACCGTTCCTTTTTTAAGCGCATCGATATCCGTTGCTGTAAAATTATTGAGCGAGAGAACGAGATCGGCCTTATTTAAGACCTCACCGCGGTTCATTACCTGGGCACCGGCTTCCGCATATTTTTCAGGTGTCGCGAAAGCGGTATCGCCTGCGCCTTCTTCAACGCAAACTTCCACATTCAACTTTTTTAGCAACGCAATATGTTCAGGCAATAGGGAGACTCTGGTTTCGGGGAATGGTTCTTTTAAAACGCCAATTATCATAAGCCAGTTAATTCCGCCGAAGGTATGAAAAATTAAAATCGTATCATATGATGCTGCTTAATTTTAAAATCGGGGCTAAAAAAAACAATACCCAGGAAAAAGAGGTCGATACTAAGGGTCACTAACGGGTCTTTCCGGATCTCCTCCCAGGCGGCTTCCATGCCGGGACTCCAATGTATATCGTCAAATATTAA
Organism: Bacteroidota bacterium; assembly: GCA_043781975.1. Lineage (GTDB taxonomy): Bacteria > Bacteroidota > Bacteroidia > Chitinophagales > Chitinophagaceae > Ferruginibacter. Next base: position 18,933 of record JAYWAZ010000153.1, read on the forward strand.
TATGCTTGAGGGCCCTACATGTTCCAGCAATTGCCTGAAATATTCCAGCGTGGGCCCTTTCCTGTGATCGCCATCAATAAAAGCAAGGCCGATGGTATCAAGCTCATTTAGCAGTTCAGGCAAACCAAGATTGAATTCGCTTTCCCTGAGTTCAATATTTTTAATGCCCAACTCCTTAAAAGTTTTTCGGGCAAGCGCTGCAATGGAAGCATCGCCTTCCAGGGTATGAATTTTTACCAGGGCATTACCGGATGCGAGGTAGGATGTGGTAATCCCCAATGAAGTGCCCAGTTCCAGTATGGCCTGGGGCTGATAATGACGGACCATCCTGAATAACAGTCGGGCGTATTTTGCAGGCTTGAGTGATGATCTTGCGATATCCGCCACCACCCTTTTATTCGTTTTGATAATTGAAGAACCCGCGCCAAAATCGGTTACTGCTATTGCTGTTCGCTGACCAAGCAGTTGCCGCCGGATCTTTTCAATGCCGGCATAACATTCGTATTCTTTCTTATCGCGTAACACGTTTTTTATGAAATCAAATACAAAGGGAGAATGGATACCATGGCCTTTTCCGCTGGAGGCGGAAAAAAAGTACCGCAGGTATTGCTTGGCTAACTGAAATCGGGAATACAAAATAAATAAGAAATAAGAAATGAAAAATATGGAATCAGAAAGCCGCTCATGCAGTGCTTATTTCCTCTCCCAGGTTTGGAATGAATAAGCGTATGCGTGTTTTTCATCCGCGGCAAAATCTTCATTGGAAACCAGTCGCCATTTATCTTCGTGTATGGCCGGGAAAAAAGTATCTCCCCCGATGGTAGCATGCACCCTCGTTACATATAGCTTATCTGCCCTTTCAAATGCTTGTTTATAAATTTCCCCGCCGCCGATGACGAATATTTCCCTGCAATTTGTTGCTTTCGCTTTTTCCAGGGCTGTTTCCAGGTTTGATACGACGGTCACGCCAGCGGCTTCCCAGTCTGCCTGTCGGGTGATAACGATATTGATCCTGCCAGGCAATGGTTTATTCAACGCTTCAAAGGTCTTGCGTCCCATGATCACCGGCATTCCCCAGGTGGTGTTCTTAAAATATCTAAGGTCATTGGGCAGGTGCCAGAGCAATTGGTTGTTTTTGCCGATGGTGTTGTTTTCGGATGCTGCGACTATGAGCCCCACCCTAATGAACTTCGTTCGTTCTCTTTCGGAGAACCCCGAAGGGAAGGGAACAGGAGTAAGATTATTTTGAGCGCTGTTCATTTATTGAAGAGTGATTTTATGGAAATTAAAAAGAACTATAAATTATTTTACGCTTTAAAGTCTCCCCTTCGGGAGGAGATTTAGAGGGGGCCCTACACCGCCACCGGCGCTTTAATCGCCGGATGACACTGGTAGTTTACCAACTCAAAATCCTCAAACTTAAAATCAAAAATATCTTTTACAGCGGGGTTGATCTTCATTTGCGGCAAAGGAAAAGGAGTTCTTGTCAGTTGTAGTTGTGCCTGCTCAACATGGTTATTATACAAATGCGCATCACCAAAAGAATGTATGAACTCGCCGGGTTCCAGTTCACAGACCTGTGCGATCATCATCGTGAGCAATGCATAAGACGCGATATTAAAAGGTACGCCAAGGAAAACGTCGGCAGAACGTTGATATAACTGGCACGAAAGGCTGCCCCGGATCCCCCGCGCTATTTGTGAAGAAGTTGGAGGGATCACATAAAACTGGAACAGGCAATGGCAGGGCATCAGTTTCATCTTTGGCAGCTCGGCCACGTTCCAGGCGCTGATGATGAGCCGGCGGCTGTCGGGATTCGTTTGTATCTGTTGTATCAGTTGTTTCACCTGGTCAACCTCAACACCATCGGCACTTGCCCAGCTTCGCCATTGTTTGCCGTATACCGGGCCCAGGTCACCGTTCTCATCGGCCCATTCATCCCATATTTTTACATCGTGGTCTTTTAAATAACGGATATTGGTATCGCCCTGCAGGAACCAGAGCAGTTCGTAAATGATACTTTTGAGGTGGCATTTTTTAGTCGTCACCAGCGGAAATCCGTCGGCCAGGTTGAACCGCATCTGGTAACCAAAAACGCTTCTTGTGCCGGTGCCCGTGCGATCGCTTTTATCTTTGCCGTTATCAATAATATGTTTTAATAGTTGTAAGTATTGCTGCATGAATGCAAATTAAGTCAAAAGTTAAAAGTTAAAACCCAAAAGTTTGTAACACCAACTGCCAGCAATTACCTCATTAAATTTTATACCGCTCCACTTTTAGGTTTTCACTTTTAACTTTTGACTTTCCCACCCTCTTTCGCATTTTCGTACCTTTGCCCCCGATATGAGCAAAAAGGGTAAGGTATTGATGGCAATGAGCGGCGGTATAGACAGTACCGTGGCGGCATTGATGCTTCATAAAGAGGGGTATGAAGTGGTGGGTATCACTATGAAAACATGGGATTATGCCACCAGCGTGGGCACCACCGGAAAAAAAGAAACGGGCTGCTGCAATCTGGACAGTTTCAATGACGCCAGGCAGGCGGCCGTGCAACATGGTTTCCCGCATTTCATCCTCGACATCCGTGAAGAATTTGGCGATTTTGTGATCGATAATTTCGTGGAAGAATACCTGGCGGGCCGCACCCCCAATCCCTGCGTGATGTGCAACACCCATATCAAATGGCGGGCGTTGATGAAAAGGGCGGATGCACTCAACTGTAATTTTATCGCAACTGGTCATTATGCACAGGTGCACCAGCATAGCAACGGAAGATATTTCATCCGGAAGGGAATTGATGATACCAAGGATCAAAGTTATGCGCTCTGGGGACTGCAACAGGATCTGCTGAGCCGTACCTTATTGCCGCTGGGTACTTACCATAAAAAAGATATCCGACAAATGGCGCATGATTTTGGCTATCCCGAACTGGCCAAAAAGAATGAGAGCTACGAGATCTGCTTTGTGCCTGACAACGATTACCGTGGATTTTTAAAACGTAAAGTGGAAGGCCTTGAGGAAAAAGTGAATGGCGGAAACTTCATTGATAAACATGGTAAGATACTGGGTCAGCATAAGGGCTATCCGTTCTATACTATCGGGCAAAGGAAGGGGCTGGATATCGCGATGGGGAGGCCTGCCTTTGTCACGGAGATATTACCGGATACCAACACGGTTGTCCTGGGAGCGGAAGAAGACCTCAACCGCAGTGAGATGAAAGTAACGGGGCTCAACTGGATAAAATATGAAGGGATTACAGATGGAATGGAGGCGGTTACGAAGATACGCTACAAAGATAAGGGGGCAGTTTCTACCCTGCATACATACGAAAATGGCATCATTGTGCGTTTTTATGAAGATGTAAAGGGCGTTGCCCCCGGACAAAGCGCTGTCTTCTATGAAGGAGATGACCTGATCGGGGGTGGGATCATACAAAGGAACATCCCGGCTTTTACCATTTAATTCTATCAATATTTGTAACTTGGAATCTTATGAGATCAGCATTTCTTATAGCGGCAATTTTTTCTGCATTTTTTTTCAGCTCCTGTAAAAAAAGTTCGGAAGATTTTACGACAGCCCCCATCAGTGATTATTTCCCCCTGTTAGCGGGCAAGTACATTACCTATAACTTAGACTCCACGGTGGTGTACCAGAATTTCGGTACTTCAATAACAGTGAAGCACTACCAGGTGAAATATGCCGTGGATGCCCTGATAACCGATAACCTGGGCAGACCGGCCTACCGCATCATACGGTATATCCGCAATACGCCCGTTGACCCCTGGGCGCCCGACAATACATTCATGGCCGTTCCCACCGCAAATGCGATGGAGTTCATTGAAAATAATTTCCGCTTCCTGAAAATGAAAACCCCCATCAAAGAAGGCTATTCATGGAAAGGCAATAGTTATATTGATACCTATTCGCTGAATTCTACGGTGAAGTACTTCGACAACTGGGACTATACCTACGACAGCCTGAACTTCCCGGCAAAAATAGGCGCCATCACCATCGACAGCACTATAAAAGTTTCACAACGGAATGAGGTCATCGGCAATCCTTCCAATCCCAATTCGTATAGTGAGATCAATATCGGCGAAGAAAAATATGCAAAGGGTATCGGACTTATCTACCGGAAATTCCTCCACCTGGAATACCAGCCTCCAACACCCGGCCATCCCGGCGCTTATGCCGATGCTTCGTATGGCGTTACCATCACGATGATCGATCATAATTAATCAATGCCAGCTTCAAGGGATTGGCTTCAAGGGAGAATCATACAAACTCAAAACAACTCTTGTAACGGGAAAACCTTTCTTGAATATAAAATTTGCCCCCTTGTAGCTTGTAACTTGAAACTGGGATACTCACTTCTTCCGGCAAAAAACAATAAAATCCGTAGGCGGTATTTTATCAATTCCCAATTGCCGCAAAATCGTTACCAGTTGTCCGCGATGATAGGTTCCATGATTAAACAGGTGCAGTATCACTTCATGAACAGGTTGTTTGAATTGTTCTTTCTTGCTGTTCTGGTAAGCAAAAACATGTGTAAGCTGGTTCTCGGTGGCATTCGCGATCCATTCCTCCCATTGTTTTGATTGCGCGGCCAGGACCCTGGTCAGTTCCCCGATGCTCCCCTTAAAATTTTCACTGGGTACGTCAATATGTTCCGCCAGTTTGATACGCTGCCACCAGATATTCTCCGCATCCAGCATATGCAATACGGTTTTATAAATGGAAGAAAAGCTGCTCGTTATTTCACGGTTCACCTGGTCATCAGAGAGGTTATTGATACAATCGAACAATTTATTGCTTGCCCAGCAATTATAAGCCGCATATTGCAGCAGGAGTTGCTTCATGGTTTTTCTTACTTTTATGTCCGAATTTAATTATTCCACAACCATCCTTCATCTTTAATTATCAACAATGCCTGATAAAATGTTTCCTTTCACCGGTTTTAGTTCAGTGTCCCTGCATGGCGGACATATTGCCGATCCCAACCAGGCCCATATCACACCCGTCTATGCCAGCAGCACTTATGTTTTTGATTCTGCCGAACAGGGTATGAAAAGATTCAGCGGTGAAGAAAAAGGCTACATCTACAGCCGTTGGGGAAATCCCACCATTGCGGAAGCGGAAGAAAGGATATCGGCCCTGGAAAGTTTTGGTCTTAACGACGACAACGGAGCGCCGCTGATCCTGAAGACCATTTTACATTCCAGTGGAATGGCCGCCATCAGTACGCTCGTGATCGCCAGTTTAAAGACCGGCGATAAGATATTAACCCACCCTTCTTTGTACGGCGGCGTACACGAACTGGTAGAAAAGATATTGCCGCCACTGGGCATTGGAGCCGTTATCGCTGACCTGGGAGACCCGGATAAGGTTGAGTCGATCATAAAAGCCGATGTGGCGTTCAGGATGCTGTATATGGAAACCCCGGCCAATCCCACCATCCGGTGCGTGGACATCGAACAGCTAACTATACTGGCTAAACGAAATAAATTAATAACGGCCGTGGACAACAGTTTTGCCACGCCCTACCTGCAACAACCCTTTCAATACGGGGTGGATTTTGTGGTACATAGCGCCACCAAATTCCTGAACGGACATGGTACAGCCATCTGCGGCGCGCTGGTGGGTAAAAATGAGGAATATATGAACGGGCACATGACCAAAGTACACCGCTTACTGGGTGGTAACAGCAATCCCTTCGATGCTTTTTTACTGACCCAGGGAATGAAGACACTGGAACTTCGCATGGAACGGCATTGCCATAATGCTATGGAAGTGGCTGTTTTTTTGGAACAACATCCCGCTATTAGTAAAGTAAATTACCTGGGCCTTGCCTCCCACCCGGATCGGTATATCTGCGCCAAACAAATGCGGCACCCGGGCGCCATGCTGAGTTTTGAAATGAAAGACGGCCTGGAGGCGGCGAAAAAATTCATCAACAAATTACAGATGTGCCTGCGGGCCGTTTCACTGGGTACCTGCGAAACCCTCTTGAGCCACCCGGCAAGCATGACGCATCACGGGGTACCCAAAGAAAAAAGAGAACAGTATGGCATTACCGACGGACTGATCAGGATGAGCGTTGGAATTGAAAACGTACAGGATATCCTGGTGGATCTGGATCAGGCCCTTGAAAATTGATAAAGATTAAATACATGGACATAAAGATCAGGAAGGCAATAAAAGAAGATTGCGAACGCATGATGGAACTGATTCATGAACTGGCCGTATATGAAAAAGCACCACAGGCCGTAACCGTCAGCTTCGATCATTTTGTGGAAAGCGGGTTTGGAAAAGATCGGGTTTGGTGGGCAATTGTCGCTACCTCACCCCTTCCCTCTCCCGCGGGAGAGGGTGAAGCAGAGAACGAAGCAAAGAGAGGAATTGTTGGCTTTGCCCTATGGTATATTCGTTACAGTACCTGGATCGGGCAGCGCATGTATCTGGAAGATATTTTGGTCACTGAAAAAATGAGGGGTAAAGGAATTGGCAAACTATTATTTGATGAACTGCTGAATGTGTGTAAACAAAGGGGATTCAGCGCCATTGTCTGGCAGGTGCTCAAATGGAACGAACCAGCCATTAATTTTTACAGGAAGTACCCCAATACTACATTCGACGGCGAATGGTTTAACTGCAGCATCCCGATCGGCTGACCCATTTAGCCCGGGATAGGCTTAATGACCCTGGCCAGTTATAGAAGATTACTACGATTTATACAATTAAATTGACTTTTATCCGTTAATTAACCATAAAAACCGGCTTAGCTGTCTCTCCAGGCTTGGGAATTGACTAATTAATGCCCGCCTGCCGACAAGGTTTTACCGGTCATTTTATAACAGAACCCTAATAAATCCAAATCCAACATGAAAACTTACTACCCCGTGAGGATTCCAGGCTTTTTGCTGATCATATTACTGATCATTCCTGCTTCCCTATTCCTTTCTTGTAACAAAATGGACGTATCTTATTTTGCCGACCGTCCTCAACTGACCGGGCAGGACCTTGGATCAAAGGTTTTTTCCTCGGTATCTGGTTTTGTTACCAATGAAAACGATGATCCCGTGGCCGGCGCCAAAGTAGCGCTGGGCAATATCACCACTACCACCGACATGTATGGTTATTTTGAAGCGAATGATGCCCAGGTATCCGCGAATGCCGCCGTTGTAACGGTCAGCAAAAAAGGGTATTTCAATGGTACTAAGACTTACCTGGCAGCAGCGAACAATGACGCTTTTTTCAGAATTAAATTAATTCCCAAAACGATCGCGGGCAGTATTGATGCGACAATTGGAGGAAGCGTAAAGCTAAATAATGGAATGCGTATTTCCTTTCCGGCCAATGGCATCATTCATGCATCCGGTGGCGCGGCATATAACGGTACGGTAAACGTTGCCGCCTTTTGGATCAATCCCGTTGCCGATGATCTTAATAAAATACTCCCCGGAGACCAGCGGGGTATCACTAAAAACGGCGAAATGAAAGGCCTGGTCACTTACGGCATGGCGGCGGTGGAACTTACGGATGCCGGCGGTGAATTGCTGCAGATAGCGCCCGGCAAAAACGCAACGATAACAATGCCGGTTCCCACGGAAATTTTATTCCGTGCCCCCGCGTCTATCCCTTTATGGTATTTCGATGAAGCAATCGGTTTATGGAAAGAACAGGGTATCGCACAAAAAGTTGGCAATACTTATATCGGCGACGTGAGCCATTTTTCAATATGGAATTATGACGATTCGGAAAGTTTCGTTGACCTGGATTTCACCGCCGTGAATGCATCGGGAGCACCCATGAAGAATGCACTGGTAAAGATCTCCTATTTGAATGATCCCAATAATGCCCGTTTTACCTATACAGATGCCCACGGCCATTCCGCCGGCATCGTACCCGGCAATGCTGACCTGCGTATCGAAATAATGGGTGATGAAGCCTGCGGCACATCTGTTTATAACCAAACTTTTTCAACAGCCGCAAACAATATTTCTTTGGGAACGATCACCGTGAACGCCAGTAGCGGAACGGCTACTGTCAGTGGTACACTCACAGATTGCAGTAACAACCCGGTTAACAACGGAAGCATCATCATGCAGAAGAACGGGCAATATTACAGGTTCCCTGTAAACAAGAACGGCGCTTATCATTTTTCCACCCTTTTATGCAATACCACAGCAACCGTTAACCTGATCGCTTTTAATAATTCAGGTGCAGTGTACAACGCCCCGGCACCATATACACTTACCGCGGGTACCAATACGAATGTTGACCTGCAAGCCTGCGGATTCAGCAGCAACCAGTTCATCAATTATACCATCAATGGCATTTCATACAATTATTCATATCCCGCCGCAAGCTTTGCGCCGGTAACACCCAATGCCTACTTTACTTTTGCCGTTAGGAATGAAATAAATAATGAGGAAGCGGGTTTCCGTTTCTCTGCAGCAAATTTTGGCGCCTTTGCCAGTGAGCCGCTTAGTTATTTTACGGCAAGCCAGCTCGGTGACCCCGTCAGCATGGTGTCGCCCATACTTGTGAATATTACAGAAGACGGGACCAATGACCAGGTCGTCGCCGGTAATTTTTCGGGCGTATTCAGGGGTTCAGCGCCGGGTAACAGGCTTTACACCATCAGCTGTTCCTTCAGGATAAGATGCCAATTATAAGAAATCTAACATCATTGAAAATGCTTTCCGGGAAAAATCCGGAAAGCATTTTTTTTGAATTGACCCACCCACAGTTTTTTTCAAACAATTCATGACTTACCTTTGCTGCCTCAAAATATATTATGGTCTGACCATCCCGGTCTGACCATGCAAAATCATTATGGCGGAAAAAATAACAATGGGTATCGACGGAAAATTGGATGTTCCCAACCATCCCACCATCCCGTTCATTGAAGGAGATGGCATTGGTCCGGATATCTGGAAAGCGGCCGTCAGGGTCTTCAACGCGGCGGTAGAAAAGGCATACAGGGGCGAAAAGAAAATTGAATGGATGAAGGTATTGGCCGGGCAGGAAGCATTTGACAAGACCGGCAGTTGGATGCCCGATGAGACCATGAATGCGTTCAGGGAATATTTATTGTCCATTAAAGGGCCCCTAACCACTCCCGTTGGAGGTGGTATCCGTTCATTGAACGTGGCATTGCGCCAGGAACTGGACCTCTATGTATGCCTGCGTCCCGTCAAGTATTTTGAAGGCGTTCCCTCCCCCATGTGGAACCCCGAAAAAGTGAATATGGTGATCTTCCGTGAGAACACCGAAGACATCTATGCCGGTATTGAATACATGACCGGAACACCCAGTGCCAAAAAACTGCTTGATTTTTTAATGAATGAAATGGGTGTAACGAATATCCGTTTCCCCGAAACCACTTCCATTGGCATCAAACCCGTAAGCAAAGAAGGAACTGAAAGGCTGATCCGCGCCGCCATATTGTATGCGATCGATCATCACCTCCCCTCGGTAACGATCGTGCATAAAGGCAATATCATGAAATTTACCGAAGGTGCATTTAAGAACTGGGGATACGAACTGGCCGAACGTGAATTCACGGATAAAGTGTATACCTGGAACCAATGGGAAGCTACCAAAAAGGAAAGTGGCGAAGCCGTTGCCAATGAAGAGATGAAAGTGGCGGGCATCGGTCATAAAGTGATCATCAAGGACGCCATCGCCGATAATTTTTTACAACAGGCCCTGCTTGCCCCGCAGGACTATTCGGTCATCGCTACCCTGAATTTAAATGGCGATTATATCAGTGATGCACTCGCGGCACAGGTAGGCGGTATCGGTATCGCACCCGGCGCCAATATCAATTATTTGACCGGGCACGCCGTATTTGAAGCCACGCATGGCACAGCGCCGCGATTTGCAAATACGAATACGATGAACCCTTCCTCGGTTATTTTAAGTGGGGTGATGATGCTGGAATACATGGGCTGGCGGGATGCGGCCGAGCTCATTACCAATGCCGTAGGTAAGACCATCCGCAGCAAAAAAGTGACCATTGATTTTCATAAACTGATGGAAGGGGCAACCCTGCTGAAGACAAGTGAATTTGGGGATGAGGTGATCAGGAATCTTTAAAAAGGGAACCTGCCTACCGCAGGCTGGCACGGATCATCCGGATCATCATGAACTGCATAGATAAGATCATGACAGATCATAATAATCATGAGAATCTGCATTCGATCTTCTTAAATTTGCAAAATAAAAGCGCTCATGTCAAAAATAAAAGTATCAAATCCTGTAGTAGAACTCGACGGCGATGAAATGACCCGTATCATCTGGAAATTCATTAAAGATAAACTGATCCTTCCTTACCTGGAAGTGCCCATCCAATATTACGACCTGGGCATGGAGCATCGTGATGAAACCAACGACCAGGTCACCATCGATGCGGCCAATGCCATCAAAGCCTGCGGCGTGGGCATCAAATGCGCTACCATCACGCCCGATGAAGCCCGTGTAAAAGAATTCAACCTGAAACAAATGTGGAAGAGTCCCAACGGTACCATCCGCAATATATTAGACGGTACCGTTTTCCGCGAGCCCATCGTGATGCAGAATGTACCCCGACTGGTAACCAATTGGACGGCGCCGATCATTGTCGGCCGCCATGCTTTCGGCGACCAGTACCGTGCAACCGATACCGTTATTAAGGGAAAGGGTAAACTCACGATGACCTTTACACCTGAAAGCGGCGGCGAACCCCAGGTATTTGAAGTGTATAATTTCAAAGGCGATGGCGTGGCCCTCAGCATGTACAACACGGATGAGAGCATTTATGGTTTTGCAAGAAGCTGTTTCAATATGGCCCTCAGCAAAAAATGGCCGCTCTACCTTTCCACAAAAAATACCATTCTTAAAAAATACGATGGCAGGTTCAAGGATATTTTTGAAGAAGTATACCAGCAGGAATTTAAAACACAATATGTTGCGGCGGGCATCACTTACGAGCACCGCCTGATCGATGACATGGTGGCCAGCGCTCTAAAATGGCACGGCAATTTTGTATGGGCCTGCAAAAATTATGATGGGGATGTACAAAGCGATACCGTGGCGCAGGGTTTTGGCAGTCTTGGTTTGATGACCTCTGTTTTGATCACGCCCGATGGGAAGACCATGGAGGCCGAAGCCGCTCATGGCACCGTAACCCGCCACTACAGGGAGTATCAGGCGGGCAAACCCACATCCACCAACCCCATTGCTTCCATTTTTGCATGGACAAGGGGCCTTGCTTTCCGCGGAAAACTGGACAATAACCAGCCGCTGATCGATTTTTGTAATGCCCTTGAAAAGGTTTGCATTGAAACGGTTGAAAGCGGCAAAATGACGAAGGACCTGGCCGTTTGCATTTACGGTAATGTAGTGAACCACGAAGAACATTATTTATATACCGAAGAATTCCTGGACGCGATCGATGCGAATTTGAAGAAGAAGATGGGGATGTAAAAAAAAGTTTACACTTATTAAAAAGCTGTAAACTTTATTTTTACAGGGATACTATATTCTCCGCTCTTACTACTTACTACTAGATATGACCCCATCCCCATCAAACGACCCCCTTCACGGTAAAACGCTTCAGGCCATACTGGAGCATTTGGTAAAACAGATGGGCTGGAAAGAAATGGCGAACCATGTGCACATCAATTGCTTTTCGGATAACCCCAGTATCAATTCCAGTTTAAAATTCCTGCGCAAAACACCCTGGGCGCGCAAACAGGTGGAGGATCTTTATGTGTGGATGATGGATACTTGATACTGGATGCTGGATGCACCCTGAAACATTGATAAGCTTTTCGATAATCAGAGACCTATCCAGGATCAAGGATCTAGTATCCAGTATCAGTCTCCCCGTACTCCTCCCATTTAAAATGATTATCTTACATTGAATAAAAAAAATGGAAACACAAAAAGACATACGCCTCGCGGTTTTGATTGACGCCGACAATGTCCCTTACTCCAATGTAAAGGGAGTAATGGAAGAGATCGCCAAATACGGAACGCCGACCTTTAAAAGAATTTACGGCGACTGGACAAGGCCTACCATCACCGGCTGGAAGAATGTGTTACTCGAAAACGCCATCACACCCATCCAGCAATACAGCTATACCATGGGTAAGAACTCCAGCGATTCGGCCCTGATCATTGACGCGATGGACATTCTCTATTCGGGTAAGGTAGACGGGTTCTGCATCGTATCCAGCGACAGCGATTTCACCCGCCTGGCTACGCGTTTACGCGAAGCCGGTATGAAAGTGTTCGGCATCGGGCAAAAGAAGACCCCCCATCCTTTCATGGCGGCCTGTGATAAATTCATTTACATGGAGATCATCCCCATTCCCGAAGCAGCGGAAACTGATAACACCAAAATAAAAGCCAGTAAACCCGTTCCCAAAAACGTGGTGGACAAGATCAATAAGGAAACCCTTAAACTCATCGCAGCCAGCATTGATGACATTGCGGATGAGAACGGATGGGCCTTTCTGGGTGATGTGGGCAACCTCCTTTTGAAAAAGCAACCCAACTTTGATCCCCGGAATTACGGATTTTTAAAATTAACGCCCCTGATCAAATCGCAGGGCCAGTTTGAAATTGATAAAAGGGAAACTGATAAGGTGGGGATAAAACTGGTGTACGTACGGAATAAGGGATGAGAATAAGTTCCAAGCTACAAGCCTCAAGGGGACAAATATAATATTCGTAAAGACTTTTGCTATAGCAAGAACTGTTTTGGATTCGTATGCTTCTCCTTTGTGGCTCTAAGCTTGTAGCTTGAACCTCATCACCCCTTATCCACTCTCTTCGTCCCGCTATACAATTCATATTCCAGCAACCGGCAATCGATCTTACTCGTATAAAATTCTATACGGCGACTGGGTTTTAATCCTATCTTCTTGGCCAGTTCCAGGTTGCCGGTAAAAACATAGCCCATATAACCCTTGCATTTCTTCTTCATGAAATCACCGATACGGGCATAAGTAATCTCCAGTTCCGCAGCTTCACCCAACCGGTCGCCATACTCAGGGTTAAAATAAATGATACCGCCTCCTTCTTCGGGAATTTTCGTCTCTTCAAAATCACAAACAGCGAATTCGATCAGTTCCTCCACCCCTGCGATACCGGCATTTACTCTTGAAATGTTTATGGCATCTTCACTGATATCCGTTGCGATCACTTTCAACTCCGGCAGGTCCAGCACCTGTTGCTCCAGTTTTTTTATTTCGGCTTCATATACCTGTTCATCATAACCCTCTACGTGCATGAACGCATAGTTAGACCGCAGCAGGCCTGGTTTGCGGTCAGTGGCCAGCAACACCGCCTCAATGGCAAGGGTAGACGAACCGCACATCGGGTTAATGAAGGGAGAACGCCTGTCCCACCTGGTTGCCAGCAAACTGGCCGCGGCTAAGGATTCCAGCATCGGGGCCTTGCCCGGGATCTTCCGGTATCCATGCTTCGACAATGTTTCGCCGGATGTATCAATGAAAATTTCCGCCAGGGTTTCTTTCCAGTACAGGTGGATCACGGCCTTATCCGTTTCAGGACCCGAGTTGGGGCGCTCACCCGTCTTATTTCTGAAACGGTCCACAATTGCATCCTTGACTTTTACATTTGCGAATAAGGAATTATTGATGGTGGCGTTATCCACATTACTGCTGATGGAAAAATATCCGTCCACCCTCAACACCTCTTCCCAGGGAAATTCGATCAGTGTTTTATATAACTCATCCGCATTATTCGCATTGAATTCTTTTAATGAAAACAAAACCTGGCTGGCGCAGCGCAGGTTCAGGTTCAACCGGATGCAATCGGTCAGGCTACCGTTCAATTCAATACCGGTCTTGAATATACGTACCGGGATAAAACCCAGTTCACGTATTTCTTTTTCTAAAAAAGGCGATAGACGGTTGCTGCAGGTAACAATGATGCGGCTGGTGATTGTAAAACTTTGCATTTGCAAAATTAATTAAAATAGAACACGGATGACACGGATTGAATGGATTTGCACCGATTCAAACCGTTATGATCAGTTTTATCCGTGTTCTATCTCCAAACACTGCTTTATATTTGCATCATGTTAACCATTAGCAACCGCGGCCTTCAAATGCCCGCTTCACCGATAAGAAAACTGGTACCCTATGCCGAGGCAGCCAAGCGAAAAGGTACGAAAGTATATCACCTGAATATTGGCCAGCCTGATATTGAAACGCCCAAACCGGTAATGGATGCGGTCAGGCATGCTGATTTTAAAGTACTGGAATACAGCCACAGCGCCGGCAATGAAAGCTATCGTAAAAAACTGGTTGAGTATTATAAAAAAGTAGGCATCGATGTTACGTCGGAACAGATCATCGTTACCACGGGCGGGAGTGAAGCCATCCTCTTTGGTTTCATGGCCTGCCTGGATCCCGGGGACGAGGTGATCATACCCGAACCCTTTTACGCCAACTACAATGGTTTTGCCGTAGAAGCCGGGGTGATCGTAAAACCCATCACATCATCCATTGAAACGGGTTTCGCATTGCCCCCCATAGAAGATTTTGAAAAAGTGATCACTGCCAAAACAAAGGCCATCGTGATCTGCAATCCCAATAACCCGACAGGATATTTGTACAGTGCCGCGGAAATGGAGCTGCTGAAGCAGGTGATCGGTAAACACAACCTCTACTTATTTGCGGATGAGGCTTACCGTGAGTTTTGTTATGAAGGGACCCATACCAGTGCCATGCACCTAAGCGGTGTGGAGGAAAATGTGGTATTGATGGACACCATCAGTAAACGCTACAGCGCCTGCGGAGGACGTATCGGCGCATTCGTCACCAAAAACAAGGCCCTGCTGGATGCCGTGATGAAATTCGCACAGGCCCGGCTGAGTCCGCCGTCTTTCGCCCAGATCCTGGGTGAGGCGGCCGTGGACCTTCCCGATGATTATTTCGCCTCCCCAAAAGCCGAATATAAATTGAGGCGCGACACCATTGTAAGCCGGCTGAATAATATCCCCGGTGTTTTTTGTCCCAACCCCGGCGGCGCTTTTTATGCCATGGCAAAATTGCCCATCGATGATTCGGATACATTCTGCCAGTGGCTGCTCGAATCTTTTTCCTACGAGGGACAAACGGTGATGCTCGCGCCCGCTACCGGTTTTTACAGTACGCCGGGGCTGGGAAAAAATGAAGTAAGGCTGGCCTATGTGATCAATACCACGGCCATCAATGCTGCCATGGATTGCCTGGAAAAAGCGCTTGAACAATACCCGGGTAGGGTGGGGTGATGGTTCATAGTTGATGGGGCATGGATGATGGTTGAAGAGCAGCTTTCTAAACATTTAAACTCACTCCCCACTTGCCCATTGCCATTTGTTTATTGCTTATTGCCTATTACCTTTACTCACTTCCACCGTCCAGTCATTACCGCTGAATACATGATATTTATTTGAAAAATTTTCCTGGTTCAATGCAAATGAAACATGCAATAAACTGTTGAGATAAACCAGCGGCTTACCCTTTGCCACTCCGCCGAATGTAGCACTGTAGGGCATGTCAGCGGCGTAGATTTTTACTATAGCATGATAGATCACTACGTGGATCTTATCCCCATAGCCCGCTTCAAGCTTCTTGAAAAGATCAGCCGGGATATTCGTCCAGATATTTCCATACTGGATGTCAAGGATGGCGATCGTGCCCTTTATTTTTTTTTCCTCCATCGCCGCCTTTTGGTAAGGGATCTTCACCACTTCATTCGGCAGCAGTTTCCCTACCTGCTCGAACGTAATAACGCCGGCGGCTAACCGTGCAGCGGTATAGGCGTACACATCCCGTCCGTGAAATGTGTACGATTTTTCGGAGTCCTTTCGCCGGTTTACCGACTCATCGATCTCCCTGATGGCAGCGATGCCTTCCGTTTCGGCGACCAGGGTGAGTGTACCATTATCGGGTGTAACAATAAAATGACCGGCATTGGTCTTGAGTACAACCGACCTTCTTTCCGTTCCCACTCCAGGATCAACTACGGAAACAAAAACGGTACCCACCGGCCAGTAAGGCACTGTTTGTTCCAGTCGGTATGCTGCTTCCCAGATATTATAGGCGGGAATATCATGCGTGAGGTCGAATAGTTTCAGGTCGGCGGATACGCCCATCGCGACGCCTTTCATGGCAGAAACGGCGCCGTCCTTCAATCCAAAATCCGACTGGAATACCACGATCCTGTTCTGGGAAAAAGATAATATAGTTACCGCAGAGAATAAAACGGTAAAGCATATACGCCGGCAACTATTCATACTGGAATATTTTAAAAAAGAGTTGACAACTTTTTATGCTGCCAACTCTTCAATACAAGAATGAAATACCAATTTTTTTCCGCTAAAAGCCCCGATAGTGGTTTGGTAATTATAAATTAATCGCGATCTTACCAAACATCCTTAACCCGTTAAAGCCCATCTGCACTGAATCCCAGGGTCCGCCTGATTCATTATCGCCGAACCAGCCTTTTGCCAGCGGGTTTACGCCAAGTTTGGGGTGCACATTGAATATATTATCCGCACCGATGAACACACTCACCTTTTTTGAGAGCTTGTAAGAACCGAAAATATCGGTGGTCAATTTCCCGGAGAAATCAAACACTTCGGGCACCAGTACATTGGGATCTGCATCGGTGGGGACCATGGGGTTAATGCCGGTTTGATTGGGATTGTCGGCAGTGGCGTCACCAAAGCCCATTAATTTTATTTTACCGAAATAGGTCAGGTGGGTTCCCACACTGAATTTATTAAAGCCATATTCCAGGCTTAAATTAAGTTTCAGGTCGGGGGCCGATGCTAACAGGAAGGCTTCCTCTCGGTCGCTGAAGAATGTCTTTTGATTCAATACCGTGCCATTCAACGCAGCAGGTACGTGTATCGCATCCACCTTCATGTGCTGGAAATTACCGGCCAGCAATGCTTTGAAAGAACGGTTGGTC
The DNA here is from genome assembly GCA_043781975.1 of Bacteroidota bacterium. Lineage (GTDB taxonomy): Bacteria > Bacteroidota > Bacteroidia > Chitinophagales > Chitinophagaceae > Ferruginibacter. The sequence continues at coordinate 35,916 of JAYWAZ010000153.1, forward strand.
CATTTTTTTGAATAATCAGCGACAATATCCACCCCATAGTTGGTGGTATTGACAGCGTTATCAAAGAACTGGGCTGTGGATACTCCTATCGCGGCAAGCTGGGAAGTAAAAGCAGCGGGCAGTGTAGGATCATCCTTGCTGAATAATCCGGATAAAACGATCCTGTCCTTTACCTTCACCATATAACCATCAGCCGTAAACGTTAGTCCCTTCATCGGTTTCCAGCTAAACCCGATACTGCTGTTCACGGAAGTTTCCTGTTTCAGGTCGGGGATACCGGCAGCTTTCGTGATCAGATCCCCATTGCGTGCAATTCGGGATTGGATCAACTGGCCGCCCGTGAAAGATGTAAGCGTATTGCTGAAATTGATCTGTTGCAGTGACGGCGCCCTGAAACCCGTACTTACCGAACCCCTGATATTGAGTGCTGGCGTTACTTTATAACGCGTAGCGAATTTGAAAGTGGTGACCGAACCAAAATCCGAATAGTTCTCGAACCGAACGGCGCCATCCATCAGCCATTCCTTTGTTGCATTCAATTCTCCATCGGCGTAGAAACTAAAATTTGTACGGTGCGCTTTAATAACATCAGCAGGACTAAAGCCCGGGAATCCCTGCGATCCGGAAGCGGGTGTGCGGAAATCCATGATATTAGGGTAATATACGTCGCTGGTATGATAGCTTTTATAAGAAGCTTCCTCACCCTGGTAAATGGAATAATTCTCATAGCGGAATTCAGCGCCCAAACCGAGGTTCATTCCTTCTGCCACCGTTTTGAATGCTTTACTCACATCAAGGTTGATCGTATTCTGAAGAAAATTAAACCCGCCGTCATTGAAATGCGTTTGCCGCATAGTGCCCGGTGTTATGAACTGTGATGCATTGAAGGTCTTATCCCCGTAAAAATGAAAATCGTTTCTTCCGATGGTATTGCTCAGGTCCCAGTTCCAGTCGTGGCATTTGCTCTTCACACCTCCCGCGAATGACACATCAGCGATATGCGTCTGGATATGCGGGTTAAAATAAATTTCACCGTCATCGGCCGTACGCATGATATTGGGATCATATTGCAGATCGCCATTCATATCAACAGGAAACCTTTCAGGCTTCCCGCTCCAGTTTCTCGTATAAGCGTAGGCGTCTGATGATTTGTAATTATAGCCTCCAA
>JAYWAZ010000154.1:0-5586 GCA_043781975.1 Bacteroidota bacterium
CACACCATTGTCGCTGATGAGGATCTCCGTGGGCGTGCGTACATACGCGATAGTGGGTTGTTCCTTGAATGATTTTGCCCAATAAGCCAGGGCCGAATCCTTCCCGATGGTAATGATACCGTTCCCGGCTACCCTGATATAATCATGCAGCCAATATCTGGCCAGGCCAGGCAGGTCGTGACCGGCGATCAGTTCGTTGGTCCTGGCCCTGGAGGCCCGGATGAGCGAATCATCCTGTTCCTTGTTGATTTGGGCTGCAGCGATTTGTACCATGCTGATGAACAGGATGGCACAGCAGTATTTTTTCATTTGCAAAATTTAGGGTTAAATATTTCAAAGGCAGATCAGCCAGTGCTATGTTTCCATTCAAAGTTAAGCAGGAAAAACTAAAATTTTTCTTAACGTGCCGCGAAAGCATTACCCGGTAATTAGGTTTATCTTTGCATGCTATCAGCCGGGTTATCGAGTTCCAAGCAATTGGAATTAGGAAAGTCCGGACAGCATAGAGTAACACACCGGTGAATAGCCGGCCCCTGCTTAAACAGGGAGAGATAGTGCCACAGAAAATAACTGCCTTCTCCCTCTCTTTTGGAGCGGGTTAGGGTGAGGTTGAAAACGTGAGGTAAGAGCTCACGGATCTTTGCAGTAATGCATTGATCGGGTAAACCTTGTGTGCTGTAATGCCACGTATATCAGCGTTTCGGTAAAACGAAAGAGGGTGACTCGCCCAATGCTCCGGGTAATACCGGGCACGTTGAAGGGTAGGCAGCAGGATTGTGCCAGTAATGACACAACAAGATAAATGATGACCGCTATGATCGGTGGAAACACTTTTCATGGAACAGGATCCGGCTTACAGGCTGATAGTTTATTTTAAAAGATTACGGGGTCTGCATCAGCTTTTCCCGTAATCTTTTTATTTTATACCATCAATTCATCCCATGTCATTACGAGAAGGATTGCGCAATATCATAGGTATCGCTGTAGTTCATGTAATGGGTTACTTTGCCGTTATTAAAGGTCCATAACATTGCCCATCGGTTAGTGGAGCTTTTGCCCGTCAGCTTATTCGTTGTGGCTGCAATTCCCATGGCGGCAACTTTATCATTTTCCGCAATGTAAACCTGTGGTTCAAAGGCCTGGAAATCATGAGCAGCTGCTAGTTTGGTAAAAAAATCAAGCGCCCCTGCTTTGCCATAGTGGACCCCCGAGTAAGGAATAAAATCCGGGCCGTTCATGTCCCATACAACATCATCACTCAGCACAGCTAGTATGCCCGGGATATTGCCTTTTGAAAAATTTTCAAAACTCATCTGAACGATCTCTTTGTTTGTCATAATTGATAGTTTTGTTGATTGTTATAGATTGAATGATTAGGATCATTTTGTGGTTTTAAAATTCCCCACATCAACATCCTTAATGAATTTGATCAATCCTGGAAAATAATTCTTCTGGTCGTCGTACATGCTCATGTGACTGCCATTGGGGCAATAGAGGTAGCGTCCCTGCATTACTTGTGTGCTCATCCATTTCATGTATTCGGGATCCATCGTATCAAATTGCCCGCCAATGGTAAGGGTGGGCACATTCAGTTTTGGCAACTCCTTGCTAACGTCCCAGTCTACCAGTTTACCTGCTACACCAAACTCACTGGGTCCCTGCATGGTGACATACAATGAGCGGTTCATTTTTCCAAAGGAGCGGTTCATGGGTTCGGGCCATTGATCCAGCGGGATCCTGCAAATATGTTTGGCATAGAAATTCGGCTGAAGCAGCTCCATGTATTTCGGGTTTTCAAAATCCTTCTTTTTTTCGAGCATACGGATCGTGTCTAGTACTTTGGGGTCCATTTGTTTGGCCAGAACATCTTCAGCGTATTTCGCATAGGCGGGGATGCTACTTACCATATTGCTGATGATCAAACCTTTTAAATTCTCCTGGTACTTCAATGCATACTGCATGGCCAGCAGGCCGCCCCAGGAATGACCGAGCAGGTAAAAATTATCTTTGTTCAGTCCCAGTGCCTGCCTTACCTGTTCCACTTCCTCAACGTACCTCGAAAGATCCCACATGGCGGTGTCTTTAGGGTCATCTGAATTTCCACAGCCCAACTGGTCGTAATAAATGAATTCAATGCCTTCCTGCGGGAAAAAACTTTCAAAGCATTCAAAATATTCGTGGGTGGCGCCGGGGCCGCCGTTCAGTAAAAGCAATTTGATCTTTGGATTATTGCCTATGCGTTTTGTCCATATATTGAACTTACCCTTTGTTGTATGCAGGGAAACCATTTTAATGCCACCTGTTTGCACTTCTTTATACAGGTCTTCGTTAGCAATTGCGGTTCTTGTTGTTTTACTTCTATCAGTACAGGAAAAAAATACAAATACTGAAGCGGCCAGAAAAAATTTCTTCATAAAAGATTTTTTAAGCTTCAGGAGAAGATGTCATCTTCTTCTGAAATAAATTATTGAGTCAGTTGTGTCATCAGTCCATGCATATCCAGGATACCCCAATGATCCTTGAATTTACCTTCCTCCGGCCGGATGACTGGAATCAGGAAAAGATGTAATGGGGTCAGATGCACATAAAGCTAAAAAATGCTTTCAGGAATTCATAAGATCATTGAAAATATTTTGTTTTATCCCTGACCATTCCTCAGCGATAAAGCTAAAATATACCGTATCCCTTACGGTTCCATCATCATTGATGATATTTCGCCGGAGGACGCCTTCCTTTAAGGCGCCTATCTTCAGCATGGCTTTCTGGGATTTGAGGTTGAGCAAACTTGTTTTCAATTCTATGCGGTTCAGGCCCAGGATTTCAAAACCAAAACGCAGCAAAAGGAACTTACAATGCTTGTTGAATCCCGTTCCCTGCAGGGAGGGGTGGATCCAGGTCCAGCCGATCTCCAGCTTCTTGTGGGAGAGCTCAATATTGCCGAAGCGGGTGCAGCCAACATAACGTCCCTGCTGTTTATGGAAGTAGGCGAAGGGGTAGGACCTTTTATTCTTTTTTTCCTCCATGGCGGTATCAAAATATTTCCGGAAGGTGGCCGGCGAATTTATTTTGGCGACTGTAAAAAGCCAAAGCGACGGTTCCATCGCCGTTGGAAGCAATAAGTCAAAATGTTTTTCGGCTAAGGGCTCCAGTCTTACGAGGTCGTTCTCAAGGATGATCTCCTGTTCAAAAAAAGCAGTTGGATTCATTACCTTAATTTTTCAATTAATAAACCCGCCACGTGTTTATCAACGGGCAGGGTAACGGATCCTGTTGAAAAGTCCTCCAGGTTGATGAAACGGAAGGTTTCTGTTTCACCCGTTGATTCATAGGTTTTCAGCTGTTGTTCATCAAAATCAAATTCGCGGCTCCTGAGCGGCACCGCTATTGATTCAAGGGCGGAAACAAAATAATAGATCGAAAGCAGCTGGTGCTGGGGGTTAAATGCGCTTTGCTGGTAAAAATCCGTGGTGTAAAAATGTTCCTCAACCGCCACTTTGAGGTTCATTTCCTCCATAAATTCCCGTGCCAGGCAGTCCCTTGTGCCTTCGCCCGGTTCCAGACCGCCGCCAGGGAATTTGGTGATATAGTCTCCCCTGATGCGTTCATCGCTGACCAGCACCTGTCTTTTCTCGTTCAGTAAAATGCCATAAACCCTTATGTTGAACATGTCATCAAATTAAATTGATCGTGATTTTATGCGGTAAGCCTCTTTTTTATACCCTGTAAATGATGTTCGGTATGAAAAATGGTAAAATAACAAAGTTCCCTCAGGGTAATGCGCCCGAGCAGGGGATGTTTCACCAGGTAATCGTCAAGGTCATTTTCTGTTCTCCTGTTTTTCAGTGAAGCGATGAATTTTTCAGTGGCTTTTTTCCAGTTATCGATCAGTTTTTCTTTCCCATATTTTACTTCAATCGGTTTGGGAACAAAGCGGCTGCTCGCCTTTCCGCCTTCTTCGAGCCGCCTGTTGTATTTGGCCAGTATTTCTTCATAGGTCCGGGAACCGCGGTTGGGCCTGCCGCCGATCCATCTGACAAGAAATTTTGGTAACGCAAAGGCGAGGGTAGAGGTATTGGTTGAAATGATCAGGTGCTGCATGTTTTCCGCCACTGACCATTTTCCATCAGGTCTTTCAAAAAAGGGGGCAGTATCAATGCTGCTGCAGGTAGCAGAAAAGGCATTAAAAATAGCCTGTGTTAACGGTATGATCTCTGTCTTGGTCATGTTTAAATTTGCATTTCTCCTTTGTATATCATTTCTGCAGGACCGCAGAGCCAGATATTGTCAAAATGCTGGTCATCAATTTTATTGAACTCCACGCTTAAGCGGCCCCCCGGTGTCTTTACTTCCACGCGGTTAAATCCCTTGTCGTTGTGTGCACATAGGAGGGCGGATGCCGTTACACCGGTGCCACAGCTGAGGGTCTCATCTTCCACGCCTCTTTCATAAGTGCGTACATAGATGCTGTCCTCATCCAGGGTCTCCACAAAATTCACATTCACGCCTTCCGCCGCAAAGCTATGGCTGTACCTTATCTCCTTTCCGGTGAGCATTACATCAACATTCAGAACGTCATTGGTGAATTTTACGAAGTGCGGCGACCCTGTATTCAGCAGGCTGTAGGTATTATGATGCTCCACTTTATTTACATCCTGCATTTTCAGGCGTACGGTATCATTCATATCGATCTCGGCCTGGTGGATGCCGTCAACGGCGAGGAACTGGTAGGTTGTTTTGTGAATGCCGTGCTGTAACGCAAATTTAACGAGGCATCTGCCACCATTACCGCACATACTGCTTTCATTACCATCGGCATTATAATATTTCATTTCAAAATCAAATCCTTCCTTTTTATTCAGCAGCATAAGGCCATCGCCGCCAACCCCGAAACGCCGGTCGCATAATTTATGGATCTGCTTTGTGGTCAGTTCCGGCACCTGGTTCTCACGGTTGTCAAGTATAATGAAATCATTTCCAGTGCCCTGGTATTTATAGAACGTTATTTTCATGATAAGCTTTCTGAAATAATTTGCAAAGTAGATATAATTAATTTCTCCACGGCCGCATTGCCATCTTTGCTGAATTCTTTTGTAATTCTGTTGGCGACAATGGCGCTTAAAGATAAACAATGATGCCCCAGCACCTTTCCCATGCCGTAAATGGCCGAGGTCTCCATTTCAAAATTACTGATGCGGTGTTGTCCGAATGCAAAAGTCGTAAGGCGGTCGATCAATTCAGGGTGGCTGAGCCCCATGCGCAATACCCTTCCCTGCGGGCCATAAAAACCCGGACAGGTTACCGTAATGCCCTGGTGAAAGTCTTTTACAAAATATTTCAATAAAGCCATCGAAGCGGTATTGATATAGGGTGCCGATATCCCTTGGTGCAGTTGTGTATGCGTATTGAAGGACTGGATGATCTGTTTTTCTTCCTCATTATTATTGTGGATATAAAAATTCATGAGGTTATCGAGCCCGAGGCCGTGGGTACTGGCCACAAAATGATCCACCGGGATCTCTTTTTGCAGAGAACCCGAAGTACCCACACGGATGATATTCAGTGATGTAAGTTTTTCCTTCTGCATTC
>JAYWAZ010000155.1:0-5566 GCA_043781975.1 Bacteroidota bacterium
CCTTTTTACCATCTTTCTTTTTTCATTGTCGAGCGAGGTCTGCATTTTAATTTCCTTATCGAACATATACAATACCGCGGGTTGAGCCATAAAAGTGCCAATGGTGAGCGCCAGTAATCCGCGAAATAAAAGGGGAGCGAATTTTCGTTTATTGAATTTCGTGATCCCTTTTATCAGGGCCCTGTCGATGGTCAGGATGATAAGGCCCATGAAGATGCCCAGCCCGATGGCCGCCACCATGGAATCCACCAGGGTACTGAAAAAATAGGCCCAGGTAAAAGTGGCGAAGGCCCAGGTGCCCAGCACCGTCATACCGATGATGCGGTAGCGGTTGCGGTCCACCACCGAATCCACCAGGATCTCTTTTTCGGCGGTTGACAACCACCATAAGAATTCCGTGAATGAAGAGGGGACATAAGATTCCCTTTGGGAAACAGCGATATTTCTTTCCATTTTGGACAATAATTTAAATGCTTATAAAAAAAGGATCAATAGAGGAGTTGTGTTGAAGTGCTGCAAAATAGCCATTCTTTAACGGAAAAACGAAACCCTCCACTCAATTATTTCACACCGGGGCACACATTAACAGTTCTTTATAGAGGCCCCTTAAACCATGCTTGGGGGAACCCGTCTATTACTTTATATTTGCACCCGAACGGAAAGAAGTGTCCGGCTGAATCTTAAATAAGAAAAATGAAGAAATATTTATCCTGCTTGTCTTTGTTTGTATGCATGGCATTCACGGGAATTGCCCAGTCCAAAACAGGGCTGGGGGTCAATGACCCGGCTGCAAAAAAAATACTGGATGGGGTAAGCGCAAAGTTCAAGAGCTTTAAAAATGTTCAGGCCACATTTACTTTAAAGATCGAAAATGCAGCGGGCAAGAATATGGGTGTTAAGTCGGGTACGGTGTATATGAAAGGAAACAAGTACCGGTATAGTTTGTCGGGCACGGAGGTTTTTTCCGATGGGGTAAATATTTGGTCGCTGGATAAAGCGGCAAAAGAAGTCACCATCAATAAGATCGATCCTTCGGGCAGCGCCATTACCCCTCAGAAATTGTTCACCAATTTTTACGATAAGGATTTTTTATACAGGCTCAACGGAGAAGCAAATGGGAAACAGGAAATAGAATTAACGCCGCTCGATAAGAGCAAGCCTTATTTCAAGTTCCTCTTATACGTGAACAAAGCCGCACAAACACTCAATTCTACCAAGGTTTTCATGAATGATGGCAACCGCACCACCTACTCAAGTGGCCCTATGATCAACAATAAGATCATCCCAGATGATACATTTATCTTCGATATAAAAAAATACCCGGGTGTGGAAGTGGTGGACCTGCGATGATGCCGGCAAAGCAGCGAAGAAATTATAAAGTAACTTTATTGCTCAATGGCTGAATTGCTGTATGGTTAAATTGTTGAAAAGAATCCTTACTTCAAGAGATCTAACAACAATTCAACAATTAATCCATTTAACCATTTTTCACTTAGCGCCCCAACGATAAATATTCTGATCAAACCCTGCCAGGTCAAGCACCCGGTCAACAACGGTTGCAGCCAGTTCCCCGATCGTTGATGGTTTACTGTAAAAAGATGGTGTGGCCGGGCAAATGATGCCACCGGCCAAAGTGATGGTTTCCATATTTCGGATATGAATGAGGTTGTAGGGCATATCGCGGACCACGCAGATCAGTTTCCGCCTTTCCTTTAATACCACGTCAGCGGCCCTGGTGATGAGGTCATTGGAGATGCCCGAAGCGATACGGCCCATGGTGCCCATGCTGCACGGAATGATGATCATGGTATTGTACTGTGCCGAACCCGAGGCAAATGGCGCGTGAAAGTCTTGCTGGCTATAGCATTTTAAGGGAATGGATGCATAGCCCTCATCACCCAGTTCCGTTTTCCACACTTCACGGGCGTTTGCCGTCATTACAACGGAAAGCTCCTCCCACTGATCTTTCATCGCCAGTAGTTTATCCAGCAATATCTTTGGATACAGGGATCCGCTGGCGCCGGTAATGGCCACAACAATTTTATTCATGGTTTGTCGTTTATTCTAAAATCTAAGCTACTAAACAATTGATTCATGCAAAAGGTTAAAACGTTTTTTGTCTTGATACTCACCGTAACGGTCATCGCTTCTTTTATCAGGCCCGCCAAGGAAAAGATCAACTGGCTCAGCCTGCAGCAAGTTCAGGAAGCATATAAAAAGCAACCCCGGCCCATTTTGGTCGATGTTTATACCGATTGGTGCGGATGGTGCAAAGTGATGGACAAAGAGACCTATTCAAAGGAACATGTTGCCGCCTATATCAATGAACATTATTATGCCGTGAAGTTCAATGCAGAATCAAGGGACTCTGCCATGTTGGGTTCAAAAAAATATGGTTACAATTCGGAGTACCGGTCGAATGACCTGGCAGTATACCTTTTATTCGGACAAATGTCTTTCCCCTCCACCGTTTTTTTATCGACCCCCGATGCCCGCCCCGCGCCCCTTCCCGGATACATGAAACCTTCTGAACTGGAGGCCCCGCTTAAATATTTCGGGGATGGCAATTTTCAAAAACAGGATTATCCCCAATTCATGAAAGATTTCAAAAGCAGCTGGTAGCTAATCATCCTTCATCGAACTTTTATTAAATGCGCATCAAGGGATAGAATTTTTCCCTGCAGGGTATTTTATTGCGGCGAAATTGTAATTTCCGTTTTCAATCCTCTTCATGGCGGAAACAACAGCAAGATTACAACGCAGCCTCGGCCTTTTTCAATCTACCGTACTGAACATGATCGACATGGTGGGTATCGGCCCCTTTGTAACATTGCCCATCGTGATGGGGCTGATGGGTGGCATGTTTTTGTATGCCTGGATCGCGGGGGCCATCATATCACTGATCGACGCGATGATATGGAGTGAACTGGGGGCGGCTTACCCGCTGGCCGGCGGGAGTTATAATTTTTTGAAAGAAGCCTACGGCAAGAACGGCATGGGCAGGATGATGAGTTTCCTTTACACCTGGCAAACCATCATACAGGCCCCCCTGGTAGCTGCTTCCGCGGCGATCGGGTTTGCGCAGTACATGGGCTACCTGGTACACCTCGACGCCTGGCAGCAGAAGATGGTTTCGGGAGCCGTCATTATCCTGATCACATTTTTATTGTACCGGAAGATCGACAGCATCGGGAAGATCGGCGTACTGTTGTGGATGGGCGTGATCCTCACCCTGGGCTGGATCATCATCGGCGGTATTGCTAACGGGAATTTCCTTCAGCCATTAAAAGATATCAATGCAAATTTCAGCTGGGGACAACTAGCCTCCTTCGCATTCGGACAGGCCTCCATCAAATCGGTTTACAGCTACCTGGGTTATTACAATGTATGCCACCTGGGCGGGGAAATAAAAAACCCGGGAAAGAATATTCCGCGCAGCATGTTCATCTCTGTAATTGGCATCGCTATTTTATACCTGGCGATGAACATGAGCGTAAGCAGCGTGATCCCCTGGCAGGAGATACAATCGATGAACCAGTCGGGCAACAAAGATTATGTGGTAAGCCTTTTCATTGAACGACTTTACGGGCACCGTGCCGCGATCATTGTAACCGTGATGATATTGTGGGTGGCACTTGCCTCCTTGTTCGCATTGCTATTGGGTTATTCCCGTATACCTTATGCCGCGGCGGTTGACGGCGCTTTTTTTAAAATTTTCGCGAAACTTCATCCAACAAAAAATTTTCCCTACATCAGTTTACTGGTGATCGCTGCACTAGGCTTTGTGTTCAGTCTGTTATTCCGCATGTCGGATGTGATCAGCGGCATCCTGGCCATGCGCATCGTGATACAGTTCATTGCACAGGCGGCCGGTGTGATCCTGCTAAGAAGAAAAAGGGGAACAGAAAATCTCCCTTATAAAATGCCCTTGTATCCCCTGCCGGTCATCGCCGCGGTGATTGCCTGGATCTTATTGTTCAGCTGCACCGGTTTAAAAAGCATCGTTTCCTTTGGTATTGTTTTTGGGTGTGGACTGATCGTTTATTTCATCCAGGCGAGGCTCCGGAACAAATGGCCCTGGCAATATCCGGAAGCGGCTCACGAAAATGAAGGCAATTCGGTCAGTTCAACCAGCTGACCATTGTCATTCCGGAAAGCGCTGCAATAGCTGCCATTCGTGATAACGAGGAAGGATACCTGCAAATTGATATTGTAGCGCAATACCTGGTCCAGCACCTGTTGGTCCAGTGCCACTTTCATTTCCTTGCATTCAACGAGCATCCATGGCCTGGAACCGGCGTCATACACCACGATGTCGAATCGCTTTTTCATTTCGCCCAGCCGTAGTTCCTTTTCCACCGCGATCAGGGATGCCGGGTAATTTTTTACACGAACCAGGTACTGTAAAAAATTCTGGCGCACCCATTCCTCGGGAGTAAGCAGTATCCAGCGTTTACGGAAGGCATCAAAGATGAATTCCTTATCCTGTTCCTTTTTTATTTCAGGCTGGTATGGAGGGTATTCAATTTTAATCATTTGCTTTACAACCCGCAAAGGTGAAGAATTTTGTATCTTTAATGCTGAAAAGAAATTAACGGAAAGATATGAAGACAAAAGAAGAAATCGTAAAGAACTGGCTGCCCCGCTATACGGGTGAGCAACTGGAAAATTTCGGTGAATACATTTTACTCACCAATTTCAGTAATTATGTGGAAATGTTCGCCGGCTGGAATAATGTTAAGATCGTTGGTACCGACCGGCCCATGCAATGTGCAACCGCCAATAATATCACCATCATCAATTTTGGAATGGGAAGCCCGGGCGCCGCTACCATCATGGACCTGCTTACCGCCATTGAACCCAAAGCCGCGCTGTTTTTAGGCAAGTGCGGCGGCCTGAAGAAAAGAAATAAGATCGGCGACCTGATATTGCCCATCGCCGCCATCAGGGGTGAGGGTACCAGCAACGACTACCTGCCGCCCGAAGTGCCGGCCCTGCCCGCGTTCGCTTTGCAGAAAGCCATTTCCACCACCATCAGGGACTATGCCTGCGACTATTGGACGGGGGTTTGTTATTCCACCAACCGCCGCGTATGGGAGCACGATGAGGTCTTTAAAGAATACCTGCAAAAAGTAAGGGCCTATGCCATTGATATGGAAACCGCCACCATTTTTACAGTTGGTTTTTATAACAAGATCCCTACCGGAGCCCTTTTGCTGGTGAGTGACAGCCCCATGGTCCCCGAAGGAGTAAAAACAGAGGACAGCGACAGAAAGGTCACTTCCGAATTTGTAGAGCGTCATTTGAAGATCGGCATCGATTCATTGAAGCAACTGATCAATGACGGACTGACGGTGAGGCATTTGAAGTTTTGATCGCAGATTATGATGATTGAATTGATTTCGCAGATGGTAACTTAATAAGCATTTGCTAAGAGGAAAAAATTGATCCATATAAGATTTAAAACAGCATGCCACCTCTCCTCTCCATAAAAAATCTTTCCATACAATTCAACAACGAGGGTGAATTAAATGCAGCCGTAAGCCATATTTCATTTACCGTATCA
>JAYWAZ010000156.1:0-15245 GCA_043781975.1 Bacteroidota bacterium
TACCGCCGCATTGGTCGCATTGGTTGCATTGAATGAAGCAATATTGCCCGTACCACTCGCTGCCAGGCCGATCGATGGCGTATTGTTCACCCAGTTGTATTGCGTCGATGCAGCATTGGCACCTACATAGTTCAATGCATTTACCATGATCTTCACGCCATCGGTACCGGTTAACCAGAAATCGCTCCTTGAATCGAAGGATGGAGGATAGAATCCAAGATCCACACGATGGGCATTGGCTGGTCCCACATTATCTTTTGCCGTGATCAGGAAGCTGCCATCGGTCCAGTTGGCCACCCGGTATCCACCCGGTGTCAGTGTTACTGAAGTGCTGCGGAAACTGCTTGTACCGCCATTGAAGTTCGTCACCCCGGCCATCGTTGGATGACCCGGTAGCAATACCGTTCCCAGCAGTTGTGTAGTTCCCGAATTTTGGCTTGCGGGTATGATCACCTGGTAGGCAGGCGTATTGAATGTACCGCCGATTGGTAAACTGGCTGTTGCAAAAACAGCCGCTACCACGCCACCGCCGCCGTCTATATATGACGCCAGGTTATTACCCAGTAAAGTAGAATTATTAAGACCACCACCATCTGTAAATAGCAGGACAGCTTTATAAGCCTGCAGTTGTGCCAGTGTGGGGGTACCCGATGTTGCATTAAACACATCCACAAGCGGGAAGGCGCCCGATGTTACAAGTTTTGATTGTACTTCGGCCACCCATACAGGGTTTGCGTTCGAAACAACCAATACTCCGTTGGCCGCTGAAGCCGGTGGCGTGAAGTTGATCGGTGCCGTTGGTGTATTGTTACATACCGTCTGGTTTGCCGGCTGATCCACAGATGGTGTGGGAACCACCGTTATCGTAAAGGTCTTTGAAGGACCGAAACAGCTCACCACCGGGCTGCCGTTATTGGTGTAGACAGGCGTTACCTTTATGGTGGCCACATTGGGCGTAGTGCCCGGATTGGCCGTCGTGAAGGTGGGCAGGGTATTGCCCGTACCACCGCCCGGCAGGCCGATCGTTGTATTATTATTGGTCCAGTTAAATATCGTAGTGCCGCTGCCGTTGAGCCAGTTGCCGGCATTGACGATCACTTTGGCGAAATCGCCTGAATAGGCGTTTGGATTATCGCCCAGGTAGGCGCTCATGGCCACCGCCCTGCCTTTATAGGCCATCAGCGGAGTGGCGTCATTCCAGGCTGCCACCTGTGTAGCGCCCGCGGCCAGGGTAGGTATTTCCCTGAAAAATGCATTCAGTGTAGCCACGCCAGCCATCAGCGGATGGCCCGCCGTGAAGGCGCCCAATGTTCCGTTGCTGAAGTTCCCCGTCGCATTGTCATTGAACGGAGAATAGCCGCCCGTTTGCCAGCGGCCCAATATACTTTGTGAGCCGCCATACCAGTCAAAGTTCAGCGAAACAACAACGCCGCCACCGTCAATATAGTCGGCCAGGTTATTGCCCACCAGGACCTGGTTGGCCCAGCCCGCATTACTGAAAGGAACCACCACATTATAAGCCTGCAGTTGTGCCAGTGTTGGCGTTCCCGCTGTCCCGTTAAATTCATCAACCTGTGTCACACCCGGCAAGGCCAGTAATTGTGAACGCAATGTATTTGGAACAACACCATTGTCTGCGTGCAGCAGCAATATCTTGCCCGCACCGCCGCTGGGTGTCGTCGTCGTGAAATTAAAGGTGCCCGTTGGCAATAATGTGCCGTTACAGAAAGCCTGGCTGGCCGGTACCGTTACATTCGGGATCGGGTTAATGAGTACGCTGAATGAACAGGTAGCCGTATTGCCGGAAGGGTCCGTTGCCCTGAAGGTATTGACGGTGGTGCCAACCGGGAAGACCGAGCCGGAAGGAAGCCCGCCTATCTGCGTAATAACAACCGGTGAGCAGTTATCCGTTGCCGTTACAGCAGGATAGTTCACCACCTGGCTGCCGCATAAATTAATATTGAACGGGCAGTTGATCACCGGCGGCTGGTTATCCGTTACCGTTACGGTGAAGCTGCAGGAAGTTGAATTGCCGGATCCGTCCGTGGCAGTAAATGTATTGGTGGTAACGCCCACCGGGAAAACGGAACCGGATGGTAAACCTGTGGTCTGGGTGACTGTTGGCCCTGCCGCTATTTGGAAATCAACCGTAAGCGTTTGCGAAGGACCGCTACAGGTAGCTGTTCCGGCTCCTCCCCAATTGGGGTTTGAAGTATATATATCGATACAGGGACGAACGATATATCCCGGGTTGGGACAAGCACAAATACTGTTTTCCGCGCTTAATTCTATGGCAGGTATTGTTAAACCCCCATCCTGGTATCCGCAACTTCCGGTTTTCCAGGTACGCCCGCCGTCTGTAATGGTAACGGCAGAGCCTGTACGAAGGCCATTGGCGAGTTGTAACACTTTTGTGGGATCTGTGACCGATACGCCGATGGGATCATTGGATCCTCTAATGGTGGCCTTAACATAAGTGAGTCCGGGAAGTAATTGAGCCCTGAAAGCATTCCATGAATTACAATGCGGCGATGTTGCACCATTTGTAAACGCCTGTGAAAATGTAATGGTACTTGTTGATGAACAGCCGCCTGTAGCGGTAGGCGTTGGATAAGTAACAGCCGCCCCGCAGCTGCCCGGTGTATTGTTAACCGCTATATTTGAAGGGCAGGTGATGGCAAGTGGTGGACAGCCAGCGCTTGCCAGTATAAATGAAGTACCGTTAATATCAGCGATGTCTAATAATGATGGAGGAAATGAGTTGAATCGTCCGTGCCCTGTGCAACCCCAATTGCTTAAACCTGCATTATTGATACCCGTCATCGTTGGATGCGTCGGTTGCTGTATAGTGGCGGCATCAAAACAGCCACCACTTATTGTTATAACATCAACCAAAGAAAGAAAATCTACGGATACAACCCCAGAAGGTGCAAAGGAACAACTGAAATTAACGTAAAGCCCCGTTGCGCCAGGATTAGTGACAAAGTTGATCCCATTGGTCATTACTTGCTGGTATTGACCCATCCTGTGCAACGTTCCGTCTGCCCCCATATAAAATCTTTTACCGGTGATCGCGGGCGACCAGATCGCCTTGTTGGCGTTCAACACTAAAAAATCGTTATTGCCACCGGTGGAACCACAAGCATTATCGGGAATAATGATGGCATCATATGCCGCAAACTGGGCCGTCGTGGTCATGGCCGTCCACTGAGCAGCTGTTACAACCGTAACCGTATGCCCGGCAGCTATCGCCAGGGTTTGTTCATTCGGTGCACCGGCTAACCTTGGTCCATAGATCAGGATATTTCCTGCAAAACCGGTTATAGAAAAGGTGACAAAAAATAAAAACAGGAGTAGCTTTCTCATAATTCAGCATTTAGGGTTTTAATATATTATTCAGCATACAGCAGATATGCTCATTCACTATTATTTTAATTGAAAGATTTTATGGGGTGATCTTGTTGAGGTATTGTTGGTAGTTAGTAGCAGTCTTTCCATTTTTATGGTTTTATATTAAAAGATCAAATAAAAAAAATTAAAGAACAATGGTTAGGATTTTGAACAGGATAAATTGGCGGATGACAGACAGTTAATATAGCTTGTTGGCTGGTTAAACAATTGGTTTTAGTTGCTTCAACCGGAAAGTTGCACTTGTATAAGGACATCAGAAATAATAAAAAATCTATTTTTCTAATGCATACAGGATTGACGATACGGTCATAAGCACAACAATGATACATTTTTTTAAGTAAAATTTTCATTTTTTTATACTTTTTATTTATTAAGCGGGTGTGGAAAAGGGGGGATTATTTTTATTCCGGTGGAAGGGGTCCTTACTAACGGGGAAACTGAATGAAGAAAGCTTTACTGGGACAGGTTTTCGGGATCTTCCGGATTTCAGGCATAGGTGCATTTACCTTCTTTCCTGTAATTATAGCTGTTCCCTACTTAGTGTTCGCATATCCAGTATAATGAACAGGTACCAGGAAGGATACTGTTACCCAACAGTTCCTGCATTCTTCCCTGTTACTTCCTGAAATATGGGGGGCTTTCCGGGAACAGTTCGGGAACAGTCTGGGAGCAGTTCAGGAGAAAATAGCCTCAGGGTAATAGCCAGTGGTCTTTGACGTTTAGTCTGTCTATACAACCACATTGATCATCTTATTCCTGACAAAAATGATCTTTTTAGGCGGCCTGCCTTCCAGCCATTTCTGTACGACCTCATTTTGAAGCACCATTTCCTCCACCTGTTGCTGTTCAAGATCCAGCGACAGGATGATACTGGTCCTTAATTTTCCATTGATGGAAACAGGATATTCCTTGCTGCTTTCCGTGAGCAAAGCGGGATCAAAGGCAGGGTATTGTGCATCCAGCACAGAACCCCTGGCCCCCCCGGCCTCCCCTAAACCTGCCTGTTCGGTAGGCAGGTCCCCTCCCAGGGAGGAGACTTGTGAAGACCACAATTGCTGATACAGCTCTTCACTGATATGTGGTGCATAAGGTGCAAGCAATATCAGCAATGGCTCCAGTATCTCTTTCTTATTGCATTTCAGGTCGGCCAGTTCGTTCACGCAGATCATGAAGGTGCTGACGGCAGTATTAAAACTAAAGCGTTCGGTATCTTCTTCGATCTTTTTAATGGTGCGGTGAAGGATCTTTAATTCGGCATCGGTGGGTTTTTCATCAACCCAAACCTTTCCTTTTATCTCATCGAAGAATAGCCTCCATAGCTTTCTTAGAAAACGGTGCACCCCTTCAATGCCCTTGGTATCCCAGGGTTTGCTGGCTTCTACCGGGCCCAGGAACATTTCGTACATGCGGAAGGTATCGGCGCCGTATTTCTGAACTATTTCATCTGGATTATCAACATTGAATTTAGATTTAGACATTTTCTCAACTTCTTCCTTCACATAAATAAATTCATCATCTCCATCCTTATCCCAAACAACTTCATTATCGATTAATTCATGATCTGTTAAATATCTTTCAAATTCTTTCTTCGTTAATTTACCATTACTATCGACATATTGATGTCCATATTTAAATCTTGAATGAAGTTGTACATTAAAGGTGGTAGTGTCATTTATTCTGTGGACTTCGTCTGGGTTTTTATTTGAAACAATGTATGTTTTACTTGGTATTGAATCTTTTGCAGCATCAATCTTTAATTTAAAAAAATAAGATTTGCCTGTAATCATCCCCTGGTTCAGCAATTTCTTAAAAGGCTCATCAAAGCCGATCAGGTTCAGATCAAATAAAACTTTTGTCCACATTCGGCTGTACAATAAATGGCCCACCGCGTGTTCGGTGCCTCCGATGTAGAGGTCTACCTGGTTCCAGTAATCGCTGGCCTTGCGGTCGCAGAATGTTTGGTTGTTGTGCGGGTCCATGTAGCGTAAAAAATACCAGGAAGAGCCTGCATAGCCGGGCATGGTGGAGGTTTCCCTCACCCCCATCCCCTCTCCACTTCGTGGCGAGGGGTGATTCAATTCGCTACCCCCAATGTTTTCTTTATTAGCATGGCTTTCCAATGAACCGTCACCCGCTCCTTTCTTCGCTTCAATCTCCGCGTCACCCTTCTCCACGGGGTGGAGAAGGGATGGGGATGAGGTAAGTGCTTCTTTTATTTTACTGATCACATTTTCTGAGTCATTCAAAACCGCATCATTGCTAAACCTGATTATTGTAAATCCAATTTCATTCAATACCCTGGTGCGTTCTTCATCATATATCTTTTGTTCTGCAGTTTCATGATAACCACCATCTACTTCTACGATTAAAGCATGTTGAAGACTGACAAAATCAACAATATATGATTCAATCGGATGCTGCCGCCTGAATTTTGTTTCCAGTTTATTAGCTCTTACCTGCTGCCATAAATGATTTTCTGCCTCCGTATATTCTTTACGCATTTGTTTTGCCAACTCATACTGCAAAGGAGACCTGACACTGTACTTGGGTATTGATGCGGCTCTTTCCCTCACCCCCATCCCCTCTCCACTTCGTGGCGAGGGGTGACTCAATTCGCTACCCTCAATGTTTTCTTTGTTAGCATGGCTTTCCAATGAACCGTCACCCGCTCCTTTCTTCGCTTCAATCTCCGCGTCACCCTTCTCCACTTCGTGGAGAAGGGATGGGGATGAGCTAGAGGTCCACTCCTTCAAATTCGCAAGCGGTCCTTCTCCCGCCGGCCCCGGACCATACTTATCTACATGCGGCAATTCCAATGGCAATTCTTCCGCATCCAATGGGATCGCAATGCCATCCCTCCAGATGATGGGGAAGGGTTCTCCCCAGTAACGCTGGCGACTGAACCCTGCATCCCGCATCCGGTAATTCACCTTGCGTTTGCCAATGCCCTGTTCTTCGATTTTATTAATGGCCACATCAATGGCGTCTTTCATCAGCAGGCCATTTAAAAAACCGGAGTTCTGTAAAATGGCATCCTTGGTAGGATTGGCTTCTTCCCCGGTATAATGTTCGCCGATTATATTGGTGATGGGAATATTAAAATGTTTGGCAAAGGCGAAGTCGCGCTGGTCGCCGCAGGGGACGGCCATGATGGCGCCCGTGCCATAACCTGCCAGTACGTATTCCGAGATCCAGACGGGTATCTCCCTTCCATCAAATGGATTGATCGCATATGCTCCCGTGAAGCAGCCGGTAATTTGTTTTACTTCGGACAGGCGTTCCCGGTCGCTGCGGCTTTTTACATAGCTAAAATATTTTTCTATCGCCTCTTCCTGCGCTGCAGTAGTTATTTTTTCCACCAGCTCATGTTCGGGAGCGATCACCATAAAGTCGGCACCGAAGATGGTATCGGGGCGGGTGGTGTAGACCCTCACCCCCATCCCCTCTCCACTTCGTGGCGAGGGGTGACTCAATTCGCTACCCCCGGTATTTTCTATATTAGTGTGGCTTTCCAATGAATCCTCACCCCCTCCTTTCTTCGCGTCAATCTCCGCGTCACCCTTCTCCACTTCGTGGAGAAGGGATGGGGATGAGGTCACTTCACCCTTCTCCACCTGTGGAGAAGTGAAGGGGATGAGGTAAGGGATGGGAAAGAGTATCTCCGCTCCCTCACTCTTCCCGATCCAGTTCCTTTGCATCTCCTTCATGCTGTCGCTGAAATCAACCGTTTCCAGTCCTTCCAGCAAGCGGTCGGCATATTCCGTTATCCGCAAATACCATTGGCGCATTTTCTTTTTTTCAACCGGGTGGCCGCCACGCTCGCTCACGCCATTCACTACTTCATCATTTGCCAAAACCGTTCCCAGGGCTTCGCACCAGTTCACTTCGCCATAGGCGCTAAAAGCCAGCCTGCGCTTCATCAGAATATCCTCCTGCTCTTTTTTTGAATACGCATTCCATTGTTCGGCGGCAAAATTTTTTCCGGGTACCGGGTCGCCGCTTTTTGGCAGCGCGCCTTTTGTTTCATACTTCTTTACCAGTTGGGAGATCGGCAGGGCCTTTTTTTCCGTATGACAGAAATAACTGTTGAACAATCGCAGGAAGATCCACTGCGTCCACTTGTAATAGTTAGGATCGCTGGTCTGCACTTCCCTGGTCCAGTCATAACAAAAACCGATCTTATCCAGCTGCGCCTTGAAGGTGGCGATATTCTTTTTGGTGGTTTCGGCGGGATGCTGCCCGGTTTCCAGAGCATATTGTTCGGCGGGCAATCCAAAACTGTCGAAGCCCATCGGGTGCAATACATTAAAACCTTTTGATCTTTTATACCGGGCGTAGATATCGCTGGCGATATATCCCAGCGGGTGCCCCACGTGTAGGCCCGCGCCACTCGGGTACGGGAACATGTCGAGCACATAGCATTTGGGTTTCAGTGAATCATTGCACACTTTATACGCCTCATCCTCCTTCCATTTCTGCTGCCATTTGGGTTCTATGTCTGTAAACTTGTATTCCATCAGTTCTCTGAATGATTTTTATTTAGTAGCTGGTTTTTATTTCTCTTTTATCCTATTAGCCCTTATTGTGAAAGAAAAGTTATTTTACCCGCCACCGGGCAACATAATTTCCTTCATTAAAAATATATTTGGCAGGCAGCCGTTTTTGAAGAGAGCAAAAATACGGCAAAGCAGGTAAAAACCTTTATTTTTGCATCACTTCAAACCCCAGATAAAAGGATTAACCAATAAATATAGAAAGGACCCATGGCGCAATTCGGAAAAGCAAGCAGTAAAAGGGGCAAACCTACCTATGCCTATGCCATTATCGGCGTGGCGCTGGTATTGTTCTTATTCGGGATCGTGGGATGGTTCTTTTTAAACCTCCGCAAAACAGGCGACTACGTGAAGGAAAATATCCAGGTACACGCCTGGCTATACCCCGATGCTTCGAAGAAAAGGATCGACAGCCTTAAAAAATACATCACGGCCATACCCTATGCCAAGGGCGTGGATTATGTGACCAAGGAAAAGGCCATGGAGCAATGGAACAAGGATAATGACAGCACCTGGAAAAAATTCCTCGACAGCAACCCGCTTCCCGAAAGCATCGACTTTTATATCAAGGCCAATTATGTACAAAAGGACAGCCTCAATATCTTGTCGAATGACCTTCAGAGCAATTTCCCCGGGGTGATCAAGGAATTCCAGTTCCCCACTGAGACCATCACCAAAGTGAGCAAGTATGTTAAGACAGCCGCCATCATCTTTTTGATCGCCGCCATTATCCTGACGATACTGGTGGTTTTCTCCATCGATAATACCATCCGGCTGGCCATGTACAGCAACCGTTTCCTTATCAAAACAATGCAGATGGTGGGCGCCACCCGCTGGTTCATCGCAAAACCCATCAACGTGCGTGCGATCCTCAACGGGCTCATCGCTTCCCTGATTGCCATCGCCGCTATCTGGGGTACCGTATTGCTGATCGAAAGTTTTGCCCCTGATTTTAAAGTGCTGCACGACAATACAAGCATATTGCTGCTGTTCCTGTTCATCATTTTGCTGGGAATCGGCATCACACTTATCAGCACGCACCGCTCGGTAATAAAATACCTGCGCATGAAACTGGATGACCTTTATTAGCGGGGGGGGCCAAGCCACTTATAAAGAACCGTATTTTCAGATGATTTATTTTATATTGCAGTCTTAATAAATAACCAAATGGCCAACGAAAAGAAACCAACCGCTCCCAATAATAACCTGTTCAGTAAAGAAAATTATACCTGGATGCTGGCCGGGCTGGCGGTGATGGCCCTGGGCTTTTTTTTAATGGCGGGCGGCAAAAGCAATAACCCGGCTGTTTTTAATGACAGCGACGTTTACAGCACCACGCGTATCACCATCGCTCCCATCCTCATCGTATCCGGATTATTGATCGAGATCTTCGCGATCATGAAGAAGCCGAAAGAAAGTTAAAAGTTGTAAGTTATAAGTTATAAGTTAAAGGGTTTGCGAAGTTTTGCTTCGCTTTTTTTATTGGTGTACATTCACGATAAATTTAACGCATGGATACTTTACAATCGATCATCATCGGGATCGTTGAAGGGCTCACGGAGTTCTTACCCATCTCTTCCACCGGGCACATGATCATCACGGAAAAGATACTTCAGCTAACAGAAAATGATTTCAGCAAAGTGTTTACCGTTGCCATCCAACTGGGTGCCATACTCGCCGTGGTGGTGCTGTATTGGAAAAAATTCTTTGATTTCAAACGCTGGCAGTTTTATGTAAAGCTGGTGATAGCCGTCATCCCGGCCCTGGTACTCGGTTTTCTTTTCTCCAAAAAGATCGACGCGCTGCTGGAAAGTTCCACAACGGTGGCCATTTCCATGCTGGCAGGAGGTATCATCCTGTTGTTTATTGATCATCTTTTTAAAGATCCCGTCATTAATGAGGAGCCCAGGATACCCTATGGCAGGGCACTTGTCATCGGCATCTGGCAATGCATCGCCATGATCCCCGGCGTGAGCCGCAGCGCCGCTTCCATCATCGGGGGTATGCAACAGAAACTGACCCGAAGCGCCGCTGCTGAATTTTCTTTCTTCCTGGCCGTACCCACGATGCTTGCTGCTACCGGATATAAGCTCTTCAAATATTATAAAGAAGCAGGCGGTTTTTCTTCCAATGAAATAAAACAACTGGCCATTGGCAACATCGTGGCTTTTATCGTGGCCATGCTGGCGATCAAATTCTTTATCGGCTTTTTAAAGAAGCATGGATTTAAAATCTGGGGCTGGTACAGGATCATCCTGGGGACCATATTGCTCGTTTTGATATACATGGGAAACATCAAGTCCTGAAAATATAGTGGTGTATCTGTTTAAAATATTAGCATACTAACGTGTTTTGCTTTTAAATATTCTAATATTTACTATTAAACAGATACTTAACTTAAATGATTATGTTTTTTCTTTTTTGCTTGTCCAAAAAAGAAACAAAAAAATACACCCAGGAAAGATTACACCCCTTTCCTGGGTTGGTTCCCTGATTTAACTTTTGTACTATTGTAAACTCAAATTCAGTTCCCTGATTTTTGTACTCCGGTGTTTTGTTAGCGTATTTAATGACACAATCCGTTGGCATACTAATTAACCGCCAGTCCTGATAAGAATCGAGCTTTTCGAAACCGGGCAACTATAATACAACCCACCTTCGATAAGCACAAGCTGACAATTTTATTAAAATTGATACTCGACTGAAAATATTACGGTTATTAATTTTGGGTAAGAAAATGTATCTTTCAAAAAAAATAATCATGAAAATTTTACCCGTACTGCTGCTTAGCCTAAGCGCTTTTATTTTTATTGGTTGTACATCCAACGGGAAAAGATACGCCCCGGATAAAGACCATGAAGTATATTACAAAGGCGATGGCGTGGATGAAGCCAGTGCAAAAAAATTGGCCGAATTCCTGAAAGCACAGCGCTATTTTACAGAGAATCACAAAGCCACTGCCCAGATCTGGAAAACAAAAGACACGTTCAACGTCAATTTCGTGTACGACAAAACAATGGTAGACGCCGACAGGGAACTGAAATTCCAGATCTTTGGCGGACAGATATCAAAAGATGTATTCGGGGGAGCGCCGATCATCATACATCTTTGTGATGAAGAAATGTCGATTTTTAAAACCATCGCTGTACCTAAACCAGCAGCGGAAATAATGAATCCGGCACAAATTGACAAGAGAGAACCTGATACGACGGGTAAACAACGTATAATAGATAATGGTGGTCATCCCGAATGAATAACGGGTGCCCGTTTAGGACAGTTATTCCATACGCTTGTAAAAAATCAAAAAAATGCCAACATCATACCGGTGCAGGCATTTTTTTTGAATGGCCTGCGCAGATGACCATAAAATAATGCTCCGCTAACATCAGGAGATATAAAATCCGTTCATGGAAAACATGGTTAATAAATAAGCCCGGTAAGCCGATTTTCAGTATTTTCAATATTCATTTAGCCAATATGCAAACTGCTTCCAAAAAGGTCATCAACGGCTGGGCCATGTACGACTGGGCCAATTCTGTTTATAATCTTGTTATTACCACCACCTTCTTCCCCATTTATTTTACGGCTGTGGCCAGGGATGAAAAGAACGGCGAGATCGTAACCTTCCTGGGACGAAAGTTCATCAATTCCTCTTTGTACGATTATTGTCTCGCCACCGCCTACCTCCTGATTGCCGTTTGCTACCCCATCCTGACCTCCATCGCCGACACCCGCGGCAATAAGAAGAATTTCATGCGCTTCTTCTGTTATATGGGCGCCACGGGCTGCGCTCTTTTGTTCTTCTTTAAAGACGTGGACTGGCTTGGTTTGGGCATTGCCGGCTTTATCATGGCGGCCATGGGATTCGTGGGCAGCCTTGTTTTCTATAACGCTTATTTACCCGAGATCGCGGCACCCGAAGACCAGGACCGGGTGAGTGCAAAGGGTTTTGCGTATGGGTATATCGGCAGCGTGTTGATGCAGATGATCGGGTTTGCCCTGGTGATACTCATGAAAGGAAATGAAGGAGAAGCAACAAGGATCACGTTCTTACTCGTGGGCATCTGGTGGATCAGTTTCGCACAGATCACTTTCGCCAGGCTGCCAAAAAGTACTGGCCATTCCGGAAAAAAGAATGTCAATGTTTTTAAAGATGGTTTTAAGGAAGTTAAAAAAGTATTTCACCAGGTGAAGGAAATGCCGGTACTGAAAAGGTTCCTGCGGGCCTTCTTCTTTTACAGCATGGGGGTGCAGACCGTAATGCTGGCGGCCACTTTGTTTGGCAGTAAATTATTGAAACTACCCGATACAAAACTGATCATCACGGTCGTTGTCATCCAAATCGTGGCCATCGCCGGCGCCATCATCATGAGCCGCTTATCGGCCAGGTTCGGAAATTTTAAAGTACTGATGGGCGTGGTGGTACTGTGGATATTCGTCTGCATCGCCGCCTTTTTTACCGCGCAATACAAGGAACAGGGCGGCAATCCCGAATATGGTTTTTATGCGCTGGCCATTACCGTTGGCCTGGTGATGGGCGGCATACAATCGCTCAGCCGCTCTACATTTTCGAAACTGATGCCCGTTACAAAAGACACGGCCTCCTTCTTTACCTATTACGACCTCACCGAAAAGATCGCTATTGTGATCGGCATGTTCAGCTTCGGATACGTGGAAGAAAGGATCGGTATGAAATACTCCCTGGTATCGCTGGTCTTCTTCTTTATTATGGGATTCATCTTCCTTTTCTATGCTTTAAAAAAGCAAAACGGCCTGCTTAAAAAATCAATCTAGCATGAACCTGTATAGCATCAACACGGGCTACTTTAAATTAGACGGTGGCGCCATGTTTGGCGTGGTACCCAAAAGCATCTGGAACAAGCTGAACCCGGCCGATGAGAATAATATGTGCAGCTGGGCATTGCGTTGCCTGCTCATTGAAGAGGGCAATAAACTCATCCTGATCGATAACGGCATGGGAGATAAGCAGGACGCGAAATTCTTTGGCCATTATTATTTACACGGAACCGATACGCTTGATGCCTCATTGGCAAAACATGGTTTTACAAAAGATGATATCACGGATGTTTTCCTGACACACCTTCATTTCGACCATTGCGGCGGAAGCATCAGTAGAGCGGGCGATAAACTGGTACCTGCTTTCAAGAACGCCACTTACTGGAGCAATGAACGGCATTGGAAATGGGCCACGGAACCCAATGAAAGGGAAAAGGCGAGTTTCCTCAGGGAAAATATTCTTCCCATTGCGGAAAGCAGGCAGTTGAAATTCCTGGAGACGAAACCGGAAAATGAAAATGATAGCAAACGCACTGTTTACGCTACCCCCCTGATACCGCAGCTAACCTTCATTTTGGTGAATGGTCATACCGACGCCATGATGTTGCCGCGGATCGATTATAAAGAAAAGACCATCGTATACATGGCCGATCTGCTGCCATCCATGGCGCATATCCCCCTGCCTTATGTAATGGCATACGATATGTTTCCGCTGACGACACTCCATGAAAAAAAATCCTTTCTCACTGATGCGCAGCAAAGCGACCATATCCTTTTCTTTGAACATGACCCGCTGACGGAATGCTGTAACCTTCAACTAACGGAAAGGGGAATACGACAAAAAGACATCTTTACACTTGGGGAGATCTGATATTACCTTACACTGACCAGGGAACTTAACGGATAGCGCAGTCCGCGGTAACCCATCATGTCCACCACAATGCTGCCCACGGCGATGGGACTTTCCACCCGCAGCAGTAAATGATTGGGATCATCGCTTACCCAGGCGTTCATTTTTTCACCACCCTCAAATATGGTTCCTTTGATCAGCAGGGGCTTGAATTTGATGGCGTTGAATTTGCCATACCTTGTCTTGAGCCTTTCTTTACCAAGATAGCGCAGGTACAGGTGGTACACTTCGTCATCGAGGAACATATCAAAAGGGATCTTATCATCTACCTTGTACTTGTTGAAATCGATGTTCCGTGCATAATATACGGAGCTCACCACATCCTGTATGCAGTTGGTCACTTTAAAAACACCATTGTTACTTACGGCGGTATTGGCCAATTGGTTGAAGGTTACGCTATTGTATTTTTTATACCCGCCTTCATCCACATTGCGAACGAATCTGTACGGCAGCAGATTGGCGGTATCGATATAACTTTCGTAGCGGTCCCGAACCTTGAAGAAACCATCAAAGAATGAATACGATTTCCCGTCGCCGGTGCAATGGTAAACCGGCTTGCCGCTGTACCGCTCCAACGTAGTGGTAAAAAGCGCTTCACCCGCGCCGATATACATGCCCAGGGTGCGGTAAAAAACCTTCATCGTAACCTGCTCTCCATCCTGGAAAGCCGTGTTCCGGATACCGCAAAACTCATCAGTGGGTGATTTAAATCCCAATGAACAGAAAGCAAGGATAAAAATGGCGGACTTGTAGTAACGTGTCATTTATCTTTCTTTATTTTAATGCCCAAAATTAATAAACTGCCTGTTAAAGCGGGTATAAACAAATTAAACAGCCATATGCTGAAAGTAACGGCCAGGATCCCCACCAGGTTGTTGCTGTAGGCGAACAGGGTTTTCGCGATGGTGCCCCGTATGCCTAATTCGGCAACCGCAATGGAAGGGATGATGGCCAATATCCAAAACAGTATCGAAACCAACCAAAAACTCTGCCAATAATTCTGCTCCACCTGCATCAGTTGCAGCATAAAGATGTATTGTAAAACGAAAACGAGGTAACGGAACAGTGATAAAGACAGCAACCTTAACAAAACTTTCGCATCAAAGTTCTCCAGTACGTTGATGTACTTTATGAACCGCTCCGCATAAGGCAGTTTTTCCAGCAGGCGGACCAGCCGGCTCAACTTGAAAAAGAAAAAAAGCAACAGCAGGCTCACAAAAAAACTGCCGTACAAAAATAATTTTAACCAGAAAAAAGAAAGTCCCAACGGCAGTTCGGTTTCCTGTTTCGTAAAATAAAGAAAAGCCAGTCCGCAACAGCCCATCACCACGGTAATGATCAGCTGGGCAGCACTACCGGCAATGGATAACGAAACCGCCCTGAGGCGGCTGCCTTCCCTGACAAACAATACCCGTCCCGCGTACTCGCCCATGCGGTTGGGCGTGTTCAGGGAAAGCGTGACCCCGCACAATACCGATTTGAATGCGGTGATGAACCGCATGGGCTGAACGACACCGATCAGCAACTGCCATTTACGCGCCTCCAGCCCCCAGTTTACAAATACCAATGCGATG
>JAYWAZ010000157.1:0-5484 GCA_043781975.1 Bacteroidota bacterium
AGGAGCAGCTTTCTTTTTAGGAGCAGCTTTCTTCTTAGGAGCAGCTTTTTTTGGAGCAGCTTTTTTTGCAGCTTTTTTCTTTGTTGCCATTTTTTTAAATTTAATTGGTTAGTAAATAATACTTAAAAGTAAAAATATTTTTTTAATTACCAAAAAAATTATTAAAAATATCAGGTTGTGGCTTCCACCGCGTTAACGGAAACAATGGTTTTATCACCCTTGCTTTTTTTGAATTCAACCAACCCATCCGTCATTGCAAAGATGGTAAAGTCTTTTCCAAGTCCAACATTTTTACCGGGATGATAAACTGTTCCGCGCTGGCGAACAATGATATTGCCTGCGATGGCAGGTTGCCCGCCATAGATCTTTACACCTAATCTTTTGCTTTGTGAATCACGGCCGTTCTTTACGGAGCCTTCACCTTTTTTATGTGCCATTGTTAATGAGTTTTGAGTTATGAGTTATGAGTTTTAAGTTTTGAGTTGACATTGTTGAAGTGTAACAACTTTAAACGCTGAACTTTAAACGCTGAACTTTAATTACGCTATTGCTGTAACTTTAATATGCGTATACTGAGTACGGTGCCCGTGTTTTTTGCGGAAGCCTTTCCTTCTTTTCATTTTAAATGCGATCACCTTTTCGCCTTTGATCAGGTCACTGATGATCTCTGCCTTAACAACAGCTTTTACAGCTTCACCCATCACAACGGTGCCATCGTTGTCGGTCATTAATACATCGGCGAACTCTATGGAGTCGCCCGCCTTGCCCCCGATATGGGGTACATATAAGCTGTCGCCTGCTTTTACTTTGAATTGCTGGCCCGCTATTTTTACGATTGCTAACATAAATATCCCAGATTTAATCCCGATTTTTTCGGGAGGCAAAGGTAAGGGTTTTACCCGTTAAAATAAGCAGGGGATACCAAAAAATTATATCCTCCCCGGCGAACCAATGTTGACTCCCCCGGTCCTTAGTGCCTGAGAACCAGTTTTAACCGGCCGAGAACCAATCTGAAACTGGCTATATTCGCTGTTTAATATGCAGTTTTTAGCAAGAACCATACAGGTCATTTTTACCATATATGGCTTTATCATCTTTACGGCCTTCTTATTATTGATATTCCCGCTGGTGGTAGTGGCCTCCTTTTTTGGTAAGATAAGGGGTGGCAACTTTATTTACCTGCTTTGCCGGCTTTGGGCCGATTTTATATTGCTGATGCTTGGGATCTTTCATCATAATATATATGAGGCCCCCCATGATCCCAAAAGGCAATATGTTTTTGTCTTCAACCATATTTCTTACCTCGACGTACCCCTTATTTTGAAATCTATAAGGCAGCAGCATTTCAGGGTGTTGGGAAAGGCCGAAATGGCCCGGATACCCATATTCGGTTTCTTATATAGAAATGCGGTGGTACTGGTGGAAAGGGATAACGTTGCGAACCGTGCCAAAAGCGTATTGCAGCTTAAATCTGTTTTGCGCAAAGGGATATCCATTGTGATCAGCCCCGAGGGGACTTTCAATATGACCCATGAACCGTTGAAAGCATTTTTCGATGGCGCTTTCAAGATCGCCATTGAAACCCAAACACCCATCAAGCCCATTTTATTCCTCGATACCTATGACCGGATGCATTATCGTACTGTCTTTTCACTTACACCGGGCAGGTCACGTAGCATTTTCCTGGAAGAAGTAAGTGTGGAAGGACTTACCCTGCAAGACGTTCCTTTCTTAAAAGAAAAGGTCTATGCAAAAATGGCGGAAGGATTGATAAGATACGGGGCAAGCTGGATCAAACCCCATCCCGGGAAATGAAACAACAAAAACTTGGATTAACTTTAGTCCTATACGATGGGCAATGATAATGAAATATTATTCACGGGCGATGTTCCCGCAGCCTGGGCGGAGATCATACTTCCACTGGCGCTTCCAACCACCTATACCTATGCAGTGCCTCAACATTTATCCGGAAAAGTTAAACCGGGCTGCAGGGTTGAAGTGATCTTTGGCAAACACAAAAAATATGCAGGCATTGTAAAATCACTCCTCGGTAAAAAACCGGATTATCCCACCAAGGAAATATTGAACGTACTGGATGAAGAACCGATCCTCTATCCGCAGCAACTGCTTTTTTGGAACTGGCTCAGCGAATACTATATGTGTACCGAAGGGGAAGTGATGGCCGCTGCTCTGCCTGCCCATTTTAAACTCAGCAGCGAGACCATCCTTGTTTATAATGAAGAGATAGGCGAGGAGTTCTCGCATCTGACCGACGAGGAATTCATCGTGGCGGAAGCGCTGCTGATAAAAAAAGAACTGCGACTGACCGAAGTGCAGCAGCTACTGGACGTAAACCATGTGTACCCGCTTATCAAAAGGCTGATCGATAAAAAAGTATGTTTTGTCTGGGAAGCCATGGATGAACGCTACCAGGTAAAAAAAGAAAATTATGTATCGCTGCATCCCGATTTCAGCAATGAAGAAAAACTGGCCGACCTGCTAAACAACTGGAGCAGGGCACCTAAGCAAATGGAACTGCTGCTAAGCTACCTGCACCTTCAAAAGACTGAAGGAGATGTTTCACAATCCGCATTGCTGAAAAAATCGGGCGCTTCACCCCCGCAGTTGAAAGGGTTGGTCGAAAAAAATATCCTGCGCATCGAAAAAAGGACGGTCGACAGGATCAAGGCCATTTCGAAGAACGTGGATATTGATTTTGAATTCAGCGCGGCACAACAGGAATCCTCAGATGCGGTTGCCAAAAGTTTTGAAACAAAGAATGTTTGCCTCCTTCATGGGGTAACGGGAAGCGGAAAGACACAGGTATATGTGAAGCTGATCGAAAAATATTTTACCGGCGGACAACAGGTGCTTTATCTCCTTCCGGAAATTGCACTTACCGCACAGATCATCCGACGCCTGCAAAAACATTTTGGCGGTAATATCGTGGTATATAATTCGAAGTTCAATAACAATGAAAGGATTGAATTGTGGAATAAGATAAGAACCGGCGAGGCCCGTATGGTACTGGGTGCAAGGAGCGCCCTGTTCCTGCCCTTTAAAGACCTTGGACTGATAATCGTGGACGAAGAGCACGACGCTTCTTTCAAACAGCAGGATCCCGCTCCCAGGTACCATGCAAGGGATGCCGCGATCTATTATGCATCGTTATTTAAAGCAAAGGTTTTATTGGGAAGCGCTACGCCATCGGTGGAAAGCTATTTTAATGCAGTGAACAATAAGTACGCACTGGTAGAATTGAATGAACGTTTCGGAGGTATTAAATTACCTGCGATCGAGATCATCGATACCAGGCAGGTAGCGCAAAAAGGCAAGGTGATGATCAGTCCCCAGTTAAAGGAAGCCATGCAAAAAGCGCTGGAATCCGACAGGCAGGTGATCCTTTTTCAAAACAGGAGGGGGTATAACCCTTATCTTATTTGTGGTGTTTGTGGCTTCATTCCCCAATGCGTGCATTGCGATGTTTCACTGACCCTGCATAAGTTCAGCAATAAACTGCATTGCCATTATTGCGGCAGCACCTACCCGAAACTGATCAGTTGCCCGGCCTGTGGCAGCAATAACTGGCTGGAGAAAAATTTCGGCACCGAAAAAATCGAAGAACAGCTGGAAGAAGAATTTCCAAAAAATAAGATCGCGAGGATGGATGTAGACAGTGTGCGGGGTAAATCGGCGCATGATAACCTGATACAGCAATTTGAACAGCACCGGCTCGATATTTTAGTGGGAACGCAAATGGTGGTCAAGGGCCTGGATTTCGATAAGGTAAGTCTGGTTGGGATCTTAGATGCCGATGGTCTGCTGAGTTTTGCAGACTTCAGGGTGAATGAACGCGCCTTCCAGCTGATGGAACAGGTGAGTGGCCGTGCGGGCAGAAAAAATGAGCAGGGAAGAGTGCTGATACAGGCAAGCAATGTTAAGCACCCGGTTTTACAAATGGTGCAGCAGCACGATTACAAACAGTTTTACGATTATGAGATCGTGAATCGAAAACAGTTCTTTTATCCGCCATATAGCAGGATCGTTTTATTGACATTAAAGCATAAGGATAAGGCCATCGTTGAATCGGCGGCGGAAAGACTGGCTGCGTCGCTGCGGCAGGACCTGAAGGAATATATTGTTGGGCCGGCAGCACCCATCGTGAACCGGATCCGTAACCAGTACCTGATGGAAATTCTGATCAAGCTGCCAAAAGAAACCGGGATGAGCGGGCGCTATAAGAAAGCCATACGCAACCATATCAGCTTAATAGGCAGTGAAAAAAAGTTCAGGTCTGTTACGGTAGTGGTGGATGTGGATAAAGTGTAAATGATTAGTGGTAATTTTATAATGGACAATGAAATTATTGGAGCATATATCACTAAAGGGGTACAATACGTTTGGCATTAACGTTACTGCCAAATATTTTGCCACATTTAATTCTGTTGATGGTATAAACGAACTGATTGAATTTAATAAACCTTCAACTTCCAACCGTCAACGGTCAACCCTTATCCTCGGTGGTGGCAGCAATATTCTCTTTACAAAAGATTATGACGGGCTGGTCATGAAGAATGAAATGACCGGTATTCATGAAGTAAAGGAAGATCTGCATCATATCTATGTTCATGTTGGGGCGGGGGAGGACTGGCATGGTTTTGTAGAACATTGCCTGCATAACAACTGGGCCGGAGTAGAGAACCTGGCATTGATACCCGGAAATGTTGGTGCCTCACCCATGCAAAATATAGGGGCCTATGGAGTGGAGGTAAAAAATGTGATCCATGCCGTGGAGGCTTTTCATATCGGTGAAAAAAAAATCCACATCTTTTCAGTGAATGATTGTGTGTTCGGGTATCGTGACAGCATCTTCAAAAACAAATTAAGGAATGAGTTTGTAATTACGGGCGTTACCTTTCGCTTAAACAAAAAACCGGTCTTTAATATCTCTTATGGCGCCATTGATCAGGAACTGGAAAGGATGGGCGTGAAGGAATTGAGTATCCAGTCCATTGCGCAGGCGATCATCAATATCCGTTCTTCAAAATTACCCGACCCCAAAGTCATGGGCAATGCAGGCAGCTTTTTTAAGAACCCGCACGTTACTGTGGAGGCATTCCGGAAACTGAAAGAAGATTTTCCAAAAATAGTGGGCTATGTGCAGGAGAACGGCGAGTATAAACTGGCTGCCGGCTGGATGATAGAATATTGTGGGTGGAAGGGTTTCCGCCGGGGCGATGCCGGTTGCCATAGCTGGCAATCACTGGTATTGGTCAATTATGGCAATGCAAGTGGAAAAGAAATTTTAGACCTGAGCGAAGAGATACTGCAAAGCGTTAAAGAAAAATTCAGCGTAGTGTTGGAAAGGGAGGTGAATATTATTTAATTAACGTGTTGTGCTATTAAATATTCTAAGAGATACTATTAAACAGTAACTTATTTCCAATGATTTTGTTTTTTCTTTTTTGCTTGTCCAAAAAAGAA
>JAYWAZ010000158.1:0-5481 GCA_043781975.1 Bacteroidota bacterium
TGGTTTTACTGAACGGTGGAAAAGAAAAGAATTACAACGGCCTTGACCTTAACGGGGCTGAAATAGATGGTAGCAGCTTTGTCTGCATCCGTGGCGATTTCTTTAAAGTGATGGTCAACGGCGACCTGAGTTTCCTGCAAAAATCAAGCAATGCCTCTTCCAAGCCAACCTATTCAGGCGGCGAAGTAATGTTCATCAGCGGCACGGAAGGTAAAACCGGCGATTATTTCATCTATGACAACAGGATCCATGAACTGAAACTGGTTTCAAAGAAAAACCTTAATGCCCTCATCACAGGAACTTTTGGCGGATATACCCCCGCTATTGACAAGGCAAAAGCTGCGGAAGGCAATATCGCCGGCTTAAAAGAAGCGGTGGAAGTATATAACGGACGCAACGGGAAATAATATTATTCTGTTCCAGTAAAAAACCGGCAGTTGGATTATTCGGTGTAGAATTTACCGGAATCCCTGCCGGTTTTAATAACTTTACCAAATGAGGCGCACCAATTGTAAAATAGGTTTTGATGACAGGCTGATCATGCTCTTCAGCATCCCGGTATTAAGTTTCATCGTGCCCATTGTATTTATGGGCTGCCGTTTCACCAGGTTCCCTTATTTCACCTGGGACAAATATGTGACCATACTTCTGGTCACCACCATCCTGTGGATCGGCGACCGCTGGATCATGATCCGGGCCCGGGCCAAATACCCTTTGTTCAGGGACGTGCGCAAACGCCTGGTACTTCAATCGGCCAGCATGTTCCTTTTCACCGTGATCGGGAATAACCTGCTTGGCTGGGTGATGGATGATGTAATCTTCAAAGGATATAGCATCAGTCATTTCCAAACGGATGTGATGATCAATTCCAATTCGGCCGCCATTTTCTGCACCATCATGATCATCGCCATTTATGAAAGTGTTTATTTCATGAATGAGCTCAGGAAGTCGGTGGAGGAAAAAGAAACCCTGAAACGTGAAACCCTGAATGCCCAGCTGAGTGCCCTGAAAACCCAGGTGAATCCCCATTTTTTATTCAATAACCTGAACACGTTGTGTTCCATCATCCCCGACAACCCGCAACAGGCGGTTGATTTTGTGCAGCAGATGTCGAAAGTGTACCGTCATATCCTGGAGGTACAGGATGAAAAAAGCATCCCCTTAAAAGATGAGCTGGACGTTTTGAAAGCCTATGGATTTTTATTGAAAACAAGGTTTGGCAACAACCTGGATATCGACATCGATGTACCGGATGAAAAACTGCAGCAACGGATCGTTCCCTTCTCACTGCAGCTGCTGATGGAAAATGCGATCAAGCACAATATCGTTTCATCAGAAAAGCCTTTAAAGATCAGCGTATTCTCCGAAAACGGCAATTTGGTGATCAGCAATAACCTGCAGGTGAAGAACCAGCTGATCGAATCAACGGGCATTGGCCTGGAGAATATTCGTAACCGTTATAAGCTGTTGGGCGACAAAACAGTGAAAGTGTCAGAAAGCAACGGAAGTTTCACTGTTTCAATTCCACTGATCCAAAATTAATATGCGGGTAATAATCATAGAAGATGAAGCGCCGGCGGCCAACCGGCTTACCAAATTACTGCACGCGCTCAGCGATGAGATCGAAGTGGTGCACCGCCTGGACAGTGTGGCCGCTGCCATTCAATATTTCCGGTCGGCGGATAACATTGATCTTATCTTTATGGATATCCAGCTTGCCGATGGTTTGAGTTTTGATATTTTTTACCAGGCCAAAATAACCGTACCCGTAATTTTTACCACGGCCTTTGACCAGTATACCCTGAAGGCCTTCAAGGTGAACAGTATCGATTACCTGCTGAAACCGATCGATGAAGAAGAACTGCGGACCGCGGTTGAAAAATACCGGCAGCTATACCATAAAAAAGAAAATGATTTTTCCGAAAAGATCCTGAAACTGGTCCGCGAAATGACCGCCGCCAAATACAAGGAACGGCTGCTGGTAAAAAGGGGGCAGCAGCTTGGCTATATAAAAACAGAAGCCACCGCCTTCTGTTATGCCGATGGTAAACTTTGTTTCGCCGTTGATTTTAACAACAACAGGCACCTGCTTGAAAATAATCTTTCCCAGTTAGAAGAGCAGTTGCAGCCCAATAAGTTTTACCGCATCAACCGTCACCTACTGGTCAATATAGAAGCCATAAAAAAAGTGCATACCTGGCTGGGCGGTCGGTTAAAGCTGGAAATTTTGCCCGCCACGAATGCCGAGACCATTGTAAGCCGCGAAAGGGTAAATGGTTTTAAGGAGTGGTTAGGTCAATAAACGAAGAGCCCCTGTCGGCGGTTGCAAACCCCGACAGCGGTCATTTTAAAATCTCACTCCATTATCTAACGAGACATATTTTCGTCTCTCTTTAATTACTGCCGACAAGGTTTGCAACCGCTGTCGGGGGCAATAAAAAACCACCAGCTTTTACACTGATGGCTTTTTTATGTTCGTGCTATTCAAATAAAATCCACCCTTCAAATTTCTAAAGCCTCATTATCTACTCAGCGTGTATAAAGTCCCCTTTAGAGGATTTAGGAGTGTCTAACTGCAACCCATACTGTTCCCGCAATTCAAACACTTGTAGCAGGTGCCGCTGCGCACGGTGATATGTCCGCAGGTATTGCAGGCCGGTGCATCGCTTTGCATGCTTTTGGCCGCCGCATTTACCGCATCCATTCCATTGGAAACCCTGGTGACGTGCGCCGTGCGATGTGCTTTGGCAGACGGTGGCTGCGTCGTTCCATTGGAGGCACCGATCACCCTCACTTCACTCAACTCCGGCTTACGCTCGCCAATGGTTGGACTGGATTCATCCCATTCCGCATTACCCAGGTTCTGCACTTCTGGTGCATCCAGTACATGTACCAGGTCATTTCTTCCCAGGTATTCATAAGCCAGGGAACGGAAGATGAAGTCGATGATGGAAGTGGCGCTCTTGATATTCGGGTGTTCCACCATGCCACTCGGCTCGAAACGGGTGAACACGAATTTTTCAACATATTCTTCCAGCGGCACACCGTACTGCAGGCCGATGGAGATGGCGATGGCAAAGCAGTTGAGCATGCTGCGCATGGTCGCGCCTTCCTTGGCCATATCGATGAATATTTCACCCAGGGTTCCGTCGTTGTATTCGCCGGTACGCAGGAACAGGGCCTGGCCGTTTATCTTCGCTTTTTGTGTAAAGCCCCTACGCTTAGCCGGTAGTGCCCTGCGCTCTACGATCATGGCCAACTGGCGTTTCAGGGTGGTATCGGCGCTGTTCTGTACCCGCTTGTTCATTTCATCCAGCAGGTCGTCGATGGTGAGCTTACCCATATCCACCATGGTGGATATCTCCGCGGCCAGTTCCATCGCCTTGTCCTCACCGATCACTTCATCCAGTTTCTTTTTCTTATCGCTTTTATTGCTCAGTGGCTGTGATAATTTTGAACCATCACGGTAAAGGGCACATGCTTTTAAGCCCAGTTCCCAGCTCATGCGATAGGCATCGGCGATCTCTTCTTTAGTGGCCTCATTGGGCAGGTTGATGGTCTTTGAGATGGCGCCGCTGAGGAAGGGTTGTGCAGCAGCCATCATCCGGATATGCCCGTGCGCATGGATATAACGCTCGCCGATCTGACCGCATTTATTGGCGCAATCAAAAACAGAAAGGTGCTCATCTCTTAAATAAGGTGCGCCCTCCACCGTCATGGTACCGCAGATATAAATATTGGCGGCTTCGATGGCTTCATCACTGAATCCCAGGGCTTCCAGCAGGCTCCATCCAAAATCATGGTATTGCCCGGGTGTAAAACCAAGGCGTTCCAGGCAGGATTCGCCCAAAGTGTATACGTTAAACACAAAACCGATCTCAAAGGCTGCGCCCAATACAGCGTTCAGTTTTTCAATGTCTTCGGAAGTAAAACCTTTCTCCATCAGCGTATGCCGGTTGATGAAGGGCGATTTTTCCAATGAAGCGTGCCCCTTGGCATAATTCACGATGGCTTCGATCTCGGGCTCGCTGTATTTTAAATTGCGGAGCGCCTGCGGAACACTTTGGTTGATGATCTTGAAATATCCGCCCCCGCTTAACTTCTTGAATTTCACCAGGGCGAAATCGGGTTCCACACCGGTGGTGTCACAATCCATTACCAGGCCGATGGTACCCGTGGGGGCGATCACCGTCGTTTGTGCGTTACGGTAACCATATTTTTCGCCCAGCTGAACGGCCTCATCCCATGCCTTGGTGGCCGCTTTTAGTAAATAGTCGGGGCAATATTTCGCATTGATGCCCTGGGGTCTTATCTCAAGGCCTTCATAGGCTTCGGAAGCGTCATAGGCGGCGGCACGGTGGTTGTGCATCACCCGTAACATGTGCTTTTTATTCTCTTCATATTTCGCGAAGGGGCCCAGGAATGCGGCCAGTTCCGCTGATGTTTTATAAGATACGCCGGTCATGATCGCGGTGATGGCGCCGGCGATGCCCCTTGCATCTTCACTGTCGTAAGCAATACCGCTTACCATTAACATCGAACCCAGGTTGGCATAACCCAGTCCAAGGGTACGGTAATCGTAACTCAGCTGCGCCACTTCCTTTGATGGGAACTGGGCCATCAGTACGGAGATCTCCAATACCACGGTCCATAAGCGGCAGGTATATTCAAATCCCGGCACGTCAAATGTATTGTCCGATTCTTCGAAAAAGCGGCGAAGGTTAACGCTCGCCAGGTTACAGGCCGTGTTATCGAGGAACATATACTCACTGCATGGATTAGACGCCCTAATGGGGCCGCCTTCGGGACAGGTATGCCATTCATTGATGGTGGTATCATACTGCGTACCGGGGTCGGCGCAGCGCCAGGCCGCATTATTGATCTGGTCCCACAGTTCCCTTGCCTTCACCCTGCGCATGGTCCTTCCATCACTTCTTGCTTTCAGCTCCCATTCGCCGTCTTCATCCAGTACATTAAAAAAGGCATTGGGTATCCTTACCGAATTGTTGCTGTTTTGTCCGCTTACCGTGCGGTAGGCCTCTCCCTCATAATCGTTGGAATAGCCCGCCGCGATCAGGGCCGCCACTTTATCCTCCTCCTTTGTTTTCCAGTTAACGAATTCCACGATCTCGGGATGGTCAATATCCAGACAAACCATCTTGGCCGCCCTTCTTGTGGTTCCCCCGCTTTTAATGGCGCCTGCGGCCCTGTCGCCGATCTTTAAAAAACTCATCAGTCCGCTGGAAGTTCCCCCGCCGCTCAGTTTCTCTCCTTCACCGCGTATGCTCGAAAAATTGGTACCTACGCCACTTCCATATTTAAAGATCCGCGCCTCCCGCACCCATAGGTCCATGATGCCGCCTTCATTAACGAGGTCGTCATTAACGCTTAATATGAAACAGGCGTGTGGCTGCGGGCGTTCGTAAGCGCTGGTGGACTTTTTCAGCTGTCCGTCTTTGGCGTCCACATAATAATGTCCCT